>JAVHQF010000279.1:0-1683 GCA_036170995.1 Sideroxydans sp. | reverse complement strand
TTCGCCGCTCCCACCGGCATCAGGGACAGCAGCGGCAGCGCGAAAGAGATGATCAAAAAATTCGCCGCCGTGTGATGTCGTAACCAAGAGAATGCGAGGTTGCTTCTCGCCTGACCCGTGTAGCTGGTATTTTTTGTATTTAATTGAATTTGAGGTGTGACATGGATGCTACGCAGCAGGTAGGTGAACCATGGATGTGGGCGGTTTTCATCTGTTTTGTTTTGATTATGCTTGCCGTTGATTTGTTTCTGGTTGGTGGTAACAAGGCACACAAGGTTAGTTTCAAAGAAGCGGCGGCTTGGTCGTTAGTTTGGTTTACGCTCGCGATGCTGTTCAACTTCGGATTGTGGTGGTATCTCAAGGATGTATACGGTGGCGAAGTTGCCGTCGTCAAGGCGGAGGAGTTTCTGACGGGTTACTTGATTGAAAAATCGCTTGCGATCGATAATATTTTTATCTTTTTGATGATTTTCAACTCCTTCGCCGTGCCAGATGAGTATCAGAGGCGCGTGTTGATTTACGGCGTGATTGGCGCGATTATATTGCGCGCTATCATGATAGCGGCGGGTGCCTGGATGGTGCAGGAGTTCCATTGGATACTGTACCTGTTTGGGGTCTTCCTCGTCGTCACCGGCATCAAAATGCTGATGTTTGCCGATGTTGAACCAGACCTGAGAAAAAATCCCCTGCTCAACTGGGTCAAGCGTCACTTGCGGCTAACACAAGATTATCGCGGCGAAAAATTCTGGGTGCGGGAAAACGGCGTGCGGGTATTTACACCGTTATTTTTAGTGCTTGTCATTATTGAGTTAACTGACGCGGTATTCGCGGTTGACTCTATTCCGGCGATTTTTGCCATCACTACCGATCCGTTCATCGTTTTCACCTCCAACATTTTCGCTATTCTGGGTCTGCGCGCGATGTATTTCATGCTGGCCGGGATGGCCGACCGATTCCACTTGCTTAAATACGGTCTGGCCATCGTGTTGGTGTTCGTGGGAACCAAGATGCTGATCGTCGATTATTACAAAATTCCAGTAGTGCTGTCGCTAGGCATTGTCGGTCTCATCATCGCCACGTTCATGTTTGCCAGTCTGTGGGTGACGCGTGGCAAGCAAACCCAGTGAAGTCCAGACAGATTAAAAACAAATGTAGATTGGAAACGAGGGTGCTTAACCCAAACTATTATTGATAATCAAGACGAAGCAGGTAGTCCAAAGCCACTCCCGCGAATACCGCAGCTCCGAACCAGTTGTTATGCAAGAAAGCCGCGAAGCAACGCTCGCGGCTTCTATCCTTGATGAGGCGATAGTGATACAGCGCGATGCCTTCCGCTACCATCAGGCCGATAAAGTATGCCATGCCCATATTTGCCATCAGCCCGGCAACAGCCAGCGCGGTCAGGGCGATCAGGTAGCAAACCATCACGGCGATAACATCGTACTTGCCGAATAACAATGCCGAGGAATGGATGCCGAGGTGGATATCGTCGTCCCTGTCCACCATCGCATATTCGGTGTCATATGCAATTGCCCAGAACACATTGGCGATCAGCAACACCCAGGCGACCGGTGGCACGCTACCCAGTTGCGCAGCAAAGACCATCGGGATGCCGAAACCGAAAGCGAGGCCGAGATAGGCTTGGGGGATGACCAGAAAGCGTTTGGTAAAGGGGTAGCTGGC
>JAVHQF010000278.1:0-1686 GCA_036170995.1 Sideroxydans sp. | reverse complement strand
TCTCCTTCGGTTGTTAATCGTTTCGTCAACGTTAATTTACCGAACCAAAGCGGTGACTGCCCACCAATTATTTACAGCAGTTTACGGACTCAATCTCACTGCCGCACCAGATGCCCCAATAATTAGGAAGGTGAAACTCAAATGACCAAGCAAGAAACGCTTGCCGCTGTCGATTTTGGACAAAGGATTGCTGAGGAAGAGATCGATACGCTCGCCACTTATTTCGTAGAAACGGACAATTGGCGCCGAGTTTATGAAGGAGAAATAGACATAATTTATGGTGCAAAGGGGGCCGGGAAGAGCGCTCTCTACGCACTTCTAGTTGCCAAAGCAGATTCGCTTTTTGATAGAAACATCATTCTGATTCCTGCAGAGAATCCTCGAGGTACACCAGCTTTTAGGAACCTTGTTATAGACCCGCCGGCCAGTGAACCAGAGTTTGTTAATCTCTGGAAGCTTTATTTTTTATCATTGCTTTCATCTGCATTCGACGAATATGGATTTCCCGGACCTGAGGCAAGACATATACAAGAAGTTCTTGCGAGAGAGGGCCTGGCGAAGGGGAAAATGTCCCTCCAAGGGCTTGTTCATACCGCATTTGACTACGTCAAGCGTGTATTGCGTCCTGATAGTATAGAGGGTGGCATTAAGGTTGATCCCACCACGCAATTGCCTATTGGATTTACAGGAAAAATCAGTTTTTCTGAGCCCACTGGCAGTGGGAGGGCACAAGGCGTCGAATCGATAGATTCCCTTCTGGCGCTGGCTAATGAAGCCCTGCGAGAGAATTCAAGGTACAACATTTGGTTATTGCTCGATCGGCTTGATGTAGCCTTCGTCGAAAGTTTGGAACTTGAGAAGAATGCACTGAGGGCATTGTTTCGTGTATATCTAGATATGTTTGGATTGGAGCGTATCCGAACCAAAATCTTCTTGCGTACCGATATATGGAATCGGATCACAGAGGAAGGTTTCCGGGAAGCGAGTCATATTACTCGCCACGTAACAATAACCTGGAATAGATCAACCCTACTTAATCTTATTGTTCGTCGTGCACTGCACAACCAGTCTCTGCTCAATTATTACGGTGTAAAGTTTGAAGATGTTTTGTCAGCAGCGGGTACACAAGAATCCTTCTTCTTTAGAATGTTTCCTGAACAAGTGGATTCTGGACCAAATAAACCTACAACTCTTGACTGGCTCTTGACTCGAACTCGGGATGGCACGCAGCTAAATGCCCCTAGGGAGCTAATCCACTTCTTAACCTCTCTAAGAAATCAACAAATGCGTCGATATGAGATTGGTGAGTCAGAGCCAGAGGGAGAATCATTGTTTTCGAGAGTTGCATTTAAGGAGGCGCTGCCAGAAGTGTCAGAAGTGCGTCTTAATCAAACACTATTTGCAGAATATCCAGAATTAAGAGAATTTATTGAGTTGCTTCGTAATGAACGAACCCTGCAACGAACACAGACACTTTCTGTACTCTGGAAAGTTGATCAAGAGGAAGCACTTAGACGTGCGAATATACTAGTAAACGTAGGGTTTTTTGAGCAAAGAGGGGCAAAAGAATATCCGGATTTTTGGGTTCCATTTTTGTATCGCGACGCGCTGAGTCTTGTGCAGGGAACTGCTGAATAACGGCAGTTTTCCGCTTGATTTAATTTAATGACCAGTGAAAACAAGACG
>JAVHQF010000277.1:0-1687 GCA_036170995.1 Sideroxydans sp. | reverse complement strand
TGCTCATCGCCTGCGCCTTCAACTACGACGCGCATTCATCCGAGTTCGACAAGCTTGGCCGCATCCCCGTGCTCAAGGCGCGCATGAACGCCGACCTGCACATGGCCGAAGACCTGAAGAACACCGGCAAAGGCAACCTGTTCGTCATCTTCGGTGAGCCCGACATCGACATCCTCGAAGCCGAGGGTGGCCAGGTGCGCGTCAAGGTCAACGGCGTCGATGTCTTCCACCCCAACACCGGCGAAGTCCGCAGCGACGGCGCCGAAGGCATCGCCTGCTGGTTCATCGACACCGACTACAACATGGAATCCTTCTTCGTCCGCCACGCCTACTTCCTCGGCGCCAACGACCCCTACAAGGCGCTGAAGACCACGCTGAAAGCCGAGATCAACGAAGAAGCCTGGGCCACCCTGAACAGCGACACCTCCCGCCCCTTCGACAAGCCGAAGTCCGGACGAATCGCGGTGAAGGTCATCAATCACCTGGGGGATGAGGTGATGAAAGTGTTCAAGGTCGGAGTTTGATATGGGCAAAATCATGAAGCCAGCATTTCCTGGTGGCTCCAAGTCCCGAGTCAATCGTGCTGGCGAAAATGTACGAAAAGACAACGCAACGTCGCAAGACTTGCTGGTTATTGATGAATGGCGTGCAGCGCACCGAGGCGTCCTAAACACGTTTCAAGCCATTCTGCGCAATCGTACTCGCGGCACTGGGATCACGGTCGCCCAACGCCACAAACGGAAGCGCACAATTTTCGATAAGCTTCACAGGTTTCCAGGGATGCAACTCGCACGAATGGATGACGTTGCAGGGTTTCGATTGATTTTCAAGCAACTAAAAGGACTCAATGACTTCCGTGCTGCATTTCACCGAGCTCATTTTAAACACAAACGTCGTAATGATCTCGACAAGTATGATTACATCAAGCATCCGAAGGAAACAGGTTATCGTGGCATACATGATGTGTACGAATACGACGTTAACTCAGCTATAGGGCAAAATCTTGCAGGACTAAACGTAGAAATCCAGTACCGAACCTTGGTACAACACGCATGGGCTACTGCTGTCGAGGTCATTGGCTTTATTACCGAGAGCCAGCCGAAATTCCAAAAAGGTGATAACCGCTATGAGCGTGCTATGGCTTTTGCCAGCGAGATTCTGGCGAGAGTACACGAGAATCTCAAGGGCCCATTCCCGGATCTTCCAGATAGTGATTTGGTCTCGCAATTCCTTGTTCTTGACAAAGAACTTGGCTTGCTCATGACACTTCGTGGACTGAATGCAGCGAATAGAGATGTCTCCAATAGGCGAAACACAATCTTGATTTTTTCCGGTAGTGATGAACTTGAGATACGCACTTTCCGCGATGCTCCAGATGCTCTTCGAGCTTTGTTTGAACTTGAACGCGCCATGCCAGAGCGAGACATCGTTCTCGTACGAGCTGACACGAGCGAGGAAGTTCGACTCGCTTTCAGGAACTACTTTTCCGATGCTAGTGATTTCATTCGCTTGCTAGAAGAGGGATGTGCAAAGCTTGTCTAAGCCAAAGCTAACCAGCCATAAAGCTAAAAAGCACATTGCAAGTATTAAGAAATAAGAAATAACTCCATGGACGAACCCCACCAATTCCTCATCTACCAAAGCGAAGACGGCTCCACCCGCATAGATGTAATGCTGGAGGCGGAAA
>JAVHQF010000276.1:0-29580 GCA_036170995.1 Sideroxydans sp. | reverse complement strand
TCTCCACGCTGAATGCATCCAGCACTTGCGCCAAGGGATTGGTGAAGCCCATCGCTAGGAAGACGAAGTCAGCTTGTAGTGTGAACTCACTCCCCGCCACCTCGACCATCTTGCCGTCTTTGAATTCGACACGCACGCATTTGAGCGACTTTAGTACGCCGTTCTCCCCCACGAATTCCTTGGTGGAGATGGCCCAGTCGCGCACGCAACCTTCGTCGTGTGAGCTGGAAGTACGCAACTTCATCGGCCAGTACGGCCAAGTCATGGAGCGATTTTCTTGGTCGGGTGCGCGCGGCATCACTTCGATCTGTGTCACCGAGGCTGCGCCTTGGCGATTCGAAGTGCCAACACAGTCAGAACCCGTGTCACCACCACCGATGACGACGACGTGTTTGCCCTTTACGTTGATTGGATTCTTTGCATCCCCGGCCACTTCTTTGTTTTGTGGAATCAAAAATTCAAGTGCGAAATGCGCGCCCTTTAATTCACGGCCTGGTACTGGCAAATCGCGTGGATGTTCAGAACCGCCTGTGAGCACAACGGCATCAAATTCTTTTTGCAAGTTCGCTGGACTGATGACTTTTTTGGCATCGTTAGCCGTTCCTTTTCCAGGTAGCTCCTTGCCAACAAAAGTGCTCACTTCGAACTTCACGCCTTCCGCAGTCAGTTGCGCTAGACGCCAATCAATCAGGCGTTTGTCCAATTTGAAGTCCGGGATGCCATAACGCATCAGACCGCCGATGCGGCTGTTCTTTTCAAACACCGTCACCGCATGACCGGCGCGCGCCAACTGCTGCGCCGTCGCCAAACCCGCAGGACCTGAACCAACCACAGCAACCTTCTTGCCAGTCTTCTTCATTGCGGATTGTGGTACCACCCAACCGTTCTCACCCGCCTTGTCGATGATGGCGTGCTCGATAGATTTGATGCCGACCGCATCATTGTTGATGTTGAGAGTACACGCTGCTTCGCACGGTGCAGGGCAGATGCGACCCGTCACTTCAGGGAAGTTATTGGTGGAATGCAACACTTCGATTGCTTGCTTCCAATTACCGCGATACACCAAGTCGTTCCAATCAGGGATGATGTTGTTCACTGGACAGCCGTTGTTACAGAACGGGATGCCGCAATCCATACAGCGCGCACCCTGTTGTTTTGCTTCGGCATCACTCAGATGAGCGACGAACTCTCGGTAGTGTTGCAGACGTTGTTCGACGGGTGCGTAACCTTCGTTGACGCGATCGAACTCCATGAAACCAGTTGGCTTGCCCATTATGCGGCCTCCACTTCTTTAGCTTGTTGCGCTGCGATCTCAAGTAAAGCACGACGATATTCGGTTGGCATGACTTTGACGAACTTCGGCAAATAGCTGTTCCAGTTATCCAATATCTGCTTGGCACGGGCGCTACCAGTGTAACGCAGATGCTTTTCGATCTTGCCGCGCAGTGCCGCTTCATCAGTCTTGTTCAAATGGTTGAAGTGAACGCGACCTTTGCTATCCACTTCACCTGTCTCACTCGCCGCAGCCTCTTCTGGCACCGCTTCCAGTTGCACCATAGACATGTTGCAACGTTGTGCGAAACCGCCATCTTCATCCAGCACGTAAGCTACACCGCCAGACATACCCGCCGCAAAGTTGCGCCCCGTCTGCCCCAGCACCACGACCATACCACCCGTCATGTATTCGCAACCGTGATCGCCCAGACCTTCGACAACCGCGATGGCACCTGAGTTACGCACCGCAAAACGTTCGCCTGCGACACCATTGAAGTAGCACTCACCTGCCGTCGCCCCGTACAGCACTGTATTGCCGACGATGATGTTGTCGGCTGCGGTCAGTTTGCTGTCCGCAGCTGGCTTGACGATGATGCGACCACCGCACAGACCTTTACCCACGTAGTCGTTGCCTTCTCCTTCCAACTGGAAGCTGATGCCATGCGCGAGGAAAGCGCCGAAGCTTTGACCCGCAGTGCCTGTCAATTTCACGCGGATGGTGTCATCGGGCAGACCTGCATTGCCGTGACGCTTCGCCACTTCATGCGACAACATGGCACCAACGCTACGATTGACGTTACGTATTTTGGTTTCGATGCTGACATTCCGCTTCGCATCCAACGCTTCTTTGGATTGCGCGATGAGCTCGTTATCCAGCGCTTCTTTCAAGCCGTGATCCTGTTCTTCCAAGTGACGACGTGCGACGCTGGCTGGAACGTTAGGCTGATAGAACACCTTGGTGAAATCCAACCCTTTGGCTTTCCAATGGGTGATGCCTTTGCGCATATCCAGCAAATCGCTGCGACCCACGAGATCATCAAACTTGCGGACACCCATCTGCGCCATCAACTCACGCACCTCTTCTGCAACAAAGAAGAAGTAATTCACGACGTGTTCGGGTTGTCCTGTGAATTTCTTGCGCAATGTGGGGTCTTGTGTCGCCACACCGACTGGGCAGGTGTTGAGGTGACACTTACGCATCATGATGCATCCCTCGACCACCAACGGTGCGGTCGCAAAGCCGAACTCGTCCGCACCAAGCAATGCGCCAATCAGGACATCGCGCCCCGTCTTCAACTGACCATCCACTTGCAAGCCGACGCGACCGCGCAACTTGTTCAACACCAAGGTCTGCTGCGCTTCAGACAAGCCCAGCTCCCACGGCGTACCTGCATGTTTGATGGAAGACTGAGGTGATGCCCCCGTTCCGCCGTCATATCCAGAGATGACGATGTGATCAGCTTTGGCTTTGGACACGCCTGCGGCCACCGTACCCACCCCGACTTCCGACACCAACTTCACCGAGATGGAAGCCGATGGATTGGCATTCTTCAGATCATGGATGAGCTGTGCCAAGTCTTCTATGGAGTAGATGTCGTGGTGCGGAGGGGGCGAGATAAGACCCACACCAGGCACCGAGTGACGCAACTTGCCAATGTACTCGGACACCTTGCCGCCTGGCAACTGACCGCCTTCACCTGGCTTCGCACCCTGCGCCATCTTGATCTGTATCTGGTCAGCACTGCTCAGGTATTCCGCCGTGACACCAAAACGCCCAGATGCGACCTGCTTGATGCGAGAACGCAAGGAGTCGCCTGGCTTCATTGTTTTATCCGCTTCGATACGGTTCTTGCCGATGATCTCGGATAGTTTCTCGCCGCCTTGCAGCAACTTAAAGCGGTTGGCATCTTCGCCGCCTTCACCCGTGTTCGACTTGCCGCCGATGCGGTTCATCGCAATCGCCAAGGTGGTATGCGCCTCGGTCGAGATAGAACCCAAAGACATCGCACCCGTCACAAAACGTTTGACGATTTCCTTGGCGGATTCGACTTCGTCCAAGGCAACGGGTGCGCCAACCGAACCGATCTCAAACAATCCACGCAAAGTCATCTGACGTTTAGTCTGATCGTTGATGAGTTTGGCGTATTCTTTGTAGGTATTGAAATTGTTGGAGCGTGTCGCGTGTTGCAGCTTGGCGATGGAGTCGGGTGTCCAAGTATGGTCTTCCCCACGGATACGGAAAGCATAATCGCCGCCTGCTTCCAACATGTTCGTCAACACAGGATCGCTACCGAAAGCCGCACTGTGCATACGCATCGCTTCTTGCGCGACATCTTGCAGGCCAATACCTTCGATTTGCGTTGCTGTGCCAGTGAAATACTGCTTCACGAAAGCAGAGTTCAAGCCGATGGCTTCAAAGATTTGCGATCCGCAATAGGATTGATAGGTCGAAATACCCATCTTGGACATCACTTTGAGCAAGCCTTTGTTAATGCCCTTGATGAAACGCTTCTGTCCGTCCTGTGCACTCACACCTACGGGCAACTCAAATTGCTCGATACTATCGAAGGCCAACCATGGACACACTGCCTCAGCGCCGTAACCCGCCAACAGAGCGAAGTGATGCACTTCGCGCGCTGAACCCGTCTCCACCACCAAACCAGTGCTAGTACGCAGACCAGCTTTAACGAGATGATGATGCACAGCCGCTGTCGCTAGCAATGCGGGGATCGCCACCCGCTTGTCGGATACCGCGCGGTCAGACAAGATCAACACATTGGAGCCATTCGCAACCGCTTTGTCTGCCGCTTTGCACAGATCACCGATAGCTTTTTCACAACCAGCTGCCCCATTTTTGGCGGCGTAGGTCATATCCAGCACTTGGGATTTGTATTGCCCCTTGGTGAGCTTGTCTATGCCATGCAGCTTCGCCATGTCCTCCCGCGATAACACGGGCTGATGCACTTCCAAACGCAATGCGGGTTTTGTCTCGTCAATTCCCAGCAGGTTCGGTTTAGGACCAACGAAAGAAGTCAACGACATCACGATCTCTTCGCGGATTGGATCGATTGGTGGGTTGGTCACTTGCGCGAACAACTGCTTGAAGTAGTTATAAAGCACTTTGTTCTTGCTGGACAACACGGGTAATGCAGCATCGTTACCCATAGAGCCAGTCGCTTCTTCTCCCGCGCTGGCAAGCGGCAGCATGATGAATTTCAAATCTTCTTGCGTGTAACCGAAGGCTTGCTGCGCATCCAACAAGCTCACCACCGCTTTTGACTTGTCTGCCACCTTGGGCATGTCATCGAGGAAGTAACGCGACTGCTCGATCCACTTGCGATACGGCTTGGCAGTCGCAATTTGTTGTTTGAGTTCTGCATCATCAACGATGCGGCCTTGCACCATGTCGATGAGTAACATCTTGCCCGGTTGCAAACGCCATTTCTTAACGATCTTGCTTTGTGCGATGGGCAACACGCCCATCTCGGAAGCCATCAACACAACATCATCGTCGGTGATGAGATAGCGCGCAGGACGCAAACCGTTACGATCCAGTGTCGCGCCGATCATGCGGCCATCGGTGAATGCGACTGCTGCAGGACCATCCCACGGCTCCATCAGTGCTGCATGGTATTCGTAGAATGCACGACGCTCTTCATCCATCAATGGATTGCCTGCCCATGCTTCAGGGATCAGCAACATCATGGCGTGCGGCAAGGAGTAGCCCCCTGCTACCAGCAACTCAAGCGCGTTGTCGAAACAGGCAGAGTCCGATTGACCTTCCCCAATGAGCGGCCACAGTTTTTCCAGATCTTCGCCCAACAATTTCGACGACATCGCCGCATGGCGTGCCGCCATCCAGTTCACGTTGCCGCGCAATGTGTTGATCTCGCCGTTGTGCGCAATCATGCGGAAAGGGTGCGCCAGATTCCAAGTAGGGAAAGTGTTGGTAGAGAAACGCTGGTGAACCAATGAGAAAGCACTGACGACGCGCGCGTCTTGCAGATCAGTGAAATACTTGCCTACTTGATCGGCCAACAACATGCCTTTGTACACGACCGTGCGTGAGGACAGGGACGGCACATAGAAACCCTTGCCCTGATTCTTGTCCAACTTGCTGATGGCATGCTCGGCCGTCTTGCGGATGACGAACAACTTGCGCTCGAATGCATCTTGGTCAGCGGTCTTTTTGCCGCGCCCGATGAACACTTGACGCACCACCGGCTCAAGCGCTTTGACACTTTCGCCGAGCGTGCTGTTATCGACAGGCACATCGCGCCAACCGACGAGGGTTTGACCTTCTGCCACGATTTTGTCAGCAATGATTTTTTCACAAGCGGTTCGCGCCGCCGCATCACGCGGCAAGAACAACATGCCAACGCCATAGTCACCCACCGCAGGCAACTGGATACCGCCCCAATTCATCTCATCGCGCAGGAATTGATCTGGAATTTGAATCAGGATACCTGCGCCATCACCTGCCAATGGGTCAGCGCCCACTGCACCGCGATGCGTTAGATTCTCCAGAATCTGTAGGCCTTGGCTCACGCGTTCGTGACTGGCCTTACCTTTAATATGTGCGACGAAACCAACACCGCATGCATCATGTTCATTGCGCGGGTCATATAGACCTTGCTGCGCAGGCAACGAAGAATTATTCACTTGTTTCTCACCTCAATGGTTGCAACAAAATAGCGGCATCAGCCGCCTTCCAAAATCTATCCGAAAGGGCGGGAATGCTACCTTAAACAAGGGGGAGCAGGCAACCTGCCAAGCGCTTAAATCTCTTCTACTGCAAAAATACGCCTATGTTCTCGAATAGCGTAGCGGTCGGTCATCCCTGCGATGTAGTCGGATATTAGCCTTGCTTTGAATTGTTCTGATTGCGGAACGAACTGAGGCGGGAGTAAGCGCGAATCGTCCATGAAGGCTTGAAACAGGTCGCCAATAATGCGCCGAGCCTTGGCGCTCATGCGCATCACGCGGTAGTGTCTATAAAGCTGCGTACGCAGTACCGCTTTTAACTCACGGTTTTTTTCATACATTTCTGGGCTGAAAGCAACCAGAGGTGGTGCCGTACGCACGTCTTCAAGAGATTTGGGTGAATCTTGTTGGATATTGGCTTCCGTCTGCTCAATTAGGTCGGATACCAAAGCGTTAATCATGCGGCGTACCGTCTCATGCACAACTCTGCGTTCCGCCAAATTTGGGTATGTCTGACGCACCTCGTTTAGATGTTCTGAGAATATGCGCACCGAAGACAGTTGCTCCAAGGTGAGCAGACCTGAACGCAAACCGTCATCGACATCATGATTGTTGTAAGCGATCTCGTCAGCCAGATTAGCCAATTGAGCTTCTAACGAGGGGCGCTGATTAGTCAGGAAGCGCGACGCGACTTCGCCAAGCTCGGAAGCGTTGGCAGCAGAGCAATGTTTAAGGATGCCCTCGCGCGTTTCAAAGCAAAGGTTCAATCCATCGAACGCGGCATATTTTTCTTCCAACACATCGACGACCCGCAAAGACTGCAGATTGTGTTCAAACCCACCATGACCTTTCATGCATTCGTTCAGCGCTTCCTGCCCTGCATGTCCAAACGGTGTATGACCAAGATCGTGCGCCAGCGATATCGCCTCGACCAGATCTTCATTCAATCGCAGTCTTCGAGCAATAGATCGGCCTATCTGAGCGACTTCGATACTGTGTGTGAGACGAGTTCGAAATAGGTCACCTTCGTGATTGACGAACACTTGTGTCTTATATTCAAGACGTCGGAATGCTGCCGAGTGGATGATCCGATCACGATCACGCTGAAACTCACTGCGACCTATCGGCAAGGGTTCGTCAATACGTCTGCCTCGCAGGCTGGCACTGACAGCATAGGGTGCTAACGATTGTTCAGCCACTGCATGCCTCTAATGTCTGCTCTAGCAATGCCTGAGGCACATCACCTGTCATGACCGCCTCGCCGAGTGACTTCAAAAGTACGAAGCGCAACTTCCCGTCTGCCACCTTCTTGTCCAAGCCCATCAATTGCAAGTATTTTTCTGCTCCTAATTTCGGGCCAACTGTTGGCAACCCCGCACGTTCGAATAATTTCCGCACACGCGCCATCTCCTCCGCACTTAGCCACCCTAGCCGATGCGACAGATCTGCTGCCATGATTGTACCCGCCGCGACTGCCTCACCGTGCAACCAAACTCCGTAACCCATGCCGTTCTCGATGGCATGTCCAAAAGTGTGACCAAGATTCAGCAAGGCTCGCTCACCACTTTCTCGTTCGTCAGCACCGACGACCTCGGCTTTGTTCTGGCAGCTTCTGGCAATGGCGTATTGCAAAGCCGCTTTATCGCGGGAAAGCAATTTTTCGATATTGGCTTCAAGCCACTCCAAGAATGGCAGGTCCCTAATTAATCCATACTTGATGACCTCAGCCACACCAGCACGTAATTCCTTATTTGGCAAAGTATCGAGCGTAGTCACATCTGCCAACACAACTAAAGGCTGGTAGAACGCACCGATCATGTTCTTACCCAAAGGATGATTGATACCCGTCTTCCCGCCCACCGAGGAATCAACTTGCGATAGCAATGTCGTCGGAATCTGAATGAAGGGCACACCCCGCAAATAACTGGCAGCTGCGAATCCCGTCATATCACCAATCACACCACCTCCTAATGCGATGATGGGGGTGCTGCGTTCGCAGTGAGCGCACAACAACGCGTCGTAGATGACGTTCATCGATTCACTATTTTTGTATTGCTCACCATCTGGCAGGATGATGCTCTCGATTTTTATTTGTTGGTGAGCGAGCGCTCCCTTCAACCGCGCCAGATATAAAGGCGCAACCGTTGTATTGCTTACGATGACTACGCGCTTTCGTGGCAGGTAAGGGAGTAACAATTCTGATTTGTTCAGCAGATTATTACCAATATGTATCTGGTAACTACGTTCGGCCAAGCCAACACTGAGTGTATTCATTGATTCATCTTCTCCAACATTACATCTGTCCCTCAATTCTTGCAGTCGTTGTTGCAACCGCAGTAGTAGAACATGAACACTCTGTTTACCAGTATGCATCACGACATCTGCGATCTCTGCATAAAGTGGGTCTCGCTGCTCGAACAATTCTTGCAATTTCCCGCGCGGGTCTGCGGTTTGTAGCAAGGGTCTGTTCGTATCGTGGCGTGTGCGCTGCCAAAGATCATGTACGCTGCTTTTGAGGTACACAATGATTCCGCTCTCTTTAAGCACCGAACGATTATGTGGACTAAGAATCATCCCGCCACCCGTTGCCAGTACTAGATTGCTTTTCGCAACTAGGTCTTCCAAAACCGCAGACTCTCTTTGCCTAAAACCAGCTTCCCCCTCGACGTCGAAGATGTGCGGAATTGTGACGCCTGTACGACGCTGTATCTCCTCATCACTATCAACGAATGACTTGCTAAGTTGTTTCGCCAAAAGTCTGCCTACCGTCGTTTTTCCTGAGCCCATCATTCCAATCAAAATGATGTTGCCTGACTTGTTTTTGTTTGTATTTGTGCCATTCATACTCGGAATTGTAGCTGGAATTATTTTTGTTTCCGTATAAAACAAAAACCCGGCTTGCGCCGGGCTTCCTAGCAACATCTTGTTATATCAATTAGATCCCAGCGTATCTTTCAATATCTTAGGTGTAATAAATACCAGCAACTCTTTCTTACTCTTTACTTGCGTGTTTTGTTTGAATAGCCAACCCATCACAGGAATGTCACTCAAACCAGGTACCGCAGAAGTTGAATCCGATTCGTCTTGAGTATAAACGCCCCCTATTACTACTGTGCCGCCATTCTCTACCAATACTTGCGTATCTACTTTTTTGGTGTTGATGCTTGGTACTCCAGCAAAAATGTTTCCCACTGAATCTTGCGTTACGGCGACCTTCATTGTTACGCTGTCTTCGGGCGTAATTTGTGGAGTCACCGTCAGGCTAAGGACAGCTTTTTTAAAGGCTACATTGGTCGCACCACTACTACTTGCTTGAAGATATGGGACTTCTACACCAGACTCGATAGTAGCGGGAGTCTTATCCCCCGTCACTACGCGAGGACTGGCGATGTTTTTTGTCGTGCCATCAATTGCCGACGCGTTCAATTCCAATGTTAGGGTTTTAGTGGCCGCCGCATTAAATAACGTCATCGTCAAACCTCCTAATCCAGAAGCCGCGCCTGGCAAGTTGACGTTCGCATCAGCCGTCCCCCTACTACCCCCAAGGGCGATCCCACCTTGTGCTTGTGTAGGACCTGTATATCCCAGCCTGCCTCCCAATGTATGGTTAAAAGTTTCACCCGCCTCAACAAACCGAGCTTCGATTAATACTTGACGCACAGGTACATCGACTAATTTGATAAGTTTTCTGACTTCTTCCAAGCTGGTAGGAACGTCTTTGACAAAGAGTAAGTTCGTTCTTAAATCAAACGTGGCGCTACCTCGTTTGGACAATATCTTTTGTTTCTCATCGGAAATAAGCTTAACAATATCCGCCGCTTTGGCATAAGACAAAGCGAAATTCTCCGTGCGCAACGGCTCAAGTTCTGTGATTTCCTGACGCGACGAGAAGTCAATTTTTTCTTTTGCTGCTATCTCTTCGCGAGGGGCGACCTGAATCACATTACCGTTCTTGCGCATATCCAAGCCTCGGCTTTGCAAAATGATGTCAAACGCTTGATCCCAAGGCACATCCTTCAAACGCAAAGTCAAACTGCCCGATACTGTGTCGCTAATGACCATATTTAAACCAGTGAAATCAGCGATTACACTCAACGCTTCACGGGTAGGGATGCTTTGGAAATTGAGCGTCAATTTCTCGCCCGAGTACCCAGGTACATTTCCTTTGACTAATTTGTTGGGGTCTTCTACAACAGCTTTGACTTCGATAATAAATTTGTTGTCTGTTTGGTATGCCGAATATTCCCACAGTCCTTTTGGCTCAATTGACAGACGGGCGTTGCCACCCTGCACGAAGGCATCAACTAGTTGCACGGGGGTGGCAAAATCAGACACGTCCAACTTGCGCTGAAGATTGCGAGGAAGCGCTGTGCGCTGGAAATCTACTACAAGTGCTTTCCCCTGCTGTTTGATATCAATTCCAATGTCCGCATCAGATAAGTCAATTTGAATACGGCCTTCGCCATTCTTGCCTCTACGGAAATCGACATCCCTTAGGCTATGTTTTTGTTGTCCAGCGGAGGTATCTGCAAAGTGTGTCGTAGCAATGGATTCCGATGTTCCACCGAGTCCTTTAGGTTGCAAGGTGATGAGAACATCATTCCCTTCGATGCGTGTGTCGTAACTCACCATCTGAACTAAGTTGACGACTAGGCGTGTGCGGTTTCCTGCCTGAACAATATTGGCGCTACGCAAATCGCCATTACCAAACTCCTGCGCGGATTTACCTAAGCCGTTGGCTGTTGAAGGAAAATCAAAAGCGATACGCGGTGGGGTATTGATGGTAAAGGCGGCAGGCTGAGTGGTGGGTGCTGATTTCAGGCTGACTTTTAGCACCACCTTCCCACCTGTGTCGCCACTTGCGGAAATTGATTGGATAGAATTTATGCCTTCATCTGTACTTGTCGCATCTTGCGCCTGCACATTGAATGAGAGTGCAACAAGTCCAGCCACGACCAATCGAATGAAGCTCGGCACTGACTTAATTATAGATTTCATGTTATTACTCCTAAATCACTCGATTAATTGCAGACTGCTTTCGCGCTCAGTCCAATCGCCCGCGCTATCCTGAACCATTTCTTTAATTTTGACCTCGGTTTCAGACACCGAAAGTATTTGACCAAAATTGAGTCCTATGTAATTACCCGCTTTGACTCTATAAACCTTGCCTTCGGACGACTTAATAACTGCATGCCCAACGTTACGTTGATACAGATAACCGACCATTTTCAAACTTTCCAACGGATAGTCTTCTAGTTCTTCTTTAGGCCTATCCAAATCTGGCTGATTCTGTCCCGCCCTGTTGGGGTTTCTAGCATCTTGCTTGCGGGGCTTGAAAGGGTCTGGCAACGAAGTCGAATTGTCGTAGGCAAAGGGTTCATATGGTTTTATATCTGGTGGCGGTTCTACTTTGCCACGCATATCCGTGCCCGCATTGTTCACAAAATCGCGCAGATCTTGAAATTCTTCACCACCACAACCCGCTAAAGACACCGCCAGAAACGCTACCATATAAATGGCTCTCATTATTTTGCCCTCGCTGGTTTAGCTTTTTTCTGCGCGGCCAACTCACTTTCGTCAAGGTAGCGGTAAGTCTTCGCGGTCGCATCCATGGAAAGCACAGCACCAGACGGTGAAATACTTATGTCGTTGAGCGTAACAATACGTGGCAACAAAGAGATGTCGCTGGCAAAATTTCCCAAATCGTCATAATTACCACTGACCTTTATTGAAATAGGTTGCTCGGTAAATACTCCCGTCGCCACTTCGCCGCTTGGACGAAACAAATCGAATTGCAGACCGCGCCCCAAACCAGCTTGGTTGATGTCGGTCAACAACGCATCCATCTCCGATTTGCTTGGCAATTGTTTGAGTAAAGCCCCAAAGGATTGCTGCGTATCGATTAATTGTTTTTTGATGATATCCAGATTGATGGCTTCTTTTTTCTTGGCCAAGAAAGTCTCTCTCAACTGCCCCTCTTCTTGCCTGACCTGTTTCAATCCTTCATACTGATTCTGCCAGTCAAAGAAGGCTCCCATTGCGACTACTGCAAATAACATCGCGACAAAAGAAGCCAATTTCACCAGCCAAGGCCAAGCTCCTGGCCTCTTGGGATCGATGTTTTTTAATTCTTCTAAGAAATTCATAAACTTCCCCTAATTCTTCCCACCAGACTTAGGTGGTGATTGATTAGCAGGTGCAACCAACTTTGACAGATTGAAATTCAGCGAAAACTCACTGACCCTACCTCCATTCACATTAGCAGCATGAATCTCAACGAGCGTAGGTGAATCCAGCCAAGGAGAATCTTCTATAGAGCGCATTAGTGTCGAGATTCGAGCATTTGATTGTGCATAGCCAATTAGAGCTATCTTGTAACCAGATTGTTTGATGTTCTTGACATAGACGCCATCGGGCAATATCCGCAACATTTGATCCAACAAGTGAACCGCATCGGATCTGGTTGATTGAAGATTCTCAACTATATTTTTGCGAGCCAGCAGAGACTGCGTCTGCTCACGCAACTTCTTAATCTCTTCAATTTGTTTGTCCAGCACTGCAATCTCTTGCTTAAGATAAGCATTACGACGATCTTGATAGTCTATTTGTGAGCTGATTGCAACGTGCACCAATATTACAATCAAAGCCCCAACCCCTAAAGAGATTGCGCTCAATACTATAAATTGCAATTGTTTGGCGCGTCGCTTCTCTGCGCGGTGAGGTAGTAAGTTGATGCGTATCATGATGGGTCAAACCTCCGCATCGCCAACCCACACGCAATCATCAAAGCTGGAGCATCCATTTGTAATTGGCGTGGCTTTATTCGACTGGACAAGGTCATTAGTTCGAATGGATTTGCTACAAGCGTGCTGACTTGAGTTCGAGTGGCTACCGCCTCATCCAACCCTGCAAGCGCCGCACACCCTCCAGCCAACACAACGTAGTTGACTTCGTTATATTGGGTGGAGGTAAAAAAGAACTGCAATGCCCGAGCAACTTCCATTGCCACACTTTCACGAAAAGGGGTCAAAACATCACTCTCATAGTTTTCGGGCAATCCACCGTTTTTCTTAGCAGACTCGGCCTCCTCGGCAGACAGGCCAAATGCACTCTGGATTTGTTGGGTGAGCTGAGCACCACCAATCTGCTGATCACGCGCATAGACCGACTGACCATTTCTCAGCACATTGAAGTTCATCACATTCGCGCCAATATCGACCACGGCGACACATTGATCCTCCGCACCACCTGGAAGCTGGGAACGAATCTGCTCAAATGCAGCTTCGGCTGCATACGGCTCAACATCGACTACCGCCGCTTTTAACCCCGCAGATTGTGCAGCCGCAACACGATCTTCCACATTGGCTTTACGCGATGCCGCCAACAGAATTTCCACTTCCTCAGGATTAGTGGGGGAAGGGCCAATGACCTGAAAGTCGAGATTGACCTCTTCTAATGCAAAGGGGATGTACTGATTGGCTTCGGACTCAACCTGATATTCCAAGTCGTCTTCACGCAACCCTGCGGGGAGCATAATCTTCTTGCTGATGACCGCCGCCGCAGGTAGCGCCAGACTGACGTTGCGAATCCGAGTGCCCATGCGCTTCCAAGCACGGCGCAGAGCTTCCGAAACCGCATCCAAGTTATTGATGTTGCCATCACTGACCGCATCCGAAGGCAACTCTTCGATTGCATATCTCTCAACAATAAAGCCGCCCTTTTTGGGTGACTCACTTAACTCCAAAAGCTTTACCGAAGTAGCACTGATATCCACCCCAATCATGGGCGGGGTCGACGTCTTCAAAAAGTCTAGCGGGATGTCGAAATTTCCTTTAATCATAGGATGGTTAGCGCTTTTTCTTACAAAGTGGATTAAATCCTAGCAATAACTCTTGAGAGTGTAAAGTTTTTTCTTCTACCTAAATTTATCGGTATGGACGATATAATTCCCCGCGATTATCTTTATATCCAATTATCTCTGTATATTATTTTCTATGACTTCTCGTTGGTGGTTCTACCCCGCTCTGGTTGTGTTGGCCTTGCCTCTCATCCCTGTATTGCTCCTAGTTTTTGCCGCCATTCTGACCTATCCGACTTTGCCCTCGCTAGAGGCGCTTACGGACTACCGACCCAAGATGCCTTTAAAAGTCTTCAGCGCGGAAGGCGTGTTGATTGGCGAATTTGGGGAAGAGCGGCGTGAATTGGTCAAGATAGAAGAAGTGCCAGAACTCATGAAGAAAGCTATCTTGGCTGCCGAAGATGATCGCTTCTACGAGCACGGCGGAGTAGATTACATCGGCGTATTACGCGCCACTTACTCGAATTTCACCTCCGGCGGAGTCAAGCAAGGTGCCAGTACAATCACGATGCAAGTTGCTCGCAATTTTTTCCTATCCAAGGAAAAGACTATGTCGCGCAAATTCAATGAAATGTTGCTCGCATTTAAAATTGAACACAATTTGACCAAAGATGAGATTCTTCAGTTATATATCAATCATATCTATCTAGGTCAACGTGCCTATGGGTTTGGTGCGGCAGCGCAAGCTTATTACTCCAAGCCACTCAACCAACTTAATATTTCCGAAATGGCGATGTTAGCTGGTCTGCCTAAAGCGCCAGGCGCTTACAATCCAGTCGTAAATCCTAAAAGAGCTAAGGTGCGCCAAGAGTACATCTTGAAACGCATGCGCGATCTTGGCTACATCAGCAATGAAGATTATACGCTTGCGCAAAACGAGCCCATACAAACGAAACAAACCGCATACCACCAAGAATTTTCTGTGAACGCTGGATTCATCGCTGAAATGGTTCGGCAAGAGATGTATGACCGATTCCAAGAAGACATCTACACCCAAGGTTATAGTGTGTACACAACCATCAGGGCGCAAGACCAAACAGTCGCTTACTCCGCGTTGCGCAAAGGTGTCATGGATTATGACCAGCGCCACGGGTATCGGGGGCCTGAAGGCTATATTGATCTGAAAAAGAACGATACGGATGAGTTGCTTGACGATGCCCTGCAGGATGTTCCCAACAATGGCGATTTAATTCCTGCAGTAGTGCGCAACGTTAGCTCAAAAGCATTAGGAATTTATATAAAGGGGGGCGAATCTGGGAACATCAATAGCGAAGGATTGCGTTTTGCACAACAGATGTTAGGCGACAAACTTTCGCTCAACCAAAGAATCCGCAAAGGTTCACTCCTAAGGGTTCGAAAGAACGACAAGGGAAATTGGGAAATTTCTCAGATACCCCAAGCAGAATCCGCTTTCGTTTCCGCCAATCCTAGGACTGGTGCCATCTACGCCTTAGTAGGTGGTTTTGACTTTAATCGAAATCAGTTCAACCACGTCACTCAAGCTTGGCGTCAGCCTGGTTCTAGTTTCAAGCCATTCATCTACTCAGCCGCGCTCGAGAAAGGATTCACTCCCGCCTCGGTGATTAACGATGCGCCGTTGGTGGTTGATCCAATAGACACGGGCGGCGAGCCATGGGAACCCAAGAACTATGATGGTGAATTCGAAGGGCCAATGCGCATGCGGCAAGGCCTGATAAAGTCTAAAAATCTCGTCTCCATTCGTATCCTTCAATCAATAGGATTGGAATATGCGCAAGATTACGTTACCAAGTTCGGCTTCGAAAAAGAGAAGGTCGGGCCTTATCTAACTATGGCCTTGGGAGCAGTCTCCGTCACGCCGTTAGAAATGTTGGGGGGATATTCTGTATTTGCCAACGGAGGCTACCGAGTCTCGCCATACTTAATCGAACGTATTGAAGATAGCCAAGGTAATATCATCAGCCAAGCAACTCCAGTTGAAGCAGGTAAAGGAGCCGAACAAGTACTGGATGTACGCAACGCTTTTACTATGGTCAACATGATGCAGGACGTTGTGAAGCACGGTACTGCCATACGCGCCATGTCACTAGGCCGTCAGGATCTTGCTGGCAAGACTGGCACCACCAGCGATGCGATGGACGCTTGGTTCTGCGGCTTCCACCCCACCCTTGTGGCCGTCTCTTGGGTCGGATATGACAACCCACGAAGCTTAGGTGAAAAAGAAACGGGAGGGGGCGCAGCACTTCCTATCTGGATTGACTACATGGGCGCGACTCTCAAAGATATTCCTGGAATCGAGTATTCCATTCCAGAACACGTCGTCACTGCACGTATCAATGAGAATGGACTGCGCGATCCAGATGGTGTACGCGTCGAATATTTTTACGAAGAGAATCTGCCACCCGAAAAAAGTAATATACCAGCCGAAGCCTCAAAATCAACTGAAAGTGAGCAGCTGTTCTGATGGGAAAGCCCCATGTACAAAGAAGAGATTTGATGCGTGAGCAACTCGCGTATCAGGCAGCGCGTATCATGGCCGAAGAAAGAACGGCAGATTTCGCCTTTGCCAAACGAAAGGCCGCAAAGCAACTCGGTGCTTTCGATACCCAACATCTGCCCAGCAATGAAGAGGTGGAAACTGCTTTACACACCTACCGCGCGTTGTATCAAAGCGAAACTCATCCGAACATATTAAGACAACTGCGCGAAGAGGCTCTAACCGCCATGCAAATGTTCGCCGAATTCAATCCTTACTTAACTGGCTCGGTCTTGAGCGGGAGTGCGGGAGAATGTTCGGATATCAACCTCATACTATTCTCGGAAGATGCCAAAGCGGTACTACTATCCTTGCTCAAGAACAACATCAATTTTGAAGATGGTGAATGGCGCGCTCGAATTGGGGGGCATGATACGGTCGTTCCCAGCTACACCTTAACTAGCAAATCTGACATCTCGATACACATCATCGTATTACCAGATAACATGCGTCACAGCGGTAGCCGCCACCCCGAGACGCATGCAGACATCACCGCAGTAGAAATTTTGTTAGCCGCCTGATTTCAACCAGCGCGCAGCATCCAACGCGAAGTAGGTCAATATCCCATCGGCACCTGCGCGCTTGAACGCCAGCAACGATTCCAACACGCAAGCCTCTTCGTTTAACCAGCCGTTCTGCGCCGCCGCTTTCAGCATCGCATATTCACCACTGACCTGATAGGCGAATGTCGGTGCTTTGAACTCATCCTTTACGCGTCGCACGATATCCAAATAAGGCATCCCCGGCTTGACCATTACCATATCAGCACCTTCTTGCAGATCAAGGCCAACCTCCCACAGCGCCTCATCGGAGTTCGCTGGATCCATTTGGTAGGTGTATTTGTTGCCTGTACCCAAATTGCCGCTTGAACCCACTGCATCTCGGAACGGGCCGTAGAAACTGGAAGCGTATTTGGCTGAATACGCCATAATGCGCGTGTGAATGTGGCCGTTCGCATCCAACGCTGCACGGACTGCGCCGATGCGCCCATCCATCATGTCCGATGGAGCTACGATGTCAGCCCCCGCTGCCGCATGGCATTGCGCCTGCTTCTGCAACACCGCGATGGTTTCGTCATTGAGCACGTAACCGCTATCGTCAATCAGTCCGTCTTGCCCATGACTGGTATAAGGATCGAGCGCAACATCTGTCATCACGCCCAATTCTGGGAAATGTTTTTTCAGTTCTGCCACGACGCGTGGAACCAAACCATTTGGATTGAATGCTTCACGTGCATCCAGACTTTTTAGAGATGTGCCAATTACCGGAAAGATTGCCATCACCGGCACGCCCAACTTCGCGCACATCTCAGCATCTTTTAGCAACAAGTCCAAAGTCTTACGTTGCACCCCCGGCATCGACTTCACATCCTCGACGTTATTGCTCCCCTCCAACACAAACACGGGGTAGATGAAATCTGCCGAAGTAAGTGTATGCTCACGCATCAAGTCCCGCGAAAATTGGTCTCGACGCATACGACGCATACGAGATTGGGGGTATTGTCCTAGTATTTTCATGGTGATTCCAAATGATTTTGTAAAGTAATGGAACTATTTTCTCACAGTCCCGTCTGAGCGTGCGAGCGGTGAGAACTGCTCCACGTTTCTCCTCCCTGAGCGTGTGTCTTTACCCTGTAAAGACTTTTGCCCCTGAATCTTTCCCCTTTGATTCAGGGGTATTTTTTTGTCTGAAAGCCGCGCCTGTCGGTATTCCCCGCCTAAGCCACTGACGATGGGCTAGCGCACTGCTAGAATCCACGCCTTCGCAAAGTATCCCATATTACGAACTCAAGCTGAACCATGAATCTCCTCTCCGCCCCCTTGTTGGTCACAACACTCATGTTGGCTGTGTCCAATTTGTTTATGACCTTCGCTTGGTACGGCCACCTAAAGAATCTAGCCACCTCACCTTGGTACATCGCTGCGCTGGTCAGCTGGGGAATCGCACTCTTCGAATATCTGATCCAAGTCCCCGCAAACCGCATCGGCTACACGGAACTAAGTCTCGGTCAGTTAAAGATATTGCAAGAAGTCATCACGCTCACCGTCTTCGTCCCATTTGCAGTGATGTACATGAACCAACCATTGAAGATGGATTATCTGTATGCAGGACTGTGCCTGATGGGCGCGGTGTACTTTATTTTCAGGACGTAAGCGATGCTCAAACCCAAACACATTCACATCCTAGGTATCTGCGGCACCTTCATGGGCGGCATCGCGGCTATCGCCAAGCAAGCGGGCTACCGCGTCACTGGCTGCGACACCAACGTCTATCCACCGATGAGCACGCAGCTCGAAGCTCAAGGCATTGAACTCATCGAAGGTTTCGGTATCGAGCAACTCGAATTGAAGCCCGATGTTTTCGTCATTGGCAACGTGGTGTCACGCGGCAATCCGCTGATGGAAGCGATACTCAATCGCAATCTCCCCTATGCCTCAGGCCCACAATGGCTAGCCGACAACTTACTCCGCGACAAGTGGGTGTTGGGCGTGGCAGGTACGCATGGCAAGACTACGACGACTTCGATGCTAGCGTGGATACTAGAACATGCTGGATTGAATCCTGGCTTCTTGATTGGGGGCGTACCACAGAACTTCGGCATCTCAGCACGCATCACCGACTCGCCCTTCTTCGCAATCGAAGCCGATGAGTACGACACTGCCTTCTTCGACAAGCGTTCCAAATTTGTACACTACCATCCGCGCACAACGATCTTGAACAACCTCGAATTCGATCACGCCGACATCTTCCCTGATCTGAATGCCATCGAGACGCAGTTCCACCACCTAGTGCGCACCGTGCCCAGCAACGGACTGATAGTGTGCAACGGTCGCGAGGAATCGTTGGAGCGCGTCATAAGGCGCGGCTGCTGGACGCCAGTCGAGAAATTCGGCAGCGGCGATGGCTGGAACATCGACGATGACAATTGCGTGACCCTGATCGGTATCGCACAGGGCACATTGCAATGGGACTTGATGGGCGAACACAACCGCATGAACGCGCTGGCTGCTTTGGCTGCTGCGCGTCATGCTGGTGTGCCAGTGACACAAGGCTTGGCAGCGCTGACCGAATTCAAGAACGTGAAGCGCCGCATGGAAGTGCGCGGCACCATACACGGCATCACCGTGTATGACGATTTCGCACATCACCCCACTGCCATTGCCACCACCCTTGCTGGGTTGCGCCGCAAAGTCGGCAAGGCACGCATCTTGGCTGTCCTGGAACCGCGTTCCAACACCATGAAGCTGGGCGTGATGAAAGACGCGTTGCCTGACAGTCTTAAAGACGCCGATCTGACTTTCTGCTATGCAGGCAACTTAGGCTGGGATGCGCGCGGTGCGCTCGCTCCATTAGGAGATACAGCGGTCGTAACAGACGATTTAAGCGAACTCATCGAAGCCATCGCCCGTGTTGCGGAACCGGGAGATCACATCTTGGTGATGAGCAACGGCGGATTTGGCGGGATACACGAAAAACTGCTAAAACGCTTGGTGTGATGTGTGAATTTGGTGGCGGCTAATGGACGAACTTAACCGTTCGCTCCAAACATCATACGTTTGGCAACGAATCTTCTTGCCATTGGAAAGACATCGAGAAGTGATAACGCGGCAGAGCGAACTTGTCCAAGGAGCGGTAGATCATTGGAAAACACTCGCACCAAACCATCAGTGAAACGTATGCCCGCATTGCGATCAATGCGGCGTGATTTACGATAGGCAGCACACATCGCTGCCGAACCAATATTTTCGGGTGCACTATCCAGAATGACTTGACCCAATTCCCACGCATCGCGCACGCCCAAATTGAAGCCTTGTCCCGCCACGGGATGCAGGGTCTGTGCGGCATTGCCGATGAGGACGGTGTGCGAGAAAGTGATGTCTGGCGCGCGTCTCAAACGCAGTGGATAGCAACTGCGTTTGCCGATGCTCAGGAACTCACCGACGCGATCACCAAAATGATTCTGTAGATAAGCCAAGAATGTCGCGTCATCCCACGTCAGCATAGCTTGCGCTGCATCATGAGCGGCAGTCAGCACCAATTCATACCCGCCCAGATAGGGCAGCAATGCCATCGGGCCCTGCGGGGTGAAATGCTCAAAGGCCTTGCCCGTGTTGACCTGCGAGGTGGTGACATGCGCGATGACACCACTCTGCCCGTAATCGGTGATCTGCGGAGGATGCGCAGCTTCGAGCAATTTTCCACCATCGGCGGCAACTGCAAGACGCGTCGTGAGGGTATATGTTTGACCTTGGTGCTGATATTCGATCACAGCGGAGGCGTCGGTCAACCGTAGCTCACTCACCATAGCACCATAGATACAGGTGACATCGCCCTCTGCCAAACCTTTTTGCAATGCCGCATGCAACATCGTATAGGGCAAGACATAGCCGAGGTCAGGCACTTTCATCTCTTCCGCGCGCAGGGTGGTATGCCCAGATGTCCGTTTCTGCGTGACCTCGATGACCTTGATGCCGCTCACGTCCCGCAACGCATCCCAAGCACCAAGGCGTTGCAGCAACAGTCGTGTACCGTAGGACAGCGCCAATGCACGCGGGTCGGTGGTATTCACTTCGGACTCGCGCGCCTCCAGCAACACCACTTGCAATCCATTGCCCTGCAAAGCCAGCGCCAGCGCGGCGCCCACTGGGCCACCGCCAATGATGGCAACATCACATTGGGATTCATTCATGGCGCATGACCTCCTCAATCTCGTTCACCGTTTTAGGGGCTGCTTGCGTCAACACCTCATTGCCATTCGAAGTAATGAGCACATCGTCTTCGATGCGGATACCGATGTTCCATAGGTCGCGCGGTACGCTATCCGAAGGACGGATGTAGCAACCTGGCTCCACCGTCAGCATCATGCCAGACTGCAAAGCTCGCCAATTCCCATCAACCTTGTATTCGCCCACATCGTGCACATCCATACCCAACCAATGACCCGTGCGATGCATATAAAACTGCTTGTAACTCTCACTTCCCAGCACAGATTCGACCGAGCCTTGGCATAGCTTCAAGTCGATGAAGCCCTGCGCCAACACACGCAATGCAGCTTCGTGAGGTGCATTCCAAGAATTGACAGGTTTTGCTACCGCGATGGCCGCCGCCTGTGCGGCGAGCACAATCTCGTACACCTCCTTTTGAGCCGCGCTGAAGTGGCCATTCACTGGGAAGGTACGCGTAATATCTGAAGCATATCCGCCCAACTCGCACCCCGCGTCAATGAGCAACATATCACCGTCGTTGAGTCGCGCATCGTTGCCGACGTAGTGCAACGTGCATGCGTTCGCCCCCCCTGCCACGATGCTGGTGTAGGCGGGATGACGCGCACCGTGACGGCAAAACTCGTGTAGCAACTCCGCTTCCACTTCGTATTCATATTGGCCTGGGCGAGTGAAGCGCATTGCACGGCGATGTGCCTCACACGAAATTTTTGCGGCAGCGCGCATGATGCCCACTTCATGCTCGTCTTTGAACAAGCGCATCTCGTTCATCAGCTCTCGCACATCTCGCATCGCATTCGGCGCATGGGTACCAGTACGCGCTTTTGCCTTGACCGCTTCACGCGCTTTGATGAGACGCGCATCCCAATCACCGCCGATGGGATAGAACAACGTGGGCTGATTACCCATCAACTCAACCAGTTTTTCATCTAGCTGTTCGATGGGAAAAGCCGCATCAAAGCCGAAACGCTCGACTGCCACATCAGGACCATAACGAAAGCCATCCCACACCTCACGCTCTGCGTTTTTTTGGCGACAAAATAAGATGCTCTTCGGCTCAACTCCAGCAATTAATAGGAGCACCGATTCGGGTTCGGCAAACCCAGTGAGATAATAGAAATAGCTGTCGTGGCGATAGTCGTAATGCGCGTCGGCATTGCGAACGACTTCCAGTGCAGTCGGGATAATAGCGATGCCGCTTTGCATCAAGTGCTGCACTTGCTTGCGGCGTTGAACGTAGAGGGCAGTATCAGTCATGGGGGGCATTCTGCGATGCACACAGTTGCTTGTCGAGTTCATTTAAGCGTTGTGGCGTGCCCACATCCACCCACATCCCGTGATGATGCTCACCACTGACGTTGCCTGCAGCGATCTGTTCGCGTAACAACGGCGTGAGCGGTACCTTTGTACCTCGCTCGATTTGGTCGAATAACTGCGGCTTGTAAAGACCTATGCCGCTAAAAGTCAGGATTGAGGATTGAGGTTTGAGCGGAACAGTGACAGGAATAATGCGATCTTTTTGCAGAACGAAATCGCCCTTGAGATTGTGTTCTGGATTATTCACCAACACCAGATGCGCTAGGTCATCACTGTTAGCGAGTGCGGATGCGTGAGTAGCCAAGTGCGTGAAATCGAAATCACAATACACATCACCATTGACCACAGCAAACACCTCATCGCCCAGCAAATGGGCAGCAAAGGCGATACCGCCGGCTGTCTCTAGCGCAACCCCTTCGTCCGAGTAGCGGATGGTCGCGCCAAACTGGCTACCCTCACCCAGCGCTTGCTCGATTTGCATTCCGAGGTGCGCGTGATTGATGACCAAGTCCTTGATACCTGCACGTACCAAGCGTTCGATGTGCCACACGATGAGCGGCTTGCCGCCCACTTGTAGCAAGGGTTTAGGCGTATGGTCAGTCAGTGGACGCATGCGTTCGCCACGCCCAGCGGCAAGAATTAAGGCGTGCATTAAGCCTTCTCCGCCTGCGCGTGCAATTCCAGCAGGATATTCAGCAGCGGCTTAAGGTCAATGTAACGCTCACACGCTTTGTGCAGATAGTTCATCACCAGCGGCATATCTTTTAAGTAACCTTCCTTGCCATCACGATGATACAGGCGCGCAAAAATACCCAACACTTTGATGTGGCGCTGCGCACCCATCAGTTCGTAATCACGATAAAAATCGCCAAAATCTTCACGCACTGGCAAACCTGCCTTGCGTGCTTTCTGCCAATAGCGAATCAGCCAGTCAATGACTTGCGGCTCTTCCCATTTCACGTAAGCGTCTTTGAACAAAGAAGCGAGGTCGTAGGTTATCGGCCCATACACCGCGTCTTGAAAATCAATCACCCCTGGATTGTTGTCGGCGGTCAGCATCAAATTGCGCGAGTGGTAATCGCGGTGCACATACACACACGGCTGCGCCAGATTGTTAGCGATGAGGCGTGCAAACACCTCTTCTAACTTGGCTTGTTGCTGGGTGGTGAGCGTGATACCTAGATGCTTGGCGATGTACCACTCGGGAAATAAATTCAGTTCGCGGCGCAATAGTGCTTCGTCATAAGGCAGCAATTCATTGGATTTGGAGGCGATCTGAATTTTGATTAAGGCATCACATGCCGCACCATATAGTGTCTGCGCATTGTCTTCATTCAACGCTTGCAGATAGGTGGTGTTACCCAAATCCGACAACAGTAAAAATCCTTGCGCCATATCCTGCGCATACACATGCGGCACATGCGCTCCCGCCTCTTCAAACAGTTTGCCCACATGCAAGAAGGGTTTGCAATCCTCATGTTGCGGCGGCGCATCCATGACGATTTTCGTCGTGCCATGTGCAAACGTAGCGCGGAAGTAGCGACGGAAGCTGGCATCTGCCGATGCTGGAGCGATAGTGAAGGTTTGGTTCGGATACAAGCTGGAAAGCCAGTCGGCAAGCTGTTTCTGACGTTGCATTGGGTTGCCTTAATATAGGATTTGTGAGATTTTAGCACCTTAAATTATTTGCCCTGCCCATGCTTCGTCCTCCGCGTTTTGCGCCTCTGCTGTTATCGCTCGTTTTCGCTCCTTGGGCGCACGGCGAAGATGCGTCCATTCCGCTAAAGATCGAGCGTACCTTCAACAGACTTCCCGCCTCCAAAGAACAGACGGCCACATTCTTCCTGGCCGACCAAATTGATTCCAAGCGGGGTGAAAAGCTGGTGGCACGTGGAAACGCCGAACTGCGCCAACAGGGGCAAGTCGTTACTTCCGACCTTCTGACCTACGACGAAGTCAGCAAGGAACTCATCGCTGAGGGTGACGTTCGAATCGAACAAGGCGACACCACTGTGGTTGGTCCAAAACTCCAGATGAACATGGATACCAACATGGGCGACATGCAACAACCACAGTTCACTTTTATCGAGACGGGTGGGCGTGGCGCAGCCGAGGTCGCACACATCGCCAGCCGCAAGGAGTACGAACTTGAGGGAGCGACCTACACCACCTGTCCGGTCGAGAATGACGATTGGTTGCTCAAGATGTCCCGCCTCGATATTGACCGCACATCGCAGGTAGGAACCGCCTACAACGCTCGCGTCGTATTCATGGGCCTGCCCATCCTGTACACCCCGTGGATGAACTTCCCCCTCAGCGACAGAAGACGTTCTGGTTTGCTCGGACCCACCTTTGGTACCACCACCACAGGGGGCACAGAAATGACGCTTCCCCTGTATTTGAACGTTGCAGACAACTTTGATGCGACTGTCTCTCCACGTTACATGAAAAAACGTGGCACACAACTCAACAACGAGTTTCGTTATCTGCAACCCAGCGCCGTCGGCGAAGTCCATGCCGATGTGCTGCAATCAGACCACATCAGCCAGACTGATCGCACGCGCTTTTCTCTGAAACACGCACAGCAATTGGGGGGGGGATTCAGCGGCTATCTGAATTTGAATCGCGTGTCCGACAACTACTACTACCGTGACTTGGCAGACAACTTAAATGCCACCTCACAGACCAACCTGCTACAAGAAGGCGTGCTAAATTATTCTGGCGGATGGTGGAATGCCGTGGCACGTGTACAACATTTTCAGACCTTGCAAGACCCACTAGCCCCCGTCATCGAACCCTATTGGAGGCAACCCCAAGTCGGTGTGAATGCACAACGCACGGTGTTGGGTAGTACCTTATCCGTCACCAGTGAATATGTGGATTTTCGTCATCCCACTCTGGTTAATGGTCAACGCACGATGGTCTATCCGTCCATCAGCTATCCCTTGCTGAGCGCCCCTGGATACTTTCTAACCCCTAAGCTGGGCGTTCACAGCACGCGCTACGTGCTTGATGCGAACAGCGGCGGATACGAATCCAGCAGCTCGCGCACGCTCCCCATCATGAGCCTAGATGGTGGGCTCATCTTCGAACGTAACGACTCGTTCCTAGGCAATGGTTACATGCAGACTTTGGAGCCGCGTTTGTATTACGTGCGCATCCCCTACGTAGATCAGATCAAATTACCCAATTTTGATACCGCCCAAGCGCCCTTTAGTTTTGGACAGATGTTCACCGAAAACCGTTTCTTGGGAAATGATAGAGTCGGCGATGCGGACATGCTGACCTTGGCGCTCACCTCACGCGCGATTGACGATGACGATGGTACTGAACGTATTCGTATTGCGGTTGCCGAGCGCTTCAGCTTCGCAACACCACAAGTAAATTTACTGACCCCAACGGACAGCAACAGCCGTTCTGACATCTTGACAACGGTGGGAGGCAAACTCACGCGCTTCTGGTACTTGGACAGTTTGTTTCAGTACAACCCCAACCTAGGTCATGTTGCTTCGTACAGTGTCTCCGCCCGTTACAATCCAGAGGCTGGCAAACTACTCAACCTCGGCTATCGTTATACGCGCGACGTATTACGCCAGATGGATGTCTCGACCCAATGGCCTATCACAGGACGCTGGCACGCGGTGGGACGCCTTAACTATTCTTTCCAAGATGACCGTATCGTAGAGGCTTTAGGCGGGCTTGAGTATAATCAGGACTGCTGGGCACTCCGTTTGATCGCGCAAAGCTTTGCGACCGCGACCAAAGAAAGTACCACTGGGATATTTATCCAACTGGAACTGAACGACTTCGTTCGTATCGGTTCCGATCCACTCGCAGCCTTGCGCACCAGCGTTATGGGCTACACCAAACTGAACGATTTACCCATAGCACCGCCTGTAAAAGGCCTGCAATAACCCGAGAAGACTATGCCATCCAAAATCATCACCCTCCTGTTGCTGTGTTGCCTGTCCGCCTCTGCTGGCGCGCTGGAGCCTGTCACCCTCGACCGTATTCGCGCAGTCGTGAACGACGATGTCATCACTCAGCAAGAACTCACGCAACGCTTGAATGCCGCGATCAAACAGCTCCAGAAACAAGGAACACTACTTCCCGACAACACCAGCTTGGAGAAGCAAGTGCTGGAACGCATGATTACCGAGATGCTGCAAAGTCAGTTCGCCAGAGAGAGTGGTCTGCGTGTAGATGACGTTCAGCTGGAAAAAGCCATGACCCGCATCGCACAGCAGAACAAACTCGAATCAGTGGTTGCGTTTCGTGCCAAATTGGAAAACGAAGGTGTCGATTTCAACAAGTTCCGCGAAGAGATTCGTGGAGAAATCGTCTCCGTGCGTCTGCGTGAACGCGAGGTCGATAGCAAACTAGTCATCAGCGAGAGCGACATCGAAGATTATCTGACGACCCAAGCCAATCAAGGCAACAAGGGAGAAGAACTACAACTTGCACATATCCTCATCATCGTGCCCGAACAGGCAAGTGCAGAAAGCATCCAGAGCTACAAACGCCGTGCCGAAGAAGCACAAGCTAAGCTGAAAGAGGGTTCACCCTTCGCCCAAATTGCAGCGGGTTACTCCGACGCGAACGATGCACTGCAAGGTGGTTCGCTGGGCTGGCGTCCCGCTGATCGCTTGCCCAGTTTGTTCTCCGAGCCACTCTCTAAAATGAAACCAGGTGAAGTCAGTCCCTTATTGCGCAGCCCGACTGGCTTTCACCTCATCAAACTCTTGCAGCGCAAGACCTCCGACACACCCGTGTTCATTACCCAAACCCACGCACGCCACATCCTCATCAAAACCAGTGAGTTAGTTTCGGAGAACGAGGCAAAGGCGCGTTTGCAGGAGATCAAAGCACGCATTGACAAGGGAGCCGATTTCGCAGAGCAAGCACGCCTGCATTCGGAAGATGGTAGCGCACCTCAAGGGGGCGATTTGAATTGGCTATCTCCTGGCGAGACCGTGCCTGAATTTGAGAAAGCGATGGATGAGCTCAAGGTCAATCAAGTGAGTGGATTAGTTCAATCGGGGTTCGGTTGGCATTTAATCCAAGTGTTAGAGCGCCGCAACGCGGATGTTAGTATCGAGCAGAAGAAACAAAAAGCGCGTGATGCTATCCGCTCCTACAAATCGGAAGATGCATATCAAGATTGGTTGCGCCAATTGCGTGACCGCGCCACCCTCGAATACCGAGATTAACTCAGCGATGCTTCCTCTCGTTGTTACCTCGGGCGAACCCTCTGGGATTGGCCCAGACCTGTGCTTGCAACTCATCCAGCATCCCCACCCACTCGTTGTTATTGCAGATAAACAGATGTTGCAACAACGCGCGGCACAACTCGACTTGGATGTCCCGCTGCACGACTACAGCAACGCAACTCCCTATGTCGCAAACAAATTGAGCGTGTTGCACATTCATGCGGCGCAATCTGTCAGCACTGGAAAGCTCGACTCACGCAATGCGCCCTATGTGCTAGCCACACTGGATCGCGCTGTGCAAGGTTGTATGTCTGGCGAATTCGCCGGCATGGTTACCGCCCCTGTGCATAAGGGCATCATCAACGATGCCGGCATCCCCTTCACCGGTCACACCGAATATCTTGCCGAAAAGACCAATACACCGCTCGTCGTGATGATGCTGGCAGGGGGTGACATGCGTGTAGCGCTTACTACGACCCACCTGCCCTTGCGAGAGGTGGCAGACGCCATCACGCAACCTCTGCTGGAAGACATCCTGCGCATCCTACTGCGTGATTTGCAAAAACGATTTGGCATCGCCCGCCCACGCATCTTAGTCGCAGGACTCAATCCCCATGCGGGTGAAGGTGGACACCTCGGGCGCGAAGAAATGGACGTGATGATTCCCGTGCTCGATAAATTACGTGCAGAAGGTTTCAATGTGAGCCCACCCTTGCCCGCTGATACCTTGTTCGCCGCACACCGTCTGCGCGAATGCGATGCCGTGCTAACGATGTATCACGACCAAGGCTTGCCCGTCCTTAAACACGCCAGTTTCGGTAAAGGCGTGAACATCACCTTGGGCTTACCCTTCATCCGCACCTCGGTTGATCACGGCACTGCACTCGATTTAGCCGGCACGGGCAAAGCCAATGTCGGCAGCTTGTTGGAGGCGATCAAAGTCGCAATAGAAATGGCAAAAAATGAGCGGGCATAAAGCTAAACATATGCTTAGTTCCGGCATCACGCACTGCGTGCATAAGCCTTCTCTGAAATGTTTTTTGAGGAAACTCAAATGAATCACAAAGCCAAAAAACATTTTGGCCAGAATTTTTTGGTCGATCAAAACATCATCGCTGACATCGTGCGCTGCATCCGCCCCGAGACAAATGACAACATGGTGGAGATCGGCCCAGGACTGGGTGCGCTGACACGCCCGCTGTTGAAGCAATTAAACAAACTGCATGTGGTAGAGATAGACCGCGACATCATCGGGCGCCTCAAGACTGACTATCCGCAGGACAAAATTGTCATCCATGATGGCGACGCCTTGCAGTTCGATTTCGCCACGCTAGGCACGCCGCTGCGCATCGTGGGCAACCTGCCCTACAACATTTCCTCACCGCTGCTATTTCACTTTGCGGACTACGCCGCGCGCATCTCCGACATGCATTTCATGTTACAAAACGAAGTGGTGGAACGCATGGTGGCCGCCCCTACCACGCCCGCCTACGGTCGCCTGTCGGTGATGCTGCAATACCGTTTCCACATGGAGAAATTGCTGGACGTGCCGCCGGAATCGTTCCGTCCTGCACCCAAAGTAGATTCTGCCATCGTGCGCATGATTCCCATGTCCGCCGACCAGATTATCGTCAACAACGAAACCCTGTTTGCGCAGGTCGTAGGCACGGCCTTCGGTCAACGCCGCAAGACCCTGCGCAACACGCTTAAAGCATTTTTAACTGAAGCCGAGTTTGCATACCTCGGCATTGACTCGCAACTACGCGCAGAGAATCTAGGTGTGGCGGAGTTCGCGCGCATCACCCAGCACTGCGCAACGAAGTAACCCGCTTTTCACACCAAGGGCAGATAAATATCCGTCAGCAAATCTGCGTGGGCGGTATCCAACGGCGTATTGAGATATTCCTCGAACGGCGGCGCATCGCGCAATGCGCATCCCGATCGCAGCAGCCAAGTTCCAAATAGCCATTCGTAAGC
>JAVHQF010000275.1:0-8132 GCA_036170995.1 Sideroxydans sp. | reverse complement strand
TTGAGTTTCGCATCGCGTGCTAATGCGAAAAGGATGTCTTTGGCTGGCAGATTGCTGACGACGACGCTATAGGTTTCGATCTTCTTCGCTGGCGCTGGAGGAGGCAGAACGATAGCATTTTTGCTGGTTTGGGGAATCACACCATTAGATTGTTTGACGGTGTCGGGTGTTTGTTGAATGTGCTTGTCTGAAGGCTTGATCGCTTTGGTGCCGCAAGCAGAAAGCATGGCGCAAGCGCAACCTAATATTACTGCGTTGGTTAACTTCATTCCGTTTTCCCCTTTATAGCCTTTGGTCTTAACAGCTTTGAGCGCAAGGTAACATTAAATTGTTGACTAAAGCAACAACCTATTTGGCCTATATATTCTTAGTTTCATCAGGTTAAGGAGCTTTCTGCGAGTCATCTAACAAGTACAGGGTGGGTGCAAACGCGTCTCGGTATCGCTGTGGCAATACGGTGATTCCGTTGCGAGCCGCATCGCTGTTTGGATAAACACCGTAAATAACTCTATAGGCGTTGCGCCCACTTATTTTTATAGGAAAGATGTATATCTCGTTGAGCACGCCCAATTTATCTGCTCGCTTAAGGAAGCCTTCCATCCGTTCGGGTTGTGCGTTATCGGTGTAGAACAATTGGATACTTACGCTACCTTTGGAGGTTGAGCTCAACATGGCATGTGTAGCCTCTAGTCGTTGTTGAAGCAGACCATTCGATGCGATTGCATGACTAGGAGGGGCAGCCACATTGGTTTTTTCGGGTGTACTAACGCCGTTATGCCTGGACTCTGCAACTGTTGGAATTGGCGTTGCTACAGACACACTTGAGATGGCTTCAACTTGTGTGGTTGCGACTACCGCCGTTGTAGATGTTTCGCTTCCCGCAGCAAGCGGAATCGCAACTGCCGATAAAGGTGCGGGCGTTACTTGGGCAGATGTCGCCAGCACTGATGTTGTTGCTAGATTGGCAATAGTGGGTGACTGATTGGTGGTCGGAGTGCCTTGGTGTTCGTGCCCCATGAACCAACCCGCACCTGCGAGTATGGCGGCGAACAATGTCATTCCACCCAACATGCTTAGATTGCGACGGTTGCCCCATTTATGCATGGGAGTCATCTCGCTGTCACGGATGGCGGCCTGAACGTGGTGCTCCTGTATGGTGTGAGTGTTCTCGACGAAGGCTGCAAGTAGCGCCTTGTCGGCCAAGATGTTCACTCGACGCATCAGGCCATGTGAGGCTTTGCCGATGAGCTTTTCTGCTATAGGTGAGAAGTTGTCTGGCCCTTTGTACCCTGCCGCGCGCATACGGAACATCAGGTAGGTGTGGATGACTTTCTGTGAGATAGGCAGGATAGTGAAGTGGTGGACGATGCGATCTTTCAGTTGACGCATGTTGCTTTGCGATAACTTCTCATCTAGTTCGGGTTGCCCAAACAGTACGATCTGCAATAACTTGTGCTTACCTACTTGCATGTTGTAGAGCAAGCGCAGCTCTTCTAACGTGTTCGGCGGCATAGCATGCGCCTCATCTACCAGCACGACGCAACGTTCTCCTTTTGCATATTTCGCTTCGAGGTCATTTTGCAGGTTTTGCAGGATGACGCTAACACGTTGACCTTCCAAATCTAAGCCAAGACGATCGGCGATGGCATAGAGCAGTTCGTCGCGAGATAGGCTTGGGTTGGCGAGATAGATTGCTTTGATGTTGGTGGGGAGTTTTTCTAGCAACATGTGACACAACATAGTCTTGCCACTACCGACCTCGCCGCTGATCTTGACGATGCCTTCGCCGTCCGTGATCGCATAGATTAATGCATCCAATATCTCACCACGATTCGCCCCTGAGAAGAAGAAATCGGTGATGGGTGTGATTTTGAAAGGTTGTTCGCTAAGGCCGAAATGCTCTAGGTACATCCGATTCCCCTTATTGGTTTGCCCTGTGTTTATGCAATGCATCCATGCGGCTGTATAGGGTGGTACGTGCGATGCCGAGCAGTTTCGCGGCTTCACTCACATTCCCTTGAGCCAATTCCATTGCGGTGTCGATATATCTTTGAGTATGCCCCATCAACATCTCGTCGAGATTGAAGCCGCCTTGTTGCAAGATGTGCCTCAGGTCGTTGGGTGAGTTGTCAGTAGCAGGATTTACTTCGGTGAATTGTTGCTCGAACTCAGCTTCAAGTTGTGATGGACTGACTTGCGCATTCGCATACTTGGTGACTAAACGAATCACTATGTTGCGTAGCTCGCGCGTGTTGCCTGGAAATGAATAGCGCTGCCAAGCAGACTGCGCGGCTGCATCCAGTGTGAATGGTTTGCGCTGCATTTGCTTGGTATAGAAATCGCGGAAGTGTTCTAGGAGCAACATTTTGTCACCGTTCATCGTCTTCAACGAGGGTACATTGATGGTGAAGACGCTCATGCGATGGAACAGGTCGGCGCGGAAATTACCGCTACGCACGGCTTGCGCCAACACCAAGTTGGTGGCGGCGATGATGCGTGCGTTGCTTTTGCGGGTGGTGGTTTCACCCACACGCTGGTATTCACCGTTCTCCAATACACGCAACAGCTTGGCTTGCAGTTCTTGCGGTAATTCACCAATCTCATCCAAGAACAGGGTGCCGTTTTCGGCTTTTTCGAAGAAGCCGATCTGGGCGGCAGTCGCGCCAGTGAACGCCCCTTTGGCGTGACCAAAAAGAGTTGATTCCAATAAATTGGGCGCGATGGCTGCGCAATTGATCGCGATGAATGGAGAGTTTGGGTTTTGACTTACATTTTGCAAAGCCAGTGCGACTAATTCCTTGCCGCTTCCCGACTCACCTTGAATGAGGACAGGGTAGGGCGTGCTTGCGTAGAGCTTGATTTGCTCACGTAAGGTCTGGATGACTGTGCTCTCGCCGACGATACCCAACTGCGACTGATGCAGGGAGGATGCACGTTTTTCACTTTGTTGTGCTGCCAATGCGGCATGTAGTTGAGTGCGGATGTCGTCTGGCTTACAGGGTTTGGCGACGAATTCAAACGCGCCTAAGGTGCGCGCATGGCGGGCATTACTCTCCTCACTTTGACCAGAGAGTGTGATGATTTTAATTTGCGGGGAATGCGCCAAAAGTTCGGTGATTAGCCGAAAACCTTCTTGCGGACGATGTGGCGTTGGGGGGAGTCCGAGATCAACTAAAGCGAGTTGTGGTGCAGTTGGCAAGTCACGCACAAGGCGGATGGCTTGTGCGCGATCTTCGGCCAGCACGATGTCGAAGTCGTCCGACAGGACTAAATGCAAAGAATCGCGGATGAGTGGGTCGTCATCCACAAGCAACAAGGTTGGAAGCGTCTCTTTATTCAAGGTATTAAGGGGCTATAAATATGTACGGGCGGAGGATAGCCACTAATGGCGACAATCTCAAGGGCGATGGAGTAAGAAACTCGTGCGGGTGTGATGATAGAATGCGCGCCTTGAAATTTGTAAAAAGCCAAAGGTCATTGTGTCAGCACTAGTAGAAATCAACGACGTCAACTTCTCATACGATCAGCGTGCCATTCTGAAGGGCATCAATATGTCTTTTGGTAAGGGTAAGGTGATTGCCGTCATGGGCGGTAGCGGCTGCGGCAAGACTACGTTATTACGTTTGATCGGTGGTGCACTCAAGCCCACGCGCGGCGATGTCAAGATTGACGGTCAGGTCATCCACGAGTTGGACGAGCGGAGACTTTACGAGATGCGCCGCAAGATGGGGGTGTTGTTCCAATTCGGCGCGTTGTTCACCGACATGTCGGTGTTCGACAATGTGGCGTTCCAGATGCGTGAGCACACAGACCTGCCTGAGGACATCATCCATGATTTGGTGATGCTGAAGTTGCATGCGGTTGGCTTGCGTGGCACGCACAATTTGATGCCGGCTGAGTTGTCTGGCGGTATGGCGCGTCGCGTGGCCTTGGCGCGGACGGTCGCGCTTGATCCGATGTTGATCCTGTATGACGAGCCGTTTGCTGGACTCGATCCCATCTCGCTGAGCGTGGTCGGGCAGTTGATTCGCAAGTTGAACGATGCGCTGGGGGCGACCTCGGTGGTGGTGACACACGACGTGCAGGAATCTCTGAAGATCGTAGATTACGTTTATTTCATCGCGGACGGTGTCATCGTAGCCGAAGGAACGCCAGATGAGATTCGTGCTTCGGATAAACCCTTCGTGCATCAGTTCGTGCATGGCGAAGCGGATGGGCCGATTCCCTTCCACTATCACGCTTCGACCAGCTATGCGCAAGACCTGAAAGTGAGCGCCTGATGCCCTTAATAAAAAGTGTGCAGGCGGTAGGGCGTCGCACAGTGAACATCGTATGGCGCGTCGGTGTGGCATCGCGTTTCTTGTTCCAGACTTTGTTGCAATCCGACATGAGCATCCGTCGCTTCAATCTGGTCGTGAAAGAGTTGTTTGCCAGCGGCGTGATGTCGTTGGTCATCATCGGCGTGGCGGGTATGTTTGTCGGCATGGTCTTGGGCTTGCAGGGATTCGAGACGTTGAAGCGTTATGGCTCCGAGTCTGCCTTGGGTTCATTGGTGGCGCTGAGTTTGGTGCGTGAGTTGGGGCCCGTGTTGGCGGCGCTCTTGTTTGCCAGCCGCGCGGGCTCAGCAATGACGGCTGAGATTGGGCTGATGAAAGCGACCGAGCAGATCGCCGCGATGGAGATGATGGCGGTGAGCCCTATCGCCCGTGTGGTTGCACCACGTTTCTGGGCAGGCGTGATCTCTATGCCTTTGTTGGCCGCTATTTTTTCCGCGATGGGCGTGTTCGGCGGCTATGTGGTGGGCGTGGTGCTCATCGGGGTGGATGAAGGCTCGTTCTGGTCGCAGATGCAGGCGACCGTGGACTTTCAAGCAGATATCATGAATGGCGTGATCAAGAGTTTTGTATTCGGTTTTGCGGTCACAGTGATCGCCTTGTTCGAAGGTTTCGATGCTCCGCCGACGGCGGAAGGTGTATCAGGCGCAACGACGCGCACGGTGGTGCAATCATCGCTGGCGATATTGATGCTGGATGTCATATTGACTGCGTTCATGTTTCGAGGAGCATAAAGATGGAAAGAACAAAGTTGGATCTTTGGGTGGGCGCATTTGTTGTTGCGGGTATCGCGGCGTTGGTGGTGTTGGCTTTGAAGGTGGGGAACCTAAGTACCTACAACGTATCCGAGACTTACCAGTTGCAAGCTTATTTCAACAATGTGGGCGGCTTGAAGGCGACAGCTTCGGTGCGTAGTGCGGGCGTGTTGGTTGGGCGCGTCACCAGCATCACCTTGGACACCAAGCGGTATGAGGCGAAGGTGACGATGAGTATCGACAAGCGTTACCAGTTTCCTAAAGATACTTTCGCGAACATTCTGACCTCGGGGTTGCTGGGTGAGCAATACATCGGTCTGTTGCCGGGTGGGGATGATGCGATGCTGGCTGATGGTGGTGAATTCAAAAAGACACAATCCGCCATCGTGGTAGAAGAGTTGATTAGTAAGTTCATGTTCAATAAATCGGAGAGTTCGAATTAATTATGGAAAAATTGATCGTGCGCAAGTTGATCGCAATCATTGCATTGTTGGCGGTGAGCGTACTGCCAGCGTCGGCGCTGGCAGAAGATGTGCCTCCACCTGATGTGTTGATTGAACAAACCATGCATGAAGTGCTGGAGATCCTCAAGAAGGACGGCTCACTACTGTCTGACGAGGCGCGCCTGCTGGAACTGGTCGATGCCAAAATATTGCCGCACTTCGACTTCGGGCGCATGACTAGACTGGCCGTCGGCAAAGCTTGGCGCACGGCGACGTCAGAGCAGAAGCAATCCCTGACCAATGAGTTCCGTACCATGTTAGTGCGCACCTATACCAAGGTATTCACCACCTATAAGAATCCCAAGGTGGAGACCAAGCACGTTCAGCTTGAAGCGGGTATGGAAGAAATCACCGTGAAGACCATTATCAGCTTCAGCGACGGTCGTTCCGCTAAAGTCGAATACGAGATGGAAAAGACACCAACAGGCTGGAAGGCATTTGATGTCACGCTGGAAGGTGTCAGTCTGGTCACTAGCTATCGCGGATCATTTGGCGATCAAATTCAGCAGACAGGTATGGATGGTCTGATACAAAAATTAGCGGAGACCAACCGAGGCGCGACAGCCGCGAGTGCAAAAAGAGCGCAAGCGAAGTGATTGTGTGGGCTGACAATAAGTTCGCTGTGTCTGGTGAATTGACCATTGATTCGGCGAAGAGACTTCAACGTTTCCCATTCGAGCAGCGTGCTGAAGGCGATTTATTGGTTGTTGATATGGCGCAAGTCGGTCTTGTCGATTCTGCGGCGGTCAGTTTGATGTTGTCTTGGTTGCGGCAGGCAAAAGCGCACGGTGTGCAGCTTTCTTTCATCCACGTCCCGACGAATCTGCACAGTTTGGTCGAGCTTTATGGGTTGTCCGAAGTATTGCCCTTGAATTATTCCTAATCAGTCACGAGTACCATTCATGCAAAAACTAGCCATCCAAGGCGGCAATCCTCTACGCGGTGAAGTGCGTATTTCTGGCGCCAAGAATGCCGCGCTGCCCATCATGTGTGCCAGTTTGTTGAGCGCAGATACCTTGCGTTTGACTAATCTGCCCGATCTGCACGACGTCGGCACCATGCGTAAATTATTGGTGCAGATGGGTGTGAGCGCCGAAGTGGCGGCTAACCAAATCACCTTCAAGGGCGATCAAATTAACAACTGGGAAGCGCCCTACGAAATGGTGAAAACCATGCGTGCCGCGATTCTGGTGTTGGGGCCGTTGGTGGCACGTTTTGGTGATGCCAAAGTGTCTTTGCCTGGCGGCTGTGCCATTGGCTCGCGCCCTGTTGATCTGCATATCAAAGGGCTACAAGCGATGGGGGCCGAAATTACAATCGAGCATGGCTACATCCATGCCAAAGCTAAGAAACTGGAAGGCGCGCGCATCTTCTTCGACATCGTCAGTGTGACGGGAACCGAGAACCTGATGATGGCGGCTGCATTGGCGCAAGGCGTAACTACACTAGAAAACGCGGCGCGCGAACCTGAAGTCATTGACTTGGCGAATTGTCTGCGCGCGATGGGTGCACAAATCAGTGGCGATGGAACTGACACCATCATCATCACGGGCGTCGAGAAATTGCATGGCGCGACACACCACATCATGCCCGACCGCATCGAGAGCGGAACATTCCTCGTGGCAGCGGCTGCAACGGGTGGAAGCATAACCCTGCGCGAGACACGCGCCGACATTCTTGAGACCGTGCTGGAGAAACTCACCGAGGCGGGTGCGAAAATTACAGTCGATGTCGATAGCATCCATCTAGAGATGAGTGGGCGTCCGAAAGCGGTGAACGTGCGTACTGCACCGCATCCCGCTTTTCCTACCGACATGCAAGCGCAGTTCATGGCGCTCAACTGTATCGCTGAGGGCAGTTCGATGGTCATCGAGACCATCTTTGAGAACCGCTTCATGCACGTGCAAGAGTTGCGCCGCCTTGGTGCGCAGATCGACGTGGAGGGCAACACCTCGGTGGTGCGCGGCGTGGATCATCTGGAAGGTGCGACCGTGATGGCGACCGACCTGCGTGCCTCGGCATGTCTAGTCATCGCTGGCTTGGTGGCACAGGGCGAGACGGTCATCGATCGTATCTACCATCTGGATCGTGGCTACGAACACATCGAAAGCAAGCTCGGCAAGCTCGGTGCTAACATTCGCCGAGTAAAGTAATCACAAATAAGTCGGCACAAGCGCCGCGCCATATTAGGAATCGAACATGATCACCATCGCCCTTTCAAAAGGTCGCATCTTTGAAGAGACTTTGCCGCTACTCAAGGCGGCAGGTATCACGCCGCTGGAAGTTCCTGAGTCTTCACGCAAGCTCATCTTGCCAACCAATCACGACGATGTGCGCCTCATCATCGTGCGCGCTTCAGATGTGCCGACTTATGTGCAATACGGCGCTGCGGACATCGGCGTGGCGGGTAAGGATGTTTTGAACGAGCATGGTGGTGACGGTCTATATCAACCGCTTGATCTGAACATCGCCAAGTGCCGCATGATGGTGGCGGTGCGCAGCGATTTCGATTACGAATCCGCCGTGAAGCAGGGCGCACG
>JAVHQF010000274.1:0-8134 GCA_036170995.1 Sideroxydans sp. | reverse complement strand
TAGGGTGGGGCAGCACTGGGTGACATAACTAAATTTTTCGATCCACTGGCTAATCTGGCCTTGACCCACGCAAAACCCAGATTAACCATATTTAACTAGCTGGATTCTCGCCTTTGCGGGAATGACGGTTTCTTCAATGTTGTGAAAGGTTGAACGTGCAACAACTCGAATTCCAACTGCGCGGTGAATTCATCGAGCTCTGTAACCTACTTAAACTCGTCGGCGTGGCGGATAGCGGGGGTGCAGGTAAGGCGTTGGTGGCTGAAGGTGTGGTGTCTGTCGATGGGCAGGTCGAATTACGCAAGACGGCGAAGATTCGAGCGGGTCAGGTGGTGGAGTTGGGCGACATCGATATCCGCGTGATTGCCTAATCATGTTATACATCGCACACAACGTCCTCATTCCCGAGCGCGAGATCGAACTGACGGCGGTGCGTGCGCAAGGGGCGGGTGGGCAGAATGTGAACAAGGTGTCGAGCGCGATGCATCTGCGTTTCGATATCAACGCGTCGTCGCTGCCGTATGAATTCAAAGAGCGCTTGCTACAACTCAACGACCAACGCATCACCAAAGATGGCGTGGTCGTCATCAAAGCGCAGGAGTTCCGCAACCAAGAACAGAATCGCAACGAGGCATTGCGTCGTTTGAAGGCGATGCTGCTCTCGGTGGCGATCAAACCCAAACCGCGTGTCGCCACCAAGCCGACGCGTAGTTCACAAAAGAAGCGTTTGGAAAGCAAGACCAAACACGCGACTACGAAGTCTTTGCGTGGCAGGGTGACGGAGTAACGCATGGCCATCAAAGCAACCATCTTCAAAGCCAATCTGCAAATTGCAGACATGGAGCGTTACTACTACAAAGACCATCAACTCACCTTGGCGCGGCATCCTTCAGAGACGGACGAGCGCATGATGGTGCGTCTGCTGGCGTTCGCTCTCCACGCCCATGAATATCTGGAGTTCGGTCAGGGTATGAACAACGATGAAGAAGCGGATGTGTGGCAAAAAGACCTGACAGGCTCTATCGACCTATGGATCGACGTCGGCATTCCCGATGAGAAGCTCATCCGCAAAGCGTGTGGGCGTTCACGCCAGGTGGTGGTGTATGCCTACGGTGGGCGCGTTGCGGATATGTGGTTCGAAAAAGACCGTGCTCAGTTCGAGCGCCAGAAGAACCTGACCATCATCAATCTCCCGGTCGAGACTACCAAAGAGTTGGCCAAGCTAGCCCAGCGCACGATGAATCTCCAATGCATCATCCAAGACGGGCAGGTGTGGGTGAGTGATGGTGCGGCGAGTGTGCAAGTGGAGCGGATGACGCTGAAGCCTGCGGGCTGAATCTTTCAGTTACGAGTTGAACTCAAACTGGGAGATGAGTAGATGGTGGTCTGAAGCCATCGTGGGTATCACGTCGTAGTCCACCAGTTTCAATTGACGATCATAGAAGATGTGATCGAGTACATAGGGCATGCGTCGCCACGTAGCTTCTTTTGTTTGTACTGTTCTGTAACCTTCCAACGCATATTGTTCGACTAATGCCACATGGTTGCTGACGTTGAAATCCCCACCGAGTATCGTCGGAAGGCGTGACTTCTTGATTTGTTGCAACACCAGTTCGCGTTGTTCTGAATGGGTTCTGCTACTGGCCTTAAGCATAAAGAAGGCAAGCAGGTGAGTGTTGAAGAGTTGTACCTCGTGGTTGTGAATTGTGGTTTTCGCACCAATCATGATGCGGTCAGTAGGGGTTTTTGTTTTGCCGTAGAAGTCGAACTCGATATTGGGTGAAGGCAGTTCCAAGCGAATTTCGTCGTATAGCGGCGTCTTCGACAAGATGGCCAAGCCGATGCCAAAGGGAAGTTCGCGTGCATCCGCTTTAGGATAAGAAAAATAGCTGTGATAGCTAGGCAGCGCTTGCCGGATTTGAGTGAAATTAGGAGGCGGTTCAATCTGCTTGCCGTTGGGGAGCGCATGTTCGACTTCTTGCAATAAAACGATGTCGGCATTCATACGTTTGATTTCCGCAATCGTGTTTTTCAGTTCAAGAGGCGCACCATCGGGATCGGATTCATCCCATCCTTGGCCGAACTGCATATTGAACTGAAGTACCGTGAATTTACTCATGATGGGTTGGTTTTGTTCACTCTGTCGCAACTCTATAGAAACAATTCATAAGAATCAAGGAATTCACCTAGCTGATCATGGGGTTCAGGCGGAGCCTTTCAAATACTGCTGGCGACGTTTTTCAGGGAAGCGCTCAATGGCGTAACGCAACATGGTGCGAGGCATGTCGTGGTAATGCTGGAGCAAAAAAGTTTCCTCCGCAGCCAGGTTGCGTTTCCCGACTTCGCGCAACATCCACCCCACTGCTTTGTGCAGCAGGTCGTGCTCGTCATGCAGCAAGGTCTTGGCAATAGTTAAAGTGTCGTTAAAGTCGTCATTTCGGATGAAATAGAACGTAGAGATGATGGCGATGCGGCGTTCCCACAATGACGAGGACTTTGCTAGGCGATGCAAGACCTTGCGTGACCTAGCGGCCAGATGGCGGCCGACGATGTGAGGTGCAGAGACATCGACGAGGTCCCAGTTATTGATGTGCATCGTATTGCCAAGATAAAGGTCGAATGCTGCGATACATTTTTTATCCGTGCCGCGTTCATATAACTGCATCAGTAACAGCAAAGCGAACAGTCGCTCCTCGTGATACTTGGAATGGAGTAGCGTTTTGATGGTGTCCAGATCGGTGTCCCAATGCCGTTTCGCCAACGCGCGAACCAGCGGCACTTTGATGCCGAGGAACACATCAGCTTCACCGTATTGCCCTGGACCCGTCTTGAAAAAACGTTGTTGTAGTGAGACAAGCTCTGTTGAAGCGATGGCGCGCAGCTCAGCGCCAAGTCGGGTTGCGCTATCCATGTCCTTAACGGCGCTTGCCGAGTAGAGAACCCAACACGCCGCGAACAATCTGTCTTCCCACTTCCGAACCGACTGTACGTACCACTGATTTCACCATCGCCTCGCCTACACTCTGGCGGCGGTTCGTGGTGCCACTGCCAAATATCCCACCCAACATTCCGCCAATGCCACTGTTTGCAGCTTCTTTCTCTTCCGCAGATGCTGTTGCTTGCGCTTGTTTTGCTTCAGCGCGTCCTTTTAATTTTTCGTAAGCAGACTCACGATCCACTTCTTTCTCATAGTGTCCAGCGATGAGTGATTGTGAACGGATAGCGCTACGCTCTGCTGGTGTGATGGGGCCGATCTGCGCTTGTGGCGGCACAATGAATGCGCGCTCTACGATGGTGGGGCGACCTTTTTCATCCAGCAATGAAACTAAGGCTTCGCCCACACCAAGCTCGATGATGACAGCCTCCTCATCTAGATCAGGGTTGTCGCGCATGGTCTCGGCGGCGGCGCGCACTGCCTTTTGGTCACGCACCGAGAAGGCGCGCAGAGCATGTTGAATACGATTGCCCAGTTGTCCCAATATTTTATCTGGTACGTCGGCCGGGTTCTGCGTGATGAAATAGACGCCGACTCCCTTGGAGCGGATGAGGCGCACAACCTGCTCAATCTTATTGATCAATGCTGTTGGAGCATCACTAAACAGCAAGTGTGCCTCGTCGAAGAAGAACACCAATTTAGGTTTCTCTAAATCGCCGGCTTCGGGCAAGTTTTCAAACAATTCAGACAGCATCCATAGCAGCATGGTCGAATAGACTTTGGGCGATTGCATTAGCTTGTCGGCTGCGAGGATGTTGACCATGCCTGCGCCTTTGCTGTCGGTCTGCATCAGGTCATCTATGTTCAGCATCGGCTCTCCAAAGAACTTCTCCGAACCTTGGTTCTCTAGTTCCAAGAGACCGCGCTGGATCGCGCCGATGCTGGCGGTAGAGACGTTGCCGTATTCGGTGGTGAAATCTTTGGCGTTGTCGCCCACGTGTTGCACCATCGCGCGCAGGTCTTTGAAATCGAGCAATAACATGCCGCTATCATCCGCGATCTTGAATACTAGGGTCATCACCCCTTGTTGCACATCGTTCAGATTCAACATGCGTCCCAACAACTGCGGCCCCATGTCCGAAATGGTGGCACGTACTGGATGACCCATCTCGCCGAACACGTCCCAGAACGTGACGGGATAGGCGCGATGTTCAAAGTCCTCCAATTTCAACTGTTCCACACGCGCTTGTACTTTGGCATTGCCGCCGCCGATCTTGGCGAGTCCAGATAGGTCACCTTTGATGTCGGACATAAACACGGGTACGCCGATACGGCTAAAAGATTCAGCCAAGGATTGCAAGGTGACCGTTTTGCCCGTGCCCGTTGCGCCTGTGATGAGGCCGTGGCGGTTCGCCATGTGAGGCAGCAGGCCGAGTTCCATTTTTTCGTTCTTGGCAATGAGCATTGGAGCAAGCATGCGAGTTCCTTTTAGGATGTTGATTATTTAGGTTTTTAACGCTGCTAGGATAACAGCCGCCCCCCCTTGTTTCAATCCCGAATTCAGGATTTTCAGGGGAGAAGGTAAAAAAAGATTAAAGAATTCCAATGTAATGCCGATAGCAAGTTTGAAGACAAGTTGTAGAGTGTATGGAGACCGAAAGGAGGCAGAAAATGGCAGTTGGTGGAGTGAATTCAGGCAGTAACTACGTCTCGCAGGTGCAACCTCAGCCGCAGACGCATACTGAAAGAGTGACCGAGAAAGAGGGCGACAAAGACCGTGACGATGGGGTCAAGGTGGTGGCTGCGCAACAAGAAGCGCCAAAACCGATCGTGAACACTCAAGGTCAGACAGTCGGCTCTATCATCAGCGTAAAAGCTTGACGTTTCAGTAGTCTAATCAAAGGGCGCGTCTGTGTTAGATGCGCCCTTTTCATTCGCCACTATAGTTTTAGACTCCTGCCTGCTCTGCTTGGATGTCGGCGAAGTAGCTCGAGCGCACCATCGGTCCGCAAGCGGCATGTGAGAAGCCGATCTCCTTGGCGGCGGTCTCGAACATCTTGAATGCGTCGGGTGTGACGTAGCGCAACACAGGCAAGTGTCCATCCGAAGGTTGCAGGTATTGCCCCAAGGTTAGCATTTCGACATCGTGCGCACGTAGGTCACGCATCACTTGTAGCACCTCTTCGTCGGTCTCACCCAAACCCAACATCAGGCCTGACTTAGTCATCACGTGTGGGAAGCGCGCCTTGAATTCTTTGAGTAGCTTGAGCGAGTGTGCATAGTCCGCGCCAGGGCGCGCTAAGGTATAAAGGCGCGGCACAGTCTCTAGGTTGTGGTTCAACACATCGGGCAGGTTGGGCGCCATCGCATCCAACGCGATATCAAGACGGCCACGGAAATCAGGGACCAGCGTCTCCAGTTTGGTATTGGGTGACGCGGCGCGGATGGCGCTGAGGCAATCGGTGAAATGTTGTGCGCCACCATCGCGCAGATCGTCTCTATCCACGCTGGTGATGACGACATACTTCAGATTCAGCAATGCGATGGAATGAGCTAGTTGCTTCGGTTCGTTCACATCGGGCGGTAGCGGTTTCCCATGCGCCACATCGCAGAAAGGGCAGCGACGCGTACACACATCGCCCAAGATCATGAAGGTGGCCGTGCCTTTGCCGAAGCATTCGCCGATATTGGGGCAGGAGGCTTCCTCGCACACCGTGTGCAGATTGTGTTCGCGCAGCATGCGCTTCACATCGTGATAGCCCTGACCACTACCTGATTTGACGCGAATCCACTCGGGTTTGCGCAGGCGTTGTTGCAGAGGGACGATCTTGATGGGGTTGCGCGCCGTCTTGGCTGCGCCAGTTTGTTTGTGGGTGTCGCTCATGCCGTTGCGCCTTCGATCCGGGGCGCGAATTGTAAAGCATCCTGAATACCCAAGCATAAGACTATGGTATATTTCGCGTGTGGTTCTGATGCCCTTTCAACCCACCAATCTTTTACTAGGAGACTTACCATGGAACATAAACTGCCCGCTTTGCCTTACCCTAAAGACGCGCTTGCGCCGCATATGTCTGCTGAGACGTTCGATTATCACTACGCAAAACACCATCAGGCTTATGTCACCAATTTGAACAACCTCATCAAGGGTACCGAGTACGAGAACCTTGATTTGGAATCCATCGTCAAGAAAGCACCCGCTGGCGGCATTTACAACAACGCAGCCCAAGTTTCCAACCACACCTTTTTTTGGAATTGCCTGAAGCCAAACGGCGGCGGCGCTCCAACGGGTGCGTTGGCCGATGCGATCAACAAGAAGTGGGGCAGCGTCGATGATTTCAAAAAAGCATTCCAAACTTCCGCAGTCGGCAACTTCGGTTCTGGCTGGACATGGTTGGTGAAGAAGGCCGACGGTTCGCTGGACATCGTCAACATGGGCGCAGCTGGCACACCACTGACCACTGGCGACAAAGCCCTGTTGTGCGTTGATGTATGGGAACACGCTTACTACATCGACTATCGCAACATGCGTCCCAAGTTCGTTGAGACATTCTTGGCGAACTTGGTGAACTGGGATTTCGCTGCGAAGAACTTCGCGTAAGTGATTGATGTTCGCATCAAACTAGCCCAGCCTTTTGCTGGGCTTTTTGTTGGCTGTTATTGCGCACCCATCCTAGCCCACCCTCATTCAAATAGGGGGTCTAAGATGGTGGTAAAGTGGCAGAGTAAATGCAACATTGCTACCACCGCCATAACCCGCCCCTTGCATGGGGGGGCGGCTGGTTGATTTCTTTTATGACCCTATTTCATCGCCCTGCCCTCATGGCAGTTTATCCTGAGTCTGTCAAAGAATCAGAATGAAGAGGAAGAAAGGAAAGTAGATGAACCGCAATCTTCTGCTACTGACATTCACCACAGGCATCCTCTGCCTGCCCGCCTGCACCACCCAGCAGATGATGCAGGTGGCACTCGCCAAGAATCCTGAGCAAGCACTGAAGGGCATGGCGCAGAGTCGCGTCAACTCTTACAAATACAACCCCTCTCTCATCGTCGCCGACCTGAAGAAGGCGCAATACGAATTCAATCGGCTAATGGGCAACGTGCAAAAAGAAAGCGGCGCGAAATGGGGAAAGCGCGAATCTGGCACACTGCCTAGCCGTACCCGTTACGTGAAGTACACCGAAAACTACAAGAACCGCGTGGTGGTGGATTACGACGCGGGTAGCATCCTCATCGAACATCTGGACGAAGACAAAGCGAAAGACAAGTTGCGCTACGCAGCAGTGGTCGCGTTGCTCACGCCAGATGATCCAGGTGCTGTCGATCTATTCTCCGACAAAGAGATTGCGTTGACCGGAAAACCGTATCTGCAAGAGATGGTGGTGGATCAGAGCGGAGCGGTACTCAAATCGCGCGAGGATGTGGAGCGTTATGCTGACTATCTCGTCACCAACCAGATGAAGCGACGCAGCATTGATGCCAACGGCGTGAGTAAGAACGTCATCTACGTGCAGATGAGCATGGTCAATGCGCATCTCGACAAACGTGCGGTGCAATACGCTGCCACCGTGCGCAAACATTCCGACAGTACCACCGTCAGCCGCAGCCTCATCTTCGCCATCATCAAGATAGAAAGTTCGTTCAATCCTTACGCTGTATCCAGCGCACCCGCCTACGGCATGATGCAACTGGTGCCCACCAGCGGCGGGCGCGAGGCGTATCGCAAAGCCAAGGGAGAGGATGTGTCACCGAGCAAAGAATATCTGTTCGATGCCGAGAACAACATCGAACTGGGTTCCACCTATCTAGGCGTGTTGCTCAACGACAGCCCATTGCGCGAGATTCGCAATCCCGTATCGCGCGAATACTGCGCCATCGCCGCTTACAACACTGGCCCGAGCAACGTGTTCCGTGCGTTCAGCACACTCACGGGAAGAGCGCGACAAGAGGATGCTTTGGACAAGATCAACTCCATGCAACCAAACGAAGTGTACGACGCACTGCGCACCAAGTTACCGTATGAAGAGACGCGCGGTTACATCGTAAAGGCGGTGGAAGCGAAGAAGCGTTACGCGATGATGTGATTCCGCTGCAAGGCGTGTCAGTTGGCAGTTTGACCTTGCCCCCGAAAAACGTATTTCTTAACTGAGGATAGAATTCAAGTTAAGGAGACGTAAAAATGACGGCAGAAAAAAGCAAGAG
>JAVHQF010000273.1:0-1697 GCA_036170995.1 Sideroxydans sp. | reverse complement strand
ATCACCTTGGCAGAAGCCCTAGAACTTATCGCCGCCAAAGCCGCCAAGGGTGATACGGGCAAAAAACCAACGCGGAAAGCGGCGGCGAAACCCAAAGCGGCAACGAAAGCAAAAGCAGCCACAAAACCGAAGGATGTGGCTAAAACCAAAGCTGCGTCGAAAGCAAAAACCGTGGCAAAGCCTAAAGCAGCGGTGGAAAAAGTAGTGAAGGCGAGGGTGGTGGTGAAAAAGGTTGCCGTGAAAAAACCAGCCAGCAAAACCAAAACAGCAGCAGCAAAGGCGGGCTAAGATTAAGTCGAGTCTGACCCTATTTATCGGTCGCTGGGACGCGCCTTCGGCGCGCCCCTTAGCTACACGTTAGGCGGAAGTCGTTCTGAAATAAAACAGGAGGAGTCATCATGGTAGGCGATAGCGAAAAGCAAGATTTTAATTCTTCAATTATGCAGCACGGTTTTCAAGAAAATGATTTTGAATTAACTCAGCAGCGAGAGACAACCTCCGGCACAGGGATCTATGTCATCACTGGGACCGTAACGATACGCTGCAAACCAAATGGGATAGAGAAGACTTACAAAGCGGGTCATGGTTCGTCTTGGCCTTCACAGTTTCACGATGATCTTGCACATGGCGTTTTTGGTAATGCATCCACCTAACCATTGGCTCCCGAAAACAACGTATAGGTAACACCGTATGAAAATCACACAAAAAACAAAAATTCTACGTGTAGTTTGCATTTTGCTTTTGTTCTTCTCAACATCTGGGGCGCAGGCTGAAAAGATAAAATTGCTGTGCAACATTGATGTCGAGACAGATTACGCAACTGGAAACACAAGCAAAGGCAAGGAAAAAATTCAAGTTGACATTGAATCACTCAAAGGCCATTTATTCATCTTTGCAAATGGCATAGATATCGCCTTCTCTATGAGTAGCGCGCCATCGGGATCGACAGACGAAAAAAGTAATTCCAGCGACGCAAATATGTTCGAGCTTGACATCAAAAGAGCCGCCAAACCAGATGGCGAAGGCGAGCGAACTGAGTATTTGAAAATCGATAGAAACTCTGGGATTCTGTACTACAGATTACTACAGATAGGGAGGCTGACCCAAACCGCTACAGGAAATTGTTCAAAACTCGATCTAAGGAAGCGAGCGTTTTGAGTGCCTAACCCGGCATTCGAGCGGGACTCGCCCAGAAGCGGGCGAGCCCCTCAATTTTACGTTAAGCAACAATAGGCACGCGCCTAGTGCAACAGCAGTAACGTAACAAGTCGCGATATATATTATCGCTACGAGCGCAACGAGAAATTTATTGAAGAAATGACGGACAGCAAGCGTAGGGTGGGCAAGCCTCATCTGCCCACGCGGAAAAAAAAATGGTGGGCTGAGGCCCACACTACCGAAACATCCAAATAAACAATCTATGCGCCAAGTCGGTACAAGTCAGGAAGTGATTTTACAAGCCCATGCTTCTGGCGCCTTGCTGCGTGAGGCGTGCGAGAATAAATAGGGTCAGACTCGAATTCTTTTTACGCAAGGCAAACAAAAAGCCATTCCTTTGAATGGCTTTTTAGTTAAGCGGTTAGTTTCAGTTCAACCACAGGCTACATTCTCAAAATTTCCAGACCTTCGCATAAGCTTGCAACAGTTTTTGATGCATCTGGCTGCCTTGCATATTTTCACCCAACATCCCTAAACCA
>JAVHQF010000272.1:0-1698 GCA_036170995.1 Sideroxydans sp. | reverse complement strand
GTTAGCTGGTTGATACGCTCGCACCAGGCTAGCGCCGCGCTTTGCACTTGCGCTGCAGGTTGGGGTGAATGGCCTGCGCTTGCGCTTTGGTCTTGGCCAGATAAATGGCGTTCCCCGTGCGCAGCAAAAAGTCGGGGGAATAAAAGGCCGGCAAACCATCGTCTTTGACGTAGCGCAAGCGCGCAAAGGTATGGCGGTTTTCGCTGATCTTGCAAAACGCCAGCACCTGACTGTCGGCCTGCGCCCAGTGGATAAAAGCACGCTCCAGCCCGCCACTCTTTGCCGGCCAGGCCAGCCGTGCGTAGCGGTCCACGCCAAACAGGCGCTCGCGCACCGGTGTCCAGTCTTTTCCAGTCAGCTCAGCTTTTTTGCCCGAGTCGATGGTCATCACCTCGTTCTCTCGCAGCCCTTGCTGGTCTTGCAAAAAAGCCGCTACCAAGGGCGACACGCTGGTGTCTTCGCACACCACCAGCATCTTGGGGTAGCGCGTGGGGTCGAGTGCAGCAAAGTCAGTTTCGAGTTTGCGCAGCATTTTCAAGCCCGCGCGCAGCATCACGCGTTGGCCTTCGCTCAGGGTCGCAGCCCCCGATTCGTCACGCTCGGCCTTGAAGTCCAGCGGCAGCGCGCCAATCTCTTTGCGGCGGTGGTGGGTGTCACCAGCGCCAGAATGTCCGCCGCGCCGGATTCCAGACCCAGGCAGAGCTGGCGGGTTTTGGTGGTCAGGGCGGTGGCCAGGGCGAGTGGGTCGTTGATTTCAGCCATAAGCCACCACCTTTTTTTTGCAAGATGTAAATAAATTGTTTATTATTTGATTCACGATTCGCACTTTTGCTGACAAAGAAACTGAGGGCTTGTTTCGAACGGGAAAATCCCGCCGACTGCCACCCGATATCCTGCGCCGCGCAATATTGCGTTTGAATCAGCTCGAACACACGATGGCGGTGGATGAATTTCGATTTCCTCCCGCCAATCGTCTGGAAGCGCTGCGCGGAGACAGAGTCGGACAATAGAGCATTCGCATCAACGACCAATGGCGCGTGTGCTTTCGATTCACTGACGGCGATGTTTTTGAAGTAGCAATCACTGACTACCATTAAGGAGACCCCACCATGGAACGCACGATCAACGGCTTGCCACCGATTCACCCCGGTGAATACATCCGAGAAGCGCTGGAAGACTTGGGGCTCACGCAAGTTGCGTTGGCAAAAACTCTGGGTATTTCTGCGATGCGTATTTCGCACCTTGTGCGCGAGGAGAGACCCGTGACCGCAGAGCTTGCACTGCGTTTGGGACAAGCCTTTGGGCAAAGTCCGCAATATTGGTTGAATTTGCAAGCTGACTACGATCTGAAAATTGCCAGAGCCACATTCAAGGACAGTCTGTGCCATGTACGGGAACTGGCAGCGGCGTAACGGCTTTCTGTGGTTTTGCATGGATTGAAACGTCAGACTTCCTGATCCGCCAGGAATCCACAATGGCACTGATTGCTCCGTTTAGCTGCGACTTCTAACCGCAGATGCTGGGGAAAGCAGCAAGATGCCGCTTGCAGTGCCACGGCTGAGGCCGGGTGATTGGGTCAGGTGACCGGGCTACTGCGTGAAATGCGTGGGCCTGAGGTGCTGACCCAGCTCAGATCTCAATTCCGCGCGTGCTTTCGCCCCAAAACCGCACGCACCTGGCCCAGTCGAGCGGCCGTGC
>JAVHQF010000271.1:0-1700 GCA_036170995.1 Sideroxydans sp. | reverse complement strand
ACCTCAACAGTTTTGCTTTCAGCGACCTGCGTTTTGCGTAAGGCAAGGTTCAATCGTTCCGGTGTCAGCACCACAGTTTGTTGCAGGAAGTCTGCCAAGTCTGCATTGGCAGCCAGCGCATGGCGGCGGATGGCAGCCCAAGCGCGTTTGTTGCTGTCGGCGTTGCGTTGCTCTTGTGGCCTGTGATGAAAGGCGCTCAATGCTCGCAACGTTTGCCATGCAGCTTCAGGCAGCAGGATTTCACGCTGACCACACTTCAGCACCGCGCCCATAATCTCCACGTTTACTTGCACCGGGCGGTTGTTCGAGTCTATCCATCCAGCCAACAGAATTGTGAAACTAGAATCTGTCAGCCCGCCCCGGCTCTCCAGCCTCGGCTGCCATGTTTCCAGCGGCGGCAAGCCGAGTAATGAGATGCTGTCTCGATAATCCTCTGTTGCCAGCAGTTGATAGAGCGATTCCCAGTTCAGCCGCAGTGCATCTCCGTCAGGTTCGGCGTAACCTTCTTCGGCCAACTGCGCCAGCAACGCAATCCGTTCGCTTTGTGGACCAAAGTTATAGGGGATTTCCAACCACCTGGCAGGCGTGGCTGAAAATACAACGCCCACCTTACTATATTCAGTGCGAAGTAGCTGCAGTACGGAAGTAGCAGTATTCACCGAGTTTTCTGTCTTGAAAGGCCAAAGTTTTTTCATTGCTTCCACCATCCATGAGGCTCTTTATATGTGAATCCCCATGATTCCAGATCACGGTCAATTTTTGGGTGCAGCCCCTTCTGTGTCAGCACCCAAAAGGCATCACCTGCCTCTGTGTTGTTCTCTGTCTTAATAGCAAACTTTTTTACATACTGTTCGACGAAGGAAAATTTATGCCCAGCAACTTGATCTGTAGGTGGAGTGACACTTGAAGCCTTGGCAATTGAAGGTAGGTATCCTACTTTTGGACAAATAGCCTGATCGAAATTGTTTTCCCATCCATTGGCAACGTGGTTGTGCCTTTCACCCAGATTCTTGTTCTTGAGTTTATAAAGAGAAACATACTTCCCTAGCAGCACAAAGGGGGCTGGGTTGCACGGATAAACATAGCAAGCGTTTCCAGTTATCCCAAACTCAACGATCAACCAATCACCCATGCGCATAATGAAGGCATTATTGTTTGATGGGCCAGAATTTTCGAGACTGAGCAAACGTCCCACGGCTCTTTCGCGTAAATCCTGATAAGGTTTACTCATATTTTGCATGGCAGCTGGCCCGAGTACCAACCAAAGGTCTTCGATTACTGTTTCAAAGCGTAGCCAATATTTGAGACGTCGCTGATCCGCGTTACCGTCCTCACTAAGTACGTCAAAAAAATCCTTAATCAACCGCCGCTTGAGCCAACCATTAACCATTTCGCGTGCTTCATTATCTGGTTGTTCGTCAGTATTCTTGACCCAGGCATCCCATGACGAACGCTTTAACCACGGGTTGCCAATAACAGAAACCGCCTCATCACGCAGAACTGGATGTTCCGGCTTGCTTTCACAGCGGACGTAGCGACTAATCAACAGTGCAATCGCACGACGTTTAAGGAGAGGAGAAACTTCCAAGTCCGTTTGACCAAGTATCAGTTTGAGCAACGAGTCAAGTTTCGATTTAAAGGATAGATCGATCCGTGCTTATCGGGTTGTCACACACAACCACTAGATGTAGTTGGTCGAG
>JAVHQF010000270.1:0-1719 GCA_036170995.1 Sideroxydans sp. | reverse complement strand
TTGAGCCAAAGCTGGAAACCTTCCATCACGCCGTCTTCCTGTTCGGGGATCTCGGAATGGATGACACCGCTGCCTGCCGTCATCCATTGCACGCCACCGTCGCCCAGTAGACCTTCATGGCCAGCGCTGTCGCGATGGCGCATGCGTCCAGCCAACATATAGGTGATGGTCTCGAAGCCGCGATGTGGATGGTCGGGGAAACCCGCGATGTAGTCGTCGGGGTCGTCGCTGCCAAAAGCATCTAACATCAGATAGGGGTCGAGACGGCGTTGCAGCTTGCCGGTGAGTACGCGCGTCAGACTCACGCCTGCGCCATCGGAAGTGGCGACGCCTTGAATGAGGCGTTCCACAGTGCGGGTTTGGCGGATACTGTTTGGTGTGGTGGTGTTCATTTCGGACTCCAATGCCTGAGTAATTGAGTCGCATATTAGGCGGCTCGAAATGATAGATAAAGCCACCTATTCGAGATAGACTGTTCCACAAATGGAACAAGCCAAAATATCCGCAGACGACCTCATTCTGTTCGCCACCATCGTAGAACAGGAGAGTCTGGTGCGTGCCGCCGACCAATTAGGTATGCCCAAAGCCACCGTTTCGCGTCGTTTGTCGAATCTGGAGTTGGCGCTGGGGCAACGTCTGTTGATACGCACCACACGCCGCCTTACCCTCACCGATTTCGGGCAAGAGTTCCTCGACCACAGTCGCCGCGTGGCGGAAGAGGTCGCTACCGTGCAGGACTTCGTGCGCAGTCAGGACATTCAGCCGCGCGGTCGTTTGCGCGTCTCCATGCCAGCTGATTACGCCAAGGTGCACTTCTCGCGCGCCATCGCCACCTTCATCGAAGCCTATCCCGAGATACAACTCGACCTTGACCTGAGTTCACGCCGCGTCGACCTCATCGGCGAACGCTTCGATCTCGCCATCCGCATGGGCGATTTGGATAACGATGCAACGTTGGTGGCACGCAAGATAGACGAGCAGAGCATGGCGCTCTATGCCAGCCCTATTTATCTCGCGTTGCATCCCGCGCCCAAACATCCTGATGATCTGGAACGTCATACCTCGGTGCGATTATTGTCTGTGCGCGGGACTGCGGTGCCGTGGAAATTAATGCGTGGGAAAGAAGTGTGGGAAGGTGTGCCACCAGGGCGGCTCACATTGAACTCACCCGATATGATCCAGCAACTATTGCTCGATGGTGCAGGCATCGGTGCATTGCCAGATATTTTTGTGAGTGGCGATATGAAGAGCGGTCGCTTAGTGCGGGTGTTGCCGAAGTGGTGTTTCCCTGCCGTACCTGCATGGGCAGTGATACCCACGCGGCGATTCCTGCCGACCAAAACGCGCGTCTTTTTAGATCACATCGAACGTTTTATGGAGAAGAGTTAATCAAGTGCTGATTAGCCGTCAACCTCGCGCAGGCGCTGAATTAGTTGAATTACTGAACTAGATTCCCGCCTGCGCGAGAACTACGAAATAGACTGAATCAATGCCCCAGCACTTTAATGGCAGGGTTCACTAGCAATATCTTCACATTCGACACCCAATATCTCGTGCAGCAACCCAGCAAGAAAAAAATCGTACTCTGTAACACGTTTGTCATTTTCATGTAATTCGCCTGTCACAAACCCTCCCCATAATTCGCACGCCTTAATCCTCCCCTGTGAGTTGAGGAATTCAGAGCAATTTTTATTAATGACTAGGAGCAACCATGAAGAA
>JAVHQF010000269.1:1439-8254 GCA_036170995.1 Sideroxydans sp. | reverse complement strand
TCATTAAGAATAAAAAAGGCGCAGCGCGAAACCGCACTGCGCCCCATCTGTCCTTGATACCTGAGAGATTACAACTTGCGTTGCCTGCCCCTTCGGTGGCTGCCTGTGCAGCACTCTCCAGATTTGCCTGTTCCGATTGGTTCTTGAGCCTGAGCGGTTACGGGTATTGCGCCTTCGGCGGTACGCCAAGAATTAACTTGTCCAGCACACTCTCCCAATCGGGTTGAACGGCGCAAAGATTATAGCGGAAGGGGATTACTGCGGGTAAAACAGAAATAGGCGGTAGCCTGCGGGTTTGAGGTCTGCGGTGTCTATGCGCAAGGCGAGTGCTAGCTCTCGATTAGCGGCCAGCCCCGTGTGCATTTCGTCGCTGGCTTTCAGGTAGTCCAAGGGTTGGAGCACGCGGCGGGCGACAGGGGCATCATGCCAATCTGTCAGGGTCAGCTCCAAATTGGGATAAGCCTGAGCGTAAGGTGCGCGGTTATGTAGTAGTGCATGCAGGGTAACCAGATTGCTCTGCACACGATCCGATTCCAACTCGGATGACTCGATTGACATCAAATCTGCATGGCTGGGCAATTCGATAGAGCAATCGAGCAGACCGCAATATTGTGTGAGCATGGGCTTCAGTCCAGGTAGGCGAGCCGCCAGTTCGATGCGGTAGAAATAGGCGGCTTGTGCAACGAGGGTGAGTACTAACAATAGAGTTGTCGCAACGCCGATCCAGCGATGTTTGTGCGGTGAAGATGCGGGGACTTCTTCGGTAAGTTCTTCGAGCACATCCACTTGCTGCGCCAGGGTGATCACCTCTTCTTCTAGCCCCGGCATATTGGGAATAGGCGTGAAGTCGGTCTCTACCGATTCTGCGTCTTTTTGTGCGTACGTTTCTTTAGTGAAGGGCGCTGCTTCTTCGGTTACTAAGGATTCTGAGAGGGCTTGCTCTTCGATAGGAAGCGATAGTTGCGGACTAGGTTCGTCCTCCTGCAGGTGTTTGCGTGCATCGAACACTTGGTGGCAGCGCCCGCAACGAACTAAGCCATCGTGGATGGCGAGTTGTTCTTCGCTTACCTTGAAGCGTGTCATGCATTCTGGGCAGCGTGTAACATCACTCACCGCTTGGTACCTGACAAACGACACCATCCCTCTTCGATTACGGCAGGTACAAGGTTGAACCACTGAGCGTAGATGCGCGCAACCTCCGTAGCCTGCTCGGCGAGGATGCCTGAGAGCACGATAGAACCGCTAGGTCTGGTCGCGCCAGCTAATAACGGGGCAAGTGCACGTAGGGGATTTGTGAGGATGTTGGCGACGACCACATCGTATTGCGCGTTCTGCACAACATCAGGCAGATAAAAATCGGCTATCACTTGATTGGCAACTGCATTGTCCCGACTGGCCTGCACTGCTTGCGCATCAACATCAATACCAATTGCACTGCCTGCACCCAATTTCAATGCGGCGATAGCGAGGATGCCTGAACCACAACCGTAATCCAGCACCGTCTCATTGCCTTTGATATTCTCGTCCAGCCAACGCAGACATAAGCGCGTAGTGGGATGGCTGCCCGTGCCGAATGCGAGTCCTGGGTCAAGCGCGATGTTGATGGCGGTTGGGTCGGTCGGCGTGTGCCATGTCGGTACTATCCATAGCCGTGCTGAAATACGAATAGGGTCGAATTGGGACTGGGTGATGCGTACCCAGTCGTTTTCCTCAAGCTTTTCGATGCTGTGTTCGGGCAGGTTGCTGATGCCAAGTTCGTCGCAGCTTGATTGTAGGATAGCAGCGACTGGCATGTTGCTTTCAAACAATGCATTGACGAGATTGTGTTGCCAGACGGAGGAGGTGGGTTCTCCTGGCTCGCCAAAAATAGCCTGCTCGTCGGGGGTATCTGCATCGGCATCCAACATATCTACCGACAAGGCGCCCCGTGTGAGCAACACCTCACTTAAAGCCTCAGCGTAGTCGGCCTCGGCACGCACCGACAGATTGAGCCACGACACGATTTACTTACCTTTTGTGCGTTCTGCCAGCTTGTGTTCCAAGTAGTGGATGCTGGTGCCACCTTTCACGAAAGCTGCGTCGTTCATCAACTCTTGATGCAGCGGAATATTCGTGTTGATGCCTTCAACAACCATCTCGGACAACGCTGTACGCATACGTGCGATGGCCTGGTCGCGGGTGTCACCGTAAGCAATAAGTTTCCCGATCATGGAGTCGTAATAGGGGGGGATGAAGTAGTTAGCGTAGACGTGCGAATCAACACGGATGCCAGGCCCGCCAGGGACATGCCAAGTTGTGATGCGCCCAGGCGACGGCACAAAAGTGTAAGGATGTTCTGCATTGATGCGGCATTCGATAGCATGGCCACGGAATTGGATATCTTTCTGGCGGAAGGACAGTTTTTCACCTGCGGCAATCCGAATTTGCTGCTGCACGATGTCAATGCCAGTAATCATTTCAGAGACGGGGTGCTCCACCTGCACACGCGTATTCATTTCGATGAAATAGAACTCATCGTTTTCGTATAAGAATTCAAACGTACCCGCGCCACGATAACCGATTTTGCGGCAGGCTTCCGCACAGCGCTCACCGATCTTGTCACGTAGCTTGCGGTCGAGCAAGGGAGCCGGTGCTTCTTCCAGTACCTTCTGATGGCGGCGTTGCATGGAGCAATCACGCTCGCCGAGGTACACAGCATTGCCGTGTTGGTCGGCCAGAATCTGAATCTCAATATGGCGCGGGTTCTCTAAGAACTTCTCCATATACACCATGGGATTGTTAAAGGCCGCTTGCGCTTCGGTCTTGGTCATGGTCACTGCATTTAGCAGCGCGGCTTCAGTATGCACCACACGCATACCGCGTCCGCCGCCGCCGCCGGAAGCTTTGATAATGACGGGGTATCCGATGATGCGAGCAATCTTGATGATCTCAGCAGGGTCGTCAGGCAGTGCGCCTTCCACGCCAGGAACGCAAGGCACTCCCGCTTTTTTCATGGCGCTCTTGGCAGAGACTTTGTCGCCCATCAAGCGAATGGTCTCGGCACGCGGCCCAATGAAAACAAAACCAGATTTTTCGCAACGCTCTGAGAAGTCTGCATTCTCAGACAAGAACCCATAGCCAGGGTGGATTGCTTGCGCATCGGTCACCTCTGCTGCACTAATGATGGCGGGTACGTTGAGGTAGCTCAGGCTGGAACTTGCAGGGCCGATACAGACTGACTCGTCAGCCAATTTTACATATTTGGCATCTGCATCCGCCTCCGAGTGGACAGCTACCGTTTTGATGCCCAGCTCGCGGCAAGCACGTTGCACGCGTAGCGCGATTTCACCGCGATTGGCGATAAGAATCTTTTCAAACATGGTGGAGGACTCGGGAGGTGCGGGAATTTTAGATTTACGTTCGAAGACGGCCATGATGTGTTAACCGATAATGAACAAAGGTTGCCCGAACTCGACGGCTTGGCCATTCTCAACCAAGATGGCTTTGATGACACCCGCCTTATCTGCTTCGATCTCATTCAGTAATTTCATTGCTTCGATGATGCAAATAGTGTCCCCCGCGTTCACCGTAGAACCTACATCAACGAAAGGCTTAGCACCTGGCGAAGAGGCGCGATAGAAGCTACCTACCATGGGTGATTTGACAACGTGCCCCTCTGGTGCGGCTGGCGTAGCGGCAACGGCAGGTGCAGCAGGCGCTGATGCAGCCATTGGTGGGGCAGCATAGTGATGTTGTAAGGCAGGTGCGGAAACAGAACTCATGCGCGAGATACGCACATGCTCCTCGCCTTCGGTCAGTTCCAGTTCGGCGATGCCCGAGTTCTCGACTAGTTCGATCAGTGTCTTCAGTTTGCGTAGATCCATTTTTATCTCCTCACAGAATGTTGTAGTGCGAATTGCAGTGCCAGTACATAGCCAGTTGCGCCCAAACCACTGATGACGCCGACGGCGATATCAGAAAAATAAGACTCTTTACGGAACGCTTCGCGGGCGAACACATTGGATAGATGCACCTCGACGAAGGGGAGGCTTACCGCCGACAAAGCATCACGAATCGCCACACTGGTATGTGTGAACGCGGCTGGATTGATGATGATGAAGTCGGTTCCATCCGTTCTGGCTTGTTGGATGCGATCAACCAGCATGCCTTCGGTGTTACTTTGGAAGTGAGCTAAATTTGCGCCACTTACTTGGGCTTGTGCGGTCAACTTGGTGTTAATTTCGTCCAACGTGACACGGCCATACACATCTGGCTCGCGCATGCCGAGCAGATTCAGGTTGGGGCCGTGGAGTACCAAGATGTTCTTCATGGAGGCAGTTTGCCGCAAAATGGGGTGGTTTGTCTACCCATTAAAAGAAGTTGTGAAAAATCAGGCCTATAGGCCAATGGCACTCAGTGAATCAGTGAATTGACGAACATCTTGATAGCCGACGACTCGGGAATCAGACAATTCCTGCCCTCGTTGGATAAAGAAGAGCGTGGCGGGGGGGCCGAATAGCTGGAAGCGTTGTAGTAATGCTTTGTCATCCGCATCGTTGGCGGTGACATCCGCTTGCAAGAGAATCGTGTTTTTAAGCTTGGCCTGTACGCTCGCATTACTAAACGTGAAGCGCTCCATTTCCTTGCAGGAGATGCACCAGTCGGCGTAGAAATCCAGCATCACCACCTTACCGCTGGCTTGAGAGATTCTTGCATCGAGTTCTGCGTTCGATTTCACTTTTTCGAAGGCTAGACTGTGACTCGCTTCGGCGCTGGCACGCCCGAGATGGCCAAGCGGACGCAGGATGTCGCGTGCGCCAGACAAGGAGCCGATCAGATAGGCTACACCGAGCAGCAGCGCCAAGATGCCGAACCCCTTGCCGAGTTTATCCAAGCCGTGTGCGGTATGTGGCAGTGGATCGAGTGCATGCAGATAGATGGACGAGAGGATCAATAGCGCTGCCCACATTCCCATTTGAGCTGCGACAGGGATGACAGGGGAGATAATCCAGATGGCCAAGCCCAACATCGTTACGCCGAAGAAGCGTTTCACCGATTCCATCCAAGCCCCCGCCTTAGGTAACAAAGTACCCGCCGAGGTGCCGATGATGAGTAGTGGCACACCCATGCCCAATGCCATCACGAACAGCGCTGTTCCACCCAGCACCGCGTCATGCGTCTGGCTTATATATAGAAGTGCACCAGCAAGCGGGGCGGCGACACAAGGCCCTATGATGATGGCGGACAGTGCGCCCATGCCGAACACGCCAGACAAGTGTCCGCCATGTAACTTGTTGCTGGTGTCGGTGAGTTTGCTTTGCAACGCCGAAGGAAGCTGTAATTCATAGCAGCCGAACATGGATAGCGACAGCACCACGAACAGCGCGGCGAAGCTGCCCAACACCCAAGGCGTCTGCAACGAGTTCGAGATGAGGTCGCCGGAATAGCCTGCAACTACACCAGCGATGGCGTAGGTGACGGCCATGCCCAACACATAAGCCAGCGACAGAATGAAGGCGTGCCTGTGGGTGATCTTGTGGCCGCGTCCGACGATGATGCCCGACAGAATGGGGATCATGGGGAACACGCAAGGAGTCAGCGAGAGCAGCAATCCAGCGCCAAAGAAGAAGGAGACGATGAGCCAGAAGTTGCCGCTTTGGAATACCTTGGAAATCTGTGTATTCTCGTTCTCAGCGGCAGCTTTGCCTACTGCGGAGGTGGGCGCAGTCGGAGTTGGTGGCGCTACTTCATTGATGGATTGCATCAACTCGATATTGAATGTCTTGTCGATGGGGGGGTAGCACAAGCCATTGTCGCTACAACCCTGATAGCTTGCGTTCAGCACCAGTGTTTTTTTTACATCGACTTTGGGCAGCTTTATTTCAGCTTGGAAGGATTGGTGATACACCTCGATGAGGCCGAAGTTGGGGTCGTCCTTTTCCTCGCCCTTGGGTAGCGTCAGCTGTGTTGGCTTGCCGTCTGCCAAGGCGAAATGAATCTTGTCGTGATACAGGTAGTAGCTAGGGGCAATCTTGAAGCTGGCGATAAGCGTCTTTTGGTCAACCGCATGCACACTCAAGGCGAAGGCTTGGTCGGCGGGCAGAAAGCTGGATTTTTTGCCGCCAAAGGAAAGCATGTCTGCCTGTGCCAATGGCACGATGAACAACAAAACGGTCAGCAACAAACGACGAATCATGTGGTCTTCCTAGTCTCTGTCTTCACCCAATCCAAATAGGCGGGAAGTCCCGCGCTGATGGGGATCGCGATGATCTCGGGTACGGCGTAGGGGTGTAGTGTACGCAATTTCGCCTCTAATTGCGGGTAGGCTTCGGCAGTCGTTTTGATGAGCAAAGGGACTTCAGTTGCGTGCTCGACCTTGCCTTCCCAACGATAGATAGAGCTACATGCAGCCAAAACGTTCACGCACGCTGCGGCATGGCTTGCGACCAGTGCGCCTGCGATACGCTCGGCCGTGGCGCGGTCGGGCATATTGCTGATGACCAGCAACACTTCGCTCATCTCGCACCTGTACGGGCACAGCGCACACCCAGCTGCAACAACTCGTCCCAAACGTCGCCTTGGCGCAGACCTTTGATGAGGCGGTCGATCTGTGCGGCTTGGCGCAAGGCACGTTCGGCAAAGGTGGGGGTGAAGCGGCGTACTGAGCGTTCGATCAATTTTTGTTTCGCACCCCACACCCGCGCATCGCGCAATGCGTTGGCTAAGTTGCCGCTCTGTTGCAGGGCGCGTGAGACTTTTGCCAACGCGCGGATGTCTTCTGCGATCGCCCACAAGATGAGCACGGTGGCGGTTCCCTCGGCACGCAGACCATCGAG
>JAVHQF010000269.1:0-1339 GCA_036170995.1 Sideroxydans sp. | reverse complement strand
TCGCGTGCGGCATTGCGAATGGTATCGGCTGCTTCAATTGCAAGCAGCAAGGCTTCGCCGTGGATGACGTACAACGACCCGAGTCCACGATTCAGATGCTGCGGCAAGTCTTCGGTCGAGATTCTCATGGGGCTTTATAGTTGTGGCTTGGCGCGATTTAGACGGCGTATGGCCTGACCCACTGCATCGCTACGAATGTCTCGGTAGAGTTGCGCCTCTTCCTGTTCTTTAGCAAGAATCTGCGCATCGTCATACGCCAAGATGCGTGTCAGCATAATCTCTTCTGGAGGCAGCCAATCATTCCGTTTGTTGTCGTAGGCGCGCAGAGAGACGCGGTAGATAAGCTGATATTCTTTTACGCGTCCGCTACCTGACAACGACAGGATATTTTTATGGGTTTGTTCTGATACGACCTCAAGTACCAGTTCGGCCGCCTCGGCTGAGGAAGTCAATGCCACCTTGTTGGCGTTCAAGGCGGTGCGCAAGTCTGTGACGAAGGGGGATTCTGCGGGTACTTTAAGATAGAGGGATTTGAAAGCGAACGCCATATCTTGCACTTGGCTACCGCGCAGATGGAAGCCGCACGCGGTCAGAGACAATGTCACCAGCAATATGAACGTGCGCATCGAGCTTTTCATCACACCACCACGTTGACCAAGCGCCCCAGCACAACGATGATTTTCTTCGCCGCCGCGCCTGCTAGTTGCTTTTGCACCGCCTCATGTGCCAACGCCATCTGTTCGATGCTCGCCTTGTCCGCGTCTTTGGAGACGCGCAGGCTACCGCGCAACTTGCCGTTCACTTGGATCATCAACTCGATTTCATCTTGTACCAAGGCACTCGCATCCACTTTTGGAAAAACTTGATCGCGTAACTGGCTGTTTGGGCTTAACGCCGACCACAGTGCATCGCCGATGTGCGGAGCTATGGGGGCGAGCAACAGCACGGTGTTCTCCAATACCTCTTGCGTCACACTGCGTGCGACCGGCGTGTCTTCATCAAACTTGCCCAATGCATTGAGCAATTCCATCGTGGCCGCGATGGCGGTGTTGAAGGTCTTGCGGCGCCCGTAGTCATCGTCGATCTTTTGGATGGTCTGGTGCAGTTGCAGGCGCAATGCCTTGGAATTTGCGCTCAACTCGCCACTGCGGTAAGCCGCGACCACACCGCATTCGACATGTTCGAACACTGCTTTCCATACACGCTTCAAGAAACGGAACGCGCCTTCCACCCCCGCATCCGACCATTCCAGTTGCTGGTCGGGGGGAGCTGCGAACATCATGAACAGGCGCGCCGTGTCCGCGCCGTAAGCGTCGATGATGGCCTGCGGATCGACGCC
>JAVHQF010000268.1:0-8285 GCA_036170995.1 Sideroxydans sp. | reverse complement strand
GGGCACTACCCCGCCATTGACATCGAAGCCTCCATCAGCCGCGCCATGAACCACTTGGTCAGCGCCCAACATTTTCAGATGGTGCAAAGCTTCAAACACATGTACGCACACTACCAACGTAACCACGATCTGATTAGTGTCGGTGCTTACGTGCAAGGCAGCGACCCCTTTTTGGATCAAGCTATCGCCTTGCATCCGCACATGGATATGTTCTTGCAACAGAACATGTATCAGTCCGAACCGCTAACCGCGAGCATGGAGCAATTCACCACCTTGTTCCAACACGCAGGCTAATAAATGACCATGACCAAACCTTTCTCTCTACAGCCCTTGGTTGACCTGGCACATCAAGCGAACGATGCCGCCACCCAAAAACTGGGACAACTCAACCAGCACCAACAAAGTGCGCAACAAAAGTTGGATGCATTGCAACAGTATCGTCACGACTACCAAATGCAGTTCCAACAGGCGGTGCAGCAAGGCATGGAGCCTACTGATCTGCGCAATTTCCAAGACTTTATCAACCGCTTGGATCAAGCGATACGACAGCAACAGCAAGTTATTGAGAACACCAAGACCAACGTGCAGACGGGTCGCCACGAGTTAATGGATAGCACACGCAAGATGCGCTCGTTCGATACGCTGGCGCAACGCCATGTAGAAACAGAAATAAAGGTGGCGGCCAAACAAGAACAACGCATACAAGACGAACAGACAGGACGTTTTGCTGCACAACACAACCCTAACAAGGACAGCGAAAAATAGAGGAACAAACCATGAGCAACATGCCCATCTTGACCCACAACACACCCCCACCTAGCAAGGCCGCCGCACAGGCGAACCCAAGCGCTAACTCGAACGAGGCAAACGCTCAAGATGCGCAAGGTTTTGGTGGGGTGTTGGCACGCCAGCTATCGGACAAGGCAGATGAAACCAAGGCAGCAGATGCTCCCAAGACCAATACGCCGCCACTACTCACAACCGAAACGGCAAAGCCAGAAAATGGTGCCGATGCAACGAACGCCTCTCTCCCTACGGACATGTTGGCGACACTATTACCGGTTGCTACAGCTGTGCCCCAGATGGCATCCACTGCGCCCAATTCCGCTGTTGATATCAACGCTCAGAGCGAACTAAAACAACTGCAAATTGCAACTAGGAAAGGCACATCGACCGCAGCTACAGACTCAAATAATTTATTGGGTAAAAACTCACCCCTTCCTCGACACACGGGGAAGACAGGGATGGAGGTTGATTCAAAAAAGGACGGCGACTCTACCTCCTCCCTCACCCTACCTAGGGGTGGGGGTGGGAGTGGTGATGTGTCAACGCAACATCTCGCTGCAATAAAAGCTAATGAAGCCCTCTTCCAAACGGAGGCGACAATTGCACAAACTGCCTCCCCCGCTTTACCAGCACTGGCAAGCACCAACCCTTCGCCCTCGCTCACTCCTGCTACGCAATTGATGATTGACACCGCCGTCACCCAAAGCCATTGGGGCAACGAATTCAGTCAAAAAATCACGTGGCTGGCGACGCAGCAAGATCAGCATGCCGAACTGCATCTGAATCCAGCCCAACTCGGCCCAGTCGATGTGGTTATCAATGTCAATGGCGACCAGGCCACCGCGCAATTCACCTCGGCCCATGCCGGCGTGCGCGAGGCGATCGAGCAATCCATCCCTAAACTTCGCGAGATGTTGGCCGATAACGGAATTATGTTGGGTAACACCACGGTCAGCGACCAAACACCGCGTGAGCAACGCGGCGCATTTGACAATCCACGTCACGCCGCAGTCAGTAGCCGGGTGCTGGAAGCACCCCCCGCCAACATGAGCGAAACCCGCGTGGTCACGCCGTTGCGCCGTCACAACGGCAGGGTGGACACCTTCGCCTGACATTCAAAATAAGGCTGGAAACCCTGCCTTTTCCTTAGATGCCAAGTGTTGATCTCGCTGGATAATTTCAACTATTCGAAAGGAATGACAAATGTCTAAGCCCGCAAAACCCGCCGCACCCGCCGCACCAGCTAAGGGTGATGCCCCCCCCAAGAGCAAAAAGATGCTGTTCATCATCATCGGTGTGGTGGTCTTGCTGATTGCCGCAGGTGCGGGATGGTATTTCACCAAAGGCCATGCACCTGAAGGAGGACACGCCGCTGAAGTGAAAGCAGAACCCGAACACGAACCAAAATACATTCCTTTAGGCGAAAACTTCACCGTCAATCTGTTGCATGAAGAGGGCGATCAATATCTGCAAGTCGGTATCTCGCTAAAGATTCTTGACCCCGCTGTCGAAGCACTCATCAAGGCACGGATGCCTGAAGTTAAGAGCAAATTGTTGTTCTTGCTCTCCAACAAATTACCGTCTGAATTACAGACTGCCGCAGGCAAGCAAAAACTCGTCAGAGAGATCATCAAGGAAACCGATGCGGTGTTGGGCATGGGTGAAGCACATGGCGAGGTCGCAACCGATGCTCATGCTCAAGAAGCTGCGCCCATCGCGCATGAGCACGCTGCGCCCGAAGTGGATGCGCACACGGCGACACCCGATGCTCACGCAACTTCAGCAGTGGAAGCACCTGCCGCACCCAGTGCCGCTGAGCTTGCTCCCTTGCCGCACAAAACGACGGGAATCGTGGACGTGTTGTTCACCGCCTTCATCATTCAATAATTGAGCAAATGCCATGAGCGAATTCTTATCCCAAGATGAAGTTGACTCGCTCCTGCGAGGGGTCACGGGTGAGCCAGATGCCCCCAAAGAAGATACCTCTAAAGAAGGCGTGCGCCCTTACAACATGGCGACACAAGAGCGCATCGTGCGTGGGCGCATGCCCACCATGGAGATTATCAATGAGCGCTTCGCGCGTTTGTTCCGCATCGCCCTCTACAACTTCATTCATCGTAGCTCGGAGGTTTCGGTTGGCCCAGTGAAGGTGATGAAATTTTCCGAATTCATCCGCAACCTGCCCGTCCCCGCCAATCTCAATTTAGTTTCCGTCAAACCGCTACGCGGCACCGCACTGTTCATCTTCGATCCCAACTTGGTGTTTATGGTGGTGGATAGTTTGTTTGGGGGAGATGGTCGTTTTCACACGCGCGTCGAAGGACGTGAGTTCACCCAAACCGAACATCGCATCATCCAAAAATTGTTGGAAGTCCTGTTCGATACCTACACCAAATCTTGGGAATCGGTACAGAAACTGGAGTTCGAATTCCAACGCTCGGAAGTCAATCCGCAGTTTGCCAACATCGCTACCCCCAACGAAGTGGTGGTGGTTACCACGTTTGAAGTGGAATTCACGGGAGTCGGCGGCGCTATCCACATCTGTATGCCTTACGCCATGATCGAGCCGATTCGCGAGTTGCTCTACAGCACCATGCAGGGCGATCACGTCATCGCAGACAAACGCTGGCTGCACATGCTAGCAAAACAGATTCAATCGGCGGACATCGAACTCACTGCCGTGCTCGGTCATGCCAACGTGACATTGGAAGATGTATTGAAGATGCGCAACGACGACATCATTCCGCTGGACGTACCCGAGAACGTCAATGTGTTGGTGGATGGTGTGCCCGTGATGGAATGCAAATCGGGCATATCGAATGCGCATTACGCGCTGAAGGTTGAAAAGATGCTCGCTACAGAAACAGGCGAGGCAATCAATGGAGGAAAAAATGGCTGAAGAAACCACCGTAGAATCTACAGAACACATCAGTGCCGACGACTGGGGCGCTGCTATGGCAGAACAAGCTGCTACACCCGAAGCTGCCGCACAACCTCATGTGTTCGAACAGCTGGGCGGCCCGAGTGGTGCGACCGCACACAACGATCTGGATATGATCCTCGACATCCCCGTGCAGCTGACGGTGGAACTGGGGCGCACCAAGATGCCAATCAAAAACCTGCTGCAACTGGCACAAGGTTCAGTGGTGGAATTGGCGGGCATGGCGGGTGAACCGTTGGATGTGCTTATCAACGGCTTTCTCATTGCGCAAGGCGAGGTCGTCGTGGTGAACGACAAATTGGGCATCCGGCTAACCGACATCATTACCCCGTCGGAGCGCCTGCGCCGCATCAATAAATAGCCGAGACCCCAACATGCGATACCAACAAATTGCTGTCCTCCTCACAGCATCCTTCTCCCCGCTCGTCTCGGCTGTCGAGAGCGTGCGCCCCACCTTCACGCCGCCCCCTACTGCCGCAGTGTCCACGGGGAGTGTGTTGCAGGTCATCGTGAGTCTATTGTTGGTGCTGGCTGCTGTTGTCTTGGTGGCGTGGGTATTGAAGCGCATCAATCTGCCCCAATCAGGTTCTGCGAGCGCCCTCAAGGTCATCAGCGGTGTCGCTGTAGGTCAACGTGAACGGGTCGTGCTGGTCGAAGTGAATGACACCTGGCTCGTCGTGGGCGTTGCTCCCGGCCAAGTCAATGCCCTGCACAGCATGCCGAAAGGCAGCATCCCCACTCTCCCCAACAATGCGGGCAATTCCAGTAACGATTTCCAAAGTTGGTTGAAGAAGATGGTGGAGAAGCGCAATGCTTAGCTTTTCCATGAACCGAGGGCGCAGATCGACAAGCTTGAGGTATAGGCCAGACGCCACGGTGAGCATGAAAAAGAAAGTGCCAGAGTTCCCATCCGCACTCATTAGCAGCCACCCTTTGCTCATCCTTTTTCTACTGCTTGTATTCGCCACGCCACTGCATGCCGCTGAACCAGGCTTGCTCTCGGTAACCAGTTCGCCCATTGCGGGCGGCGGACAGACCTACACACTCAGTCTGCAAACGCTGGTACTCATTTCATCGCTCAGTTTCTTACCCGCCGTCCTGCTGATGATGACTGGCTTCACCCGCATCATCATCGTGTTGTCGTTGCTACGTTCGGCCATCGGCACGCCGGCCTCCCCCCCCAATCAAGTATTGATTGGCTTAGCACTGTTCCTCACCTTCTTTGTGATGTCACCCGTACTGGATAAGATTTATGTGGATGCCTATCTGCCCTATAGCCAAAACAAAATGTCGTTAGAACAGGCTTATGAGAAAGGTAGCGCACCCCTAAAGACCTTCATGTTGCGGCAAACGCGCGAGACTGACCTTGCCTTGTTCGTGCGCATCTCTAACAGCGAAGCGTTGCAGACTCCTGAAGATGTGCCACTGCGCATCCTCGTCCCCGCTTACGTCACCAGTGAATTGAAGACGGCATTCCAGATTGGCTTCGTCATCTTCATCCCTTTTCTCATCATTGATATGGTGGTGGCCAGCGTGTTGATGTCGATGGGGATGATGATGGTGTCGCCCTCCATCATCTCGCTTCCTTTCAAGATCATGCTCTTCGTACTGGCGGATGGCTGGAATCTGCTCATCGGTTCTTTGGTACAAAGTTTCTACACGTGAGGTAAGCCAATGACGCCCGAATCGGTAATGACCCTAGGTCAACAGGCAGTGGAACTCACCCTACTGGTCTCCGCGCCTTTGCTCCTCACAGCACTGGTGATTGGCCTTGCTGTAAGCATCTTTCAAGCCGCAACACAGATAAACGAGATGACACTGTCGTTCATCCCAAAACTGCTGGGCATCTTCGTTGCCTTGCTGTTTGCGGGACATTGGATGATTGGCTTGCTACTCGATTACATGACTCGTTTGTACAGCAGCATCCCCTATCTCGTGGGGTGATGAGGTGATTAGCTTTACCAGTCAGCAACTCTCTCTCTGGCTTGCCACCTTGATATTCCCGCTGGCACGCATCTTGGCACTCATCGCCAGCGCGCCCATCTTCGGTAATCGGCAGATTCCTGCGCGACTCAAAGTGGGTTTCGCCGTCATCCTCACCCTCGTCATCGCACCCACCCTTTCTATTCCACCCAATCTTGACCCCACATCAGCACAAGGCATATTTGTTTTAGGCCAACAGCTTATCGCCGGATTGATGATGGGCTTTACGTTGCGCATGGTGTTCACGGCGATTGAAATGGCGGGAGAGATGGCGGGCATGCAGATGGGGCTGGGCTTCGCCAGCTTCTTCGACCCCGTGAATGCCTCCTTCACCCCTGTAATCGCCCAGTTCCTTGGCATCTTCACTGCACTGGCTTTTCTTGCGTTAGACCTACATTTGTACATGCTGGCAGCATTGGCGGATAGCTTTCAATCCTTTCCCATCAGCACAGCGCAACCTTCCGCCATTGGCTTCAGAACATTAGTCGAATGGGGCGGCAGCATCTTTGCATTTGCGTTGCAATTGGCATTGCCCATCATCGCTGCCCTGCTCATCACCAACTTGGCACTGGGTATCCTCACGCGCAGTGCACCGCAACTCAACATTTTTGCCGTCGGGTTTCCCATTACAATGGCGGTCGGCTTTGGTGCACTTGCGCTGATCATTCCCCTGCTTGCCCCGCTGCTAGATTTCTTCACGCATCAGGCACTGAACAGCGTTGGCAATATGATGTTGCAACTGGGTAGTCGCTAATCGCTGCCAATGAATCAATCAACCTAGGTGAGCAATGTGAATAGTAAAGTGAAAAAACAAAAAGTGCTGGTCATCGGCGCGGGGCGCGGCGGCAGCGCAATGTTGGAATTGTTTAGTAGCGACCCTTCAATCGAGATCGCGGGCATCGTGGACACCAACAGCGCCGCACCTGCATTACTCCTCGCCAGCAAACTAGGCGTCCCCCATTTTGGGGAAGTGGCATCAGCCATTACCGCCTGTGAGCCTTGCCTCGCCTTCAATCTCACAGGCGACGAGGCAGTTTCAAACTATGCCGCATCAAAGTTGGGGGCTGAGAACGTAGTCGGTGGATTCCAGGCACGTTTCCTGTGGACGCTACTGACGCGGCTGAAGCAGACCAATGAACAAGTCACTCACCTTGCCCACCATGATGGATTGACTGGATTACCCAATCGCATCCTGTTCTACGACAGACTGAATCAAGCCATCGCTCGCGCCAGACGCGACAAAGAATCCGTTGCCGTGTTATTCCTCGACCTCGATGGCTTCAAAAAGATCAATGACACGCTGGGGCACGACATCGGCGATGCCCTCCTCATCGAATCCGCAAAACGTATCCAGTCCTGCTTACGTGAGTCCGACACCGTGGCGCGCATGGGCGGCGATGAGTTCACTGCCATCCTGTGCAACGTCGGCACGGGCAACGGTAAGGATATCGTCGCACAGAAGATATTGGATGGAATTCGCGCCCCGTTCATATTGCATGAACAGCGCTGCCACGTCGGGGTCAGCATCGGCATCGCCGTCTTTCCCAACAGCGGCGGCAACGCCGAAGACTTGGTGAAGGTCGCCGATACGGCGATGTATCTAGCCAAAGACGGCGGTAAGAATTGCTATCGGTTTATCGGTACCTAAACAGTTTGATGCTCACTTAACTTTGGGCGGGTCACGCGCCGCCCACCTAGCGACACCTGTTTTCAGGCATACTCGGTCATGATTAACGGGGCAGCAACCTAAAGTTAGGAATGACCTTGAACCACAAAGCCCAACAGTCCGAATTATTGCAGGCTCAGCTGAGCCTTTTGATTGCCTCCAGCAGAACGTCTGTCGCGGTTAGCATCATCGTGGCCTCTCTCTTGACTTTTGCCATGCGCGACATGATCGCCTTGCCCATCATCGCGTATTGGTATGTTTCCAGTATCGTTGTTTCACTCGCACGCCTCACCCTCATCGTTCGCTATTTGCGCGCACCCACTTCTAACCTTGACCTCATTCCAGCAAGACTGAAATATCTGCGGGTGGGTGTTGTGATTGCAGGCATATCGTGGGGCGCAGCGGGCATCGTGTTATTCCCCGCCAACTCGCCCGACCACCAGCTGCTCTTGATTTTCATGTTAGCGGGGATGGCCGCAGGCGGATTGGTCTCCAATGCAGCCGACTTATTCAGTGCGCTGTCTTTTTCGGTGTTGTTGCTGATTCCCACCATTCTCCGTTTATATTTTGAAGGCACCACTCACTCCTTGGTGATGTGTGCTGGCGCCATCATGTTCCTTGGATTTATGTTGTTGGCCTTGCGTCAGATCAACAAGATTCTGACCAATAACATTCTATTGAAGTGCGCGGCAGATGAACGCGAAGTGCAAATTTCCCTGAGCGAAGACCGCTATCGCACGCTGGTTGAGTGGACACCCGAAGCCATTGCCGTGCATCGTGCGGGATTATTGCTATACGTCAATCCGACCTTGCTCAAATTGATTGGCGCAAATTCAGCTGAAGACGCCATTGGCAAGCCGATTCTCAACTTTATCCACCCTGATTCTCATCCAGTCGTATTGCAACGGA
>JAVHQF010000267.1:0-8287 GCA_036170995.1 Sideroxydans sp. | reverse complement strand
TTGAAACTCACCGAGACAGCACGCCCTGTATTGCGCGGCGAACAAGAGGTGTGGCTGCGTCGTGATGCTGAGCCAGTGAAAAAAGGGAGAGCGAGCAAGGCGGAACGCGATGCGCGCCGCAAACAACCTTTCGCTGGCGCCAACGAAGACCCATTGTGGCAGGCACTCAAAGCAAAACGCATGGAGTTGGCGCACGAACAAGGTGTGCCGCCCTACGTCATCTTTCATGACAGCACCTTGCTGGAAATGCTTAATCGCAAGCCACAGAGCTTGTTTGAGATGGGGCAAATCAGCGGGGTGGGACAGTCCAAATTGGCGAAATATGGCGATGATTTCTTGCGGGTGTTGGAGGAGGTGGCGAATGGGAAATGAGTGCGAGTATCACCGTTGAGATTGAAGCGGCGCGCTACTTGAGGCAAGATGCGCGCTCTGCATTTTTGTAACAACCATCTTAGAAGAGAACAGACATGGGCGCACAGTGGAAAGCAAGACACAAAGAAGTTGCAGCGAACGCAAAGGGTAAGATTTTTGGCAAGTTGGCCAAAGAGATCATGGTCGCTGCAAAAGGGGGGGCGGATATTGGCTCTAACTCACGCTTGCGTCTGGTTGTCGAGCAGGCCAAGAAAGCCTCCATGCCTAAAGAAACGCTGGATCGCGCCATCAAAAAAGGCGCGGGCCTGTTGGATGGTCCGCTGCACATGGAACATCTGGTGTACGAAGGTTTTGCACCGCATCGCGTACCCGTCATCGTCGAATGTCTGTCCGACAACATCAATCGCACCAAGTCCAGCATGAACGTGTTGTTCCGCAAGGGACAGTTGGGTGCGCCAGGTTCAGTTTCTTGGGATTTCAACCATGTGGGTATGATCGAAGCGACACCGAATTCCAAAGATGCGGATGCCGAAGTGGCAGCCATCGAGGCAGGAGCACAAGACCTCGAAGATTCGGAAGACGGAGCGACCCTATTCATCACCGAACCCACCGATCTGGATGCAGTCTGCAAGGCTTTGCCCGCACATGGTTTCACCGTCACCTCTGCGATTATTGGTTATCGCCCCAAGAACCCCGTCACCATCAGCAGTGACGCTGAGCGTGAAGAGGTTGAAGCTTTTCTCGAAGCGATTGATGAAGATGATGATGTGCAGAACGTCTATGTGGGTTTGGATGGATAACTATTCACCTAGGGCATAGAAGATTGTAGGCCACGCAAAGTTAACGATGACGGATCCACTGAAGCGAGAAGTATTCCTTGGGGTTGTCTTTGCTCTGCTGGCTGCTGTTGGCTTCTCAGCCAAGGCTATCTTCGTTAAACTCGCCTATGTCGGTCATGTGGATGCAGTCACCTTGCTGGCTTTGCGGATGGTATTTGCCGCACCTTTCTTCCTTGGCGTGGCCGTATGGGCAAAACGTCGACATGTCGCGCCACTTGATGTGCACGACCGCTGGTTGGTGATAGGGCTTGGGCTGATTGGGTACTACCTATCCAGCTATCTTGATTTTCTAGGGCTGCAATACATCTCAGCGGGATTGGAGCGTCTCATCCTGTTTCTCTATCCCACTATGACTGTGATCCTAACGGCTTTGTTGTACACACGCGCTATCGGGAAAGTGGTCATCGTGGCGATGGTGTTGAGCTATGCGGGTATCGCATTGGTATTCTTGCATGATGTCGGAGTCAATCAGGGAAGTGCGGTTCTCATCGGTTCTTCGTTGGTGTTCGCCAGCACCTTGTCGTATTCCATCTATCTGGTTGGTACGGGTCATGCCATCGCACGAATCGGCGCGATGCGCTTTACGGCTTATGCATCGCTGGTGGCGAGTGCGGCTTGTGTGTTGCAGTTCTTGCTGACCCGTCCAATGAGAGCACTTGAATTACCAATACAGGTGTATCAGCTATCCATCGCGATGGCGATATTTTCAACTGTACTACCCGTGTTCTTGTTGTCGTTCGCCATCAAACGAATAGGTTCGGGTAGCACGTCACTCATCGGCTCTATCGGTCCAATTAGCACCATCTATATGGCTTACGTGTTCTTGGGTGAATCACTGTCTTGGTTGCAGATGATGGGGTCGGCACTAGTGTTGGCGGGGGTGTTGATAATCAGTTTCAACAGTCAACGTGAGACAGTATGAGTAGGCGGTTTCTGATAGCGGTTAGCCTATCTTCAGCATCCGTGCTAGGAGTCAACGCGATGTGTGGTTACAGGTGCGTTCTTTATGTCGTTTGTATAGATGGGGCGAGGAGTTGAGTACGAAGCCAGCAAAATCTAAGTGGCAGGGAAAATAGACCGCGCCAAAGTCTAGAGCGAGCGAGAAGATATAGAAAAAGAAGGCAAGCAGAGATTCAAGTGACGTGGTCGATACACTGGCAATGCGTTGTGGTATCGACCCGTTCGGGAACACGGTGTGCCGCTAGCGGATCAACCCGCAGCGCGTTCTGCAGATTGCACGGTGTTGGCGACAAGCATAGTGATGGTCATCGGGCCGACACCGCCGGGTACTGGCGTGATGTAACCCGCCACTTCTTTCGCCGACTCGAAATCCACATCGCCACATAACTTGCCATCGGCCATGCGATTGATGCCCACATCAATCACCGCAGCCCCTGGTTTAATCATGTCGCCCGTAATCATCTTGGGTTTGCCTGTGGCAACGACCAAGATGTCCGCATCACGTGTGTGCTTGGCAAGGTCAATGGTCTTGGAAGTGCAAATCGTGACGGTCGCGTTGTGCTGCAACAACAACAACGCCATCGGTTTGCCCACGATGTTGCTGCGTCCCACGATGACGGCGTGCTTGCCTTCGATAGATACGCCGCTCTTTTGTAGCAACACCAGTGAACCGTAAGGCGTGCAGGGTGCAAAGCGCATATTGCCTGTTGCCAATGCGCCGACATTGAGCGGATGGAAGCCATCTACGTCTTTGTCTGGACTGATGGCATTCAGAATCTTTTCGCTGTTGATATGTTTAGGTACGGGCAATTGAACGAGCAAACCGTGAATTTTTGGATCGTTATTCAATTCGTTAATCTTGGACAGAACCGCCGCTTCGCTGGTGTCAGCGGGTAGGGCAACGTGCACAGAATGAAGCCCCAATTCAGCGCAAGCTTTTACTTTATTTGCTACGTACACTTTTGATGCAGGGTCTTCCCCCACAATGATGACCGCCAGCCCGGGAGTGATGCCTCTGGCTTTGAGTACATCGGCACGCATTTTCCATTCGGCACGTACTTCTTGTGCGATGGCTTTGCCGTCAATGATACGAGCGGTCATCCTATTTCTCCTCAATTAAAATTCAGGTTTAACTTTAGCGTTCTTGTAGTTTTCGACGCCCGCCATTATTTCTTTGCGCGCATCTTCCATATCCCCCCAGCCGCCGATTTTGACCCACTTATGGGGTTCCAAGTCTTTGTAGTGTGAGAAGAAATGTTCGATTTGTTTGAGGATGATTTCTGGCAATTCTTTGTAGTGCTTAAGACCACGATACAGGGTGGAGAGTTTGTCCACGGGTACTGCCAACACTTTGGCATCGAAACCAGATTCATCTTCCATTTTCAATACGCACAAGGGGCGGCAACGCACGACCACGCCACTGTTCAAGGGAACAGGGGTGATGACCAATACGTCAACAGGATCGCCATCGTCGGATAGCGTGTGCGGGATGTAGCCGTAGTTGCAGGGATAGTGCATCGCGGTGTTCATAAAGCGATCCACAAAGATTGCGCCAGATTCTTTATCCACTTCGTATTTGACGGGCTCACCGTGTTGTGGGATTTCGATGATGACGTTGAAATCGTCAGGCAGACTATGACCAGAAGGAACCTTGTTCAAACTCATGATGCATCACCCTTTGCGTGTAAATTGAAAGGCGCGAATTGTAACATCCGATGCAATGAAAAGGGCTGCCGAGGCAGCCCTTAATGGTGACGCTTACGTCAACATTACAGCAACGGCACAATCATCAGCGCCACGATGTTGATAATCTTGATGAGTGGATTCACAGCGGGACCAGCGGTATCTTTGTAGGGGTCGCCCACGGTGTCACCTGTGATGGCTGCCTTGTGTGCTTCCGAACCTTTGCCACCGAAGTGACCTTCCTCGATGTACTTCTTCGCATTATCCCAAGCACCACCGCCAGTGGTCATAGAGATGGCGACAAAGATGCCTGTGATAATCGTACCTACTAACACACCGCCCAAGGCTTGCGCTCCAAGCGTGAGGCCGACGATGACAGGCACAGCGATAGGTAGTAGGGAAGGAATAATCATCTCTTTGATAGCCGCCTTGGTCAGCATATCAACACAGGTGCCGTACTCTGGTTTACCCGTACCCTCCATGATGCCGGGGATTTCTTTGAACTGGCGACGCACTTCCACCACGACACTACCCGCCGCACGACCGACTGCCTCCATCCCCATCGCAGCAAACAGGTAGGGCACCATGCCGCCGATGAAGAGGCCAATGATGACCATGTGGTTAGATAAATCGAAAGAAGTCACCACGCCTAGCTTGGCTTCGAGTGCATGGGTGTAGTCGGCGAACAGTACCAATGCGGCTAAGCCAGCGGAGCCGATGGCGTAACCCTTGGTCACAGCTTTGGTGGTGTTGCCCACCGCATCTAAGGCATCGGTAATGACGCGCACATTTTCAGGCAAGTGCGACATCTCGGCGATACCGCCCGCGTTATCGGTGATAGGGCCGTAGGCGTCCAATGCCACGATGATGCCTGCCATCGACAACATCGAGGTGGCAGCGATGGCGATGCCGTAAAGGCCAGCCAAGTAATATGCACCCCAGATGGCAACACACACGGCGATAACAGGTGCAGCGGTGGCTTTCATTGAAACGCCCAGCCCCGCGATGATGTTGGTGCCGTGGCCCGTGGTAGAGGCTTCTGCGATATGACGCACAGGAGCGAACTCGGTCGCCGTGTAGTACTCGGTAATCCACACCAAGGCAGCGGTCAGCACCAAGCCAATAAGGGTTGCACCGTACAAAGCCGCCACGGAATAAACGCCGTTATCCGCCATCATCAGGCTTGTGATGGGGTAGAACGCAATGAGTGCCAACACGGCAGAGACTGTAAGTCCGCGATACAGCGCGTTCATGATCTTGCCGCCTTCACGCGCTTTGACGAAGAACGTTCCGATAATGGAAGCGATGATGGAGAAACCGCCAAGCACCAGCGGGTAGAGGACTGCATTGGGGCCCGCATTCGCCATCAACAAGCCACCCAATAACATGGTGGCGATGATGGTCACGGCATAGGTCTCGAACAAGTCCGCTGCCATCCCTGCGCAGTCACCAACGTTGTCGCCGACGTTATCAGCGATGACCGCTGGATTACGCGGGTCATCTTCTGGGATGCCTGCTTCGACCTTTCCTACCAAGTCAGCCCCAACGTCAGCCCCCTTGGTGAAGATGCCGCCGCCAAGACGTGCGAAGATGGAAATGAGTGAACCACCGAAGGCGAGACCGACCAATGCGTGCGTCGCTTCGCCTGACGAAGAACCCGTGCTGACCAATATCGCGTAATAACCTGCGACACCGAGCAAGCCAAGGCCGACCACCAACATCCCAGTGATCGCTCCACCTTTGAAGGAGACGTTAAGTGCGGCATTGAGGCTTTCTTTCGCAGCTTCAGCCGTGCGCACATTGGCTCGCACGGAGACGTTCATGCCGATGTAGCCGGCTGCACCAGACAGGATAGCGCCGATGGCGAAGCCGACCGCCGTTTGCCAACCCAGCGCGATGAGAATAACAATGAACAGCGCAAAGCCCACCCCGCCGATGGTCATGTATTGTCGGTTCAGATAGGCGGTCGCACCTTCCTGAATTGCCGCAGAGATGCTTTGCATCTTCTCGCTACCAGTTGATTTTCCCAATATCCACTTACTTGAAAATATCCCATACAGAATCGCAGCAACAGCGCACAACAAGGTGAACCCTAAAGCGGATGACATTATTTTCTCCTCAAGTAAAGTGCACTTCTAAAAATCCAAATTTAGTTACGATATAACCTGAAGGTTAGTCTTCACTGAAACTACGTTTTCGTCGCAATACTGCGTCGCTCACAATAAATCACTCCTCACATATTTTATATATGCCGCGTCGCAATTTTTTGTTCGCGCCTTGTCTTGCTTAGAACCTTGAATTTTTAGAAGCGCCCTAAAAAAACGCCCCTTGTGGAGCGGTGAATAAAAATCAAATTTTGAATTCGTTTAACTTCTTGGTGACAGCTACATTCTTCAGTTGTACATATTGTGGCAACCCATCTTTGAAGGTTGGGTAATCCTCACCCTTGATGAGCGGTGAGAGATAAGTCCGGCATTTATCTGTGATGCCGAAACCATCGGGTGTGATGAAGTTGCGTGGCATGAACTTTTCCACGTTGGCGACTTTGGACAACGGTGCTACGCCAATCTTCCATTTGTAGGGTTTGTCGGAGAGGCGATCCACCGTTGGCATCACGGCATTCTGGCCTTTGAGTGCCAGTTCAACGGCAGCCTTACCCAATGCATAGGCTTGCTCCACGTCGGTCTTGGAAGCGATGTGGCGTGCAGCGCGTTGCAGATAATCCGCGACTGCCCAGTGGAATTTGTAACCAAGCGCCTCCTTCACCATATTGGCGACCACGGGCGCAGCGCCCCCCAGTTGCGCATGACCAAAGGCATCACGTGTTCCTTGTTCTGCAAGGAACTTACCATCAGGGTAGTGACACCCTTCGGATACCACCACGCTGCAATAGCCGTGTTTTTTGACTAGCGCATTCACCTTGGCGAGGAATCTTTTCTGGTCGAATTCGATTTCTGGGAACAGTATGACGATAGGCAGTTCGCAATTCTTGTCGGATGCCAAGCCACCTGCGGCGGCAATCCAGCCTGCATGACGCCCCATCACTTCCATCACGAACACCTTGGTCGATGTCTTGCTCATTGAAGCCACGTCAAAGCTCGCTTCGCGCACGGACACAGCGACGTATTTGGCCACCGAGCCAAAGCCAGGGCAGCAATCGGTGATAGGTAAGTCATTGTCCACCGTCTTGGGAACGTGAATGGCTTGCACGGGGTAGCCCATCTTTTCCGATATCTGCGAAACTTTGAAGCAGGTATCGGCAGAGTCGCCACCACCGTTGTAGAAGAAATAACCGATGTTATGTGCTTTGAACACTTCGATGAGGCGTTCGTACTCGCGCAGATTTTCAGTCACTGATTTTAATTTGAAGCGGCAAGAGCCGAATGCGCCAGAAGGGGTGGAGCGTAGTGCGGCGATGGCTTTGGCGGAGTCTTTACTGGTGTCGATGAGGTCTTCCGTAAGCGCGCCGATGATGCCGTTACGCCCCGCATACACTTTACCGATTTTGTCTTTGTGTTTTCGCGCGGTCTCAATGACACCACAGGCTGAGGCGTTGATGACGGCGGTTACGCCCCCAGATTGTGCGTAGAACGCATTTTTTTTGGTCATGCCACAACTCCCCTAATAATTGAATTTTGATGCCGTGCATATTACGCCAATTAATTCGGAGATGTTGCTGTGGAAATTTGCTTGCGGATATCGGAGTTGCATACGCAACGCCACTACTTCCTATATTGGAAAAAACCTTCCCCGCAGCACATCGGACGATAGTCCGCGTTCCCACATAGGAGCGAACAAATTACTATAGTTCGACACTAGTGTCCGGTTAAAAACGATTCCATGACTCTGGAACCCATATCTGATGCCGCATACGGAGATTTTCATCGTGTCTCCGACTTGAACGGCGAACAGTTCTTCGTGCAGTCTTCCAGCTTTCCTGCTGCTGGAGATTGCGATGTACGTTGGCAAGCCTTTGTTCGCCCAAGTCATGGACTTCCTTCCATGGAAGACCTTTCACCGCATCGTGGATCGATATAGCGGAGATCATCGCGTCAGGACGCTGACCTGCGCGGAACATTTCCGCATTCTTGCCTTCGCCCAACTCACCTATCGCGAGAGTCTGCCTCACGGCGCAATCCACCAAGCTTTACCACATGGGCATCCGTTGCACGGTATCGCGTTCCACACTGGCCGATGCCAACGAGTTGCGCGACTGGTATATCTACGCCGAATTCGCCCATCGCTTGATTGCTCAAGCCCGCACGCTTTACGCCAGCGAAGACTTGGGGTTGGGTTGGATTTGACCAATACGTTGTACGCACTGGATTCGACCACTATCGACCTGTGTCTGTCGGTGTTTCCATGGGCGCATTTCCGCACCACCAAAGCGGCGGTGAAGATGCATACGTTGTTGGACTTGCGCGGCAGCATTC
>JAVHQF010000266.1:0-8308 GCA_036170995.1 Sideroxydans sp. | reverse complement strand
TCCCTATGACAGTACACAGCTTAAACCATTGTCTGAAAATCGGGGTCCACTATAGGGAGTTAGCATTTCTAGAGAAAAAATATGCGAAAGCAATGTCGAAAATTCCACCAAGCCAATGGATTGTTATGAATAGATATGGAAAGTCTATGGTTTTGGAAAAGCGGGAAAATCTAAAAATCAAGATTGACAACCTTAAGGCCTTGATTAAACAAAAAGGGTAGGCAAAAAGTGTATGAACAATACCAACTCAGTGTCGATCAGGAAGATGCTCTCTCACTTTAACTTCTTACCTATAACCACCCACTCATAACGCCAATGTCCACGCAATCCGAATATGCTTTAGAAGCTGCCCTGATCGCCCAACTCAAGGGCATGGAGTACGACAGCGTCACATTGGACGATGAAGCCGCGATGCTGGCGAATCTCAAGCAACAGCTGCAGGTTCACAACAAGGACATCCAGTTCACGCCGACCGAGTTTGACCGCATCCTCAATCACCTGAACACAGGCAGCGTATTTGAACGTGCCAAAATTCTGCGCGACAAGTTTGCCCTCAAGCGGGACAACGGAGATACCGCCTATATCAGCTTCCTGAATTGCGATGACTGGTGCATGAATGAGTTTCAGGTCACGAATCAAGTCACGATGCTCAGCAAGCGCAAGAACCGCTATGACGTGACACTCATCATCAATGGCCTGCCGCTGGTGCAGATCGAGCTGAAACGCAGAGGTGCAGAACTCAAGGTCGCATTCCACCAGATCAACCGCTACCAGCATGATTCCTACGATGCAGGCGTTGGCTTGTTCCAGTACGTGCAGCTGTTCATCATCAGCAACGGCGTGAACACCAAGTATTTTTCCAACAACAAGCAGCAGTCGTTCAAGCAAACTTTTTACTGGACAGATAAAGAGAACAAACGCCTGTCAGACCTGCACGAGTTCAGCGCCGAATTCCTAAAGCCTTGCCACATCGCTAAGATGATGACGCATTACATGGTGATGACTGAAGAACAGGTCATCAAAGTACTGCGCCCTTATCAGTTCTATGCCACGGAAGCCTTGGTGGATAGAGTAAAACACAGCAACGACAATGCCTATATCTGGCACACGACAGGTTCAGGCAAGACCCTGACCTCATTCAAGGCTGCCCAGATTATCCAGCGTATGTCCAAGGTGCATAAGGTGGTGTTCTGTGTGGATCGCAAAGACCTCGATTATCAGACTGCCAAAGAATTTAACGGCTTCTGCAAAGGCAGCGTGGACGAAACCACCAATACACATACGCTGGTCAAGCAACTGAATGACGACAGTACCAAACTGATTCTCACCACTATCCAGAAGCTCAATAATGCCATCGTCAAAGAGCATTACCTGAGCCGCGTCACCCATCTGCAAGACAAAAAATTCGTGTTCATCTTCGACGAATGCCATCGCAGCCAGTTTGGCGACACCCACCAAAACATCAAACAGTTTTTCCGAAACGCGCAGATGTTTGGTTTTACCGGAACGCCGATCTTTGCGGATAACGCGACCGGCAGTATCGGGCAGCAGAAGACCACCAAGGATTTATTCGGTGAATGCCTGCACAAATATGTCATTGTGGATGCCATCAAGGATGAGAACGTGCTGCGCTTTGCCGTCGAGTACGTGGGAAAATACAAGCGTGTGGACAACGCCAACGAGATAGATATTGACGTTGAAGCCATAGACACCAAGGAATTGCTGGATAGCCCGATACGGCTTGGCAAGATTACCGATTACATCCTGGCGTATCACGCACAGAAAACGAAATGGCCTGACTTCACTGCGATGTTCTGCGTGAGCAGTGTAGAAACGTTGATTAAGTATTACGAGCTGTTCAAGCTGAAACAGGTCGGCGCTGCCAAACCGCTCAAGATCGCCACCATCTTCAGTTATGCCGCCAATGAAGAAGATCCCAATGCCAACGGTCTATCCAGTGGACTGATCCCAGAAGAGAATCCCATCCCAGAAGGCAAGATCAACCAGCGCAGCCGCGACAAACTGGATGAGTTCATTGAAGACTACAACGGGATGTTCGGGACGAAGTATTCCACACGCGATAGTCAGTCGTATTACAACTATTATCAGGACATCGCCAAGCGCGTAAGAGCCGGACAGGTGGATATTCTGCTGGTGGTAAATATGTTCCTGACAGGCTTCGACAGCCCACGTCTGAATACGCTGTACGTGGACAAAAATCTCAAGTTTCACGGGCTGGTACAAGCCTTCTCGCGCACCAATCGCATCCTCAACGATAAGAAGTCCCAGGGTAATATCGTCTGCTTCCGCAATCTGAAAGAAGCAACCGATGAAGCCATTGCGCTGTTCTCCAACAAGGATGCCAAGGAAACAGTGCTGCTGGAGCCGTATGAGGATTACGTGAAGCAGTTCAACGAGGCAACTGAAGCACTACTAGAGCTGACACCGACCATCGCCAGTGTGGATGCGCTGCCTAATGAGAAGGCTGAGCTGGAATTCGTGACCAAGTTCAGAGCATTGCTGCGCCTCAAGAACATCCTTACCACCTTTGCTGAGTTCAGTGAAACCGACCTGGCAATGGCAGAACAGTTATTTGAAGATTTCAAGAGCAAATATCTCGACATCCACGACAAGGTGAAGAAGCAAACCGATCCTGAAAAAGTATCGGTACTGGAAGAGGTGGACTTTGAGCTGAGCCTGATCCACCGTGATGAAATCAATGTGGCGTACATCTTGAACCTGCTGGTCAATCTGAAGTCACTGCCGCCAGAAGAGGCCAAGAAACGCCAGAAAGCCATCCTCGACCTGCTGGCTGGTGAAGTGCAGCTGCGCAGCAAGCGCAAACTGATCGAAGCGTTCATTGAGGAAAATCTGCCCAAGCTCAAACCGGATGACAATGTGATTACCGAGTTTGAAAGCTACTGGACGCAGCAACGACAAAACGCCTTTGTGCAGTTATGTGCCGACGAGAAAATCGAACCTGCCCAGTTTGAAAAGCTGCTACAGACCTATGCCTTTGCCAACCGCCTGCCCAGAGATCAGGAGATCGTGGAGTCGCTGAGTTTCAAGCCGAAGATACTGGAACGAAAATCCATCCTTGATCGGGTTGGGGATAAAATTATCGCGTTCATCAATACCTATGTAGAGGGGATGGGCGGGAGTGTTTAGTTAGATTTGGCAGCAGCTGAACGGATTGAGTTTGGCTCTTGGTAAAGTGTAAAGTGGGCGTTGTTTCAAGACAATAAAGGTGCAGTCTGATAGGTCTCTAAATTGAATAATGGACATTTATTTCACATGCCAATAACCAATTGATAAACAATATGTAATCGTAACTTGTATGGATTTAACTTCTAACTTGTACAACCAAAATTGTGCATTATTACACCCAAGGCCGTATTAACCAAGTTGAAAGATTGCGATGCCGACTGAAGTGATTTGCTACCCATCTTCTTGCTCAAATCAAGTCCCAACTGATGATGGCAAATTGGCCGCTACCGATGGAGTAGCTAATTCGGGCAGTTGTAGTCAGCCAACAGCAACACCTCAGGAATGTCAGGAATGGAGCGATTCTATATCAGCAAGATTAATTGAAATTGCTAACTCCCTCCCTCCCATAACTGCTGATTTTGAAATCCCTAAGTTTGGAAATGATGATTTTCCAGCAAAGGAATATTTAACGTTGGTTGACGCTGCAGTTATTTCCAAATGTACGCAAACGGATTTGCTTTACTTCGGAAGTAAGGGGCTGATTAGGATTTGTGTCGGAATTCCAGATGGTGTCCGCGTGGAGTCTGTAAATATAGGCACAGGTATTTTGAATGCCTTAGTTGGATGGAGGCATAAAATGTTCATATTAGATCCATCGCATTGTGAAAAGGTTGCCACAACCGGGAATGCAGAGAGTTGTCTTTTTAAAATGGCGTATTCGATTGACCAATATGGATTTATCAGAAGACATTTACCGCATCGTGATTTTCAAAAGGAGTCAGGGTGGTACACAACACGTCACGGTAAATCAGCACAAATCCAGATGTCAGTAGAAAAGTTATTTGTGATGGCGTTCGATTTGAAGGAATTCATAGATGCGTATGTCAAACGAGTAGATAACAATATTCAAGGTCCCGAAATATCACAACCCATAGATATGCCATGGAATATAGCACATGAAGATGATCCTAAAGCAGCACAAAGCTGGTACATACCAGCGCGCTATTTTGCTCGCCAGCTTATGAAGGATAACCCTGCGTTGGGGAAAAATCGCAAAAAACTTTCTAAAATGGTTGCCGAGTTGCTTGCGGAAAATAAAATATTTAAACGAGGCGGTGTATCTCCACTCGAGCCTATTACGGTATTAAAGTCGCTCAGTAATGTCAAATTAATTTAAAGCTTCCAAACTTTCAAAGTTTAAGTGCAAATCTCTTTGCTTAAATTCGCTTAAACCAATTAAAAACAATCAGTTATATATCATCCCATGGTGATTTCTATACCGCTTGCAAGCGTTTAACGCTCTGCCAAGATGTGTACCTGTGTCTGCAAGTTAATTTAACTCGCAGCAACTAACGGAGGGGGAATTTTCATGGTCTATCAACTGCGAACGGCGCAACGCATCTTGAGGTTAAAACAAATTCAGGCGCTTCTCGGCATCTCAAGGAGTGGTATTTACGACCGCCTAAACCCGAAAAGTCCACGGTACGACCCGCTGTTTCCGCAGCCCATCAAACTTGGTGGACGCTCGGTCGGATTTCTCGAATCAGAGCTGGAAGCATGGGTGCAAAAACGGGTTGAGGAAAGGGGGGGCGGGCGTCATTAAGTTGGCTGAGTCTTGTTGTTTGGTTGATAACTTTGTACACGTGGAGGGGTGTCTGGCAAGGTGTTTTGTAGTAATTTTAAAGCGCTGGGATTTTCTAAAGGGATGTTTGATAGAGGAATGGATTTAGGTTTTTATTGTTATTTAAAGATTTAAAGTTTATTAACTATCTGATTTAAATGCTTATATTTATTTTAATAATGGGGAGAAATACATTATGGTGTGTATGGGTAACATAATCAGTTGGAATATGATGAGATGAAAACTAGTAAGGAATTAACTATCTCAAGAACCCTAACGCGGAGGGAGATATTTGCACGCATTCAAAGTGACTCAGAGCTGCATTATTGTGAGAAGGAGGGAAAGACTGTCATCGAATTGCAGAACTCAAACATATTACCGATTATCCGGATCGAAAATTTTGTATTAGACGTTCTGGAGAGTAAGGAGTCTGGCTTTAAGTGGGGGAAAGGTCAATTCTCTCATCGCGTCATTGAGCAACCTTTGTCACGGTATTTCAGCACCGTGATGCACGAGTTTGATTGCCATGTCACTTATGCTCATAAGTCCAACCTCTATCTGGGTGTTTACTATAGAGCGATTGAAGCCGTGATGCGTCGCAATCACGAGTTGAGTTTACAGAATTTTAAATTCGCTGGCTATGATAATAATAAGGTTATGATTTTCAACGAATTAATTAATGAAATCAGAAAATTATCTTCTTCTAAAGAATTCAAGGAGCAAGAAAATTTGCTGATCAGTCGAGCTCGACAGAATTTAAGCAGTTCGAAAAGGTATGTGGATAAATTGCTGGATTGTTATTCAAAATTGCTGGTTCTCAGGATTGATTTGTCCTATCAGTCCAAGCTCGCTTTATCGATTACTGAAGTGGAAGCGCGTTCTGACTTGCAACATTTTTTCAATAATCGTCGAAATAACAAGCTTTTTCGAGCCTGGGTAGGATATATCGCAAAATTGGAATATGGGGTATGCCGTGGCTACCACTTCCATCTGCTAATTTTTATGAACGGACAACTCGTTCAGAAGGACGAACACATTGCTAGGCAAATTGGTGAGTATTGGATTAATGGGATTACAGGCGGGAGAGGGCTATTTTTCAATTGCAATGCGAAAGTGTTTTGCAATGGGGTATATGGGTACAAACGTGTAGGAATCGGCATGATCAACCATTTTGATGCTGAAAAACGCAGCATTCTGATACACGATGTCGTTTCTTACCTGTGCAAGAAGGAGCAGTTTATTCGGACTAGGGCGGGGGATACAAGAAGCAGAGTTTTTTCAACGGGGGGATTACCTCGTCAAAGAATAAGTAATGCCGGCAGGCCGCGTAAACAAATTGTAGCGATAAATGGAGTTCATGATGACAGCCACTAAAAGAAGCGCCAAAAGTAACCCATTCCCAAGCTTTAGGAGCATGCAAGACGCTGGGATTTTTCTGCAGAAGTTAAATATGTCTCCTGCCAGCGAGGTGAAATATGCCTTATGGTTACAGATTTATACCCCGTTAAAATTCAGTGAAATATTGACTGCACGGTGGTGCAATGTAGACTTTCAGCTTAAGGCATTTTGGGTTGATAAGTTAGTCAGAAACGGTCACATCCGGGTCAACACACTGCTCCCAGATGTCGCCGTACAATTTCTGAATGAGTTGCACAGTTATTCTGGGAATGGAGATTTGTTGTTTCCCGAGTTATCAACTATGAAAAAGGCAGATCGTGATGAGAAAATTTCCCACGAAGTTCAATCTCTTTGGGTTAAATACTTGGTTGATGTAAATGGTTTTAGATATTTTTTTGCAGAAATGGCCAAGGCAAATAGTTGCTTTAGTCAGTCATTTATTGAGGAGGTCATGACCGGCAAAACTAAAATCATTCGGGAAATTGAGCAAAGTAATTTTCAGCGACGGGCACTTGTCGAGTGGTGGTCATTGGAGTTGAAGGTATACCTTAGTTGGACACCTTATTATTCTTGAGGAGCCCTAGGTAGGTGGAGGCGCAATGAGGCAGCTAGTAAGGGTCGTTGAATCGGTTGCTGGTTATGCTGCTTGTCCGTGCAGCGGAATCACCTTTGCGCCTGCCTCTATCGCGTCCAGATAGTCTGCCCAGTGCTGCATCATGCGCTTGCGTTCAGGTAGGTATTCAGCACGGTTATAGGCACCTCTGACCTCGTTGCGTTCGCAGTGTGCGAGCTGGCGTTCGATTACGTCTGGTTTGAAGCCTGTCTCATTCAGGATGGTTGAGGCCACTGCTCGGAAGCCATGTCCGGTCATCTTGCCTTTGTAGCCCATCCTGTATAGAGCAAACAGCATCGTATTATTGCTGATGGGTTTATCACGATTGCGACCTGGGAATACAAAACGGCTGCCGCAGGAAATTGGTTTGAGTTCGGATAATATCGCCAGAGCCTGCTGTGCTAGTGGTACAACGTGTTCGGTTTTCATCTTCATGCGTTCAGCTGGAATGATCCAAATGGCATTGTCCAGGTCGAATTCACACCACTCTGCACCGATCAGTTCGTTGGTGCGGCAGAACGTTTTTGCCAGTAGCTGCAGGGCAAGGCGGGTTTGCTTGTCACCTGTTTCGTCATACTTAGAAATGGCTCGTAAAAGGTCAGGCAGTTCTTCAGGACGGACAGCAGATTGGTGTTTTTTGACGTGCGGGGTTAGCGCACCACGCAGGTCGGCAGAATGGTTGCGTTCGCAACGGCCCGTAGCAATCCCATAGCGGAATACTTGACCGCATACTTGCAAAACTCGGTGAGCCAGATCATATGCCCCACGCGTTTCAATTTTGCGGATGGTATCCAGCAGTTCCATTGCATTGATCTGATCTATCGGACGTTTGCCCAGGGTAGGGAAGATGTTGCTTTCAAGGCGGCGCTTAACATCGTCGGCGTGATGCTTCACCCAAGTGTGGACTTGCTTATTGAACCACTCCATAGCTACGGCTTCGAAAGAGTTCTCGTTGGCTAGTTTCTTGCGTATGTTGGTGGCTTTGCGTTCGGCAGAAGGGTCGAGGTCGGCTTGGAGTTGTTTGCGCAGTTCATCGCGTTTTTTGCGAGCTTCGCTCAGGCTGATGCCGGGATATACGCCAGCAGAGAGGGATTTTTCCTTGCCTGCTTGCCAATATCGCATCCGCCAATACTTGCGGCCATCAAGGTATATCCACAAATAAAGCCCATCACCATCGTGGAGCTTGCGGATAGCCGCACCATTGCTGGTAGCGTTCTTGCATTCGGCAGCGGATAACAGATTTGTGGCCATCGTGGTAACTCCCAACCGTGGTAAATTCCTTACCACGAAAGTTACCACTGTTAAGGTCTGGATGCAATGGGGTGTTGTTGGACTTGCTTGGACTGCTATATCGCTTCAAACCCAGTAAATACGTGGGTTGTTGGACTTTATTGAACTGCTTTGGATGCCTATTTGGCGGAAGCGGTGAGATTCGAACTCACGGAGGACTCTCATCCTCGCTAGTTTTC
>JAVHQF010000265.1:0-8362 GCA_036170995.1 Sideroxydans sp. | reverse complement strand
ATTGCCTGATGTGGATGTTGTTCAACGGCAGCAACCTCACCGCTGGCGCAAACGACCTCGAATGGAACGATAAGAAGTGGTCGCTAGTGAATCACTTCATTCCGTTCACCGAAGCGGAAGTGGATGCGTCCGGTCGCTTTGAGTCTGACTTCATGGTGCAGTATCTATCCGACAAGCCCCTATCCGCCGAAGCGCACGCCGTGCTTGATGCGGGCCGCACTTTATGGAAAGCCTACTTCGCCCACACCGATGTACGCACGGTGCGCGATGAGTTAAAGCTGAATCGCCCTGATGTGGGCTGGTATCAAATTAGAAATGCTTTGAAGAAACGTAATGAGAGCGGTGATGTCGCCCCTGTTGATTTCACTGTATTCGAGTCTGCCTACAAAACCTTGAGCGACAAGCTGCGCCCGCAGGTTTTTGAGTTGGGATTCTTGCGTTAAGGAAGGTTTGATTGAGCCGTCATCCCCGCGTAGGCGGGGATCCAGTTTGTTGGTTTAACTAGGTTCCCGCCTGCGCGGGAACGACGAATGAGACTTAATCAAATTCCTTAACCCAAACTCTAAATCGCCACCCCAAACATTTCGTTTGCTATTCCCGACAATCCAGTCCATAGTGCGCGCCGCGATTCTCAAGTCTGTCGTTGTTGTCTGGTTAGTCTCCGTTACGCGGTAATTCCTTCCTTCACCTCTAGCCGTCTTGAACTTCGCCCTACACGGGGTTCGTCCCTATTATTTATTTAAGGAGATTCAACATGGCAAACGGTACAGTTAAGTGGTTCAACGACGCTAAGGGCTTCGGCTTCATCACTCCAGCAAACGGCGGCGACGATCTGTTCGCACATTTTTCAGCGATCCAAAGTTCGGGTTTCAAGACTCTGACTGAAGGTCAGCAAGTCACATTCGACATCGTTGCCGGCCCTAAAGGTCAGCAAGCATCGAACATCCAGGCAGCTTAATAGACATGGCTAAGGAAGAACTTCTCGAGTTCAATGGCGTGGTGGAAGAGGTTCTGCCGGATTCTCGTTATCGCGTCACGCTAGAGAATGGTCACCAATTGCTTGCCTACAGCGCAGGGAAGATGCAGAAGAACCATATCCGCATCATCGCCGGCGATAAGGTTTCGTTGGAGATATCCCCTTACGATCTGAGCAAAGGACGCATCACGTTCCGTCACATCGAAGGTCGTGGTCCATCCACGCCTCCGCCTAAGCGTCGGTTCTGATTCGATTCAGATCAGCCAAACAAAAAGCCTCGCAGCGATGCGAGGCTTTTTGCTTTTGTACCCTGCACAAGTTCGACCTTCGATACATGGCGCGTTGCGCGGCACTCAGGGCGAACGGGGTCAAATCAACCGCTGTTACGCAAACCAGCCGCGATACCGTTGATAGTAAGGTGGATAGCGCGTTTCACCTTCTCATCGCTATCTCCTGCACGATGGCGATACAGCAGCGCCACTTGCAAGTGGTTGAGCGGGTCAATGTATGGGGTGCGCGTGGTCAAACTGCGCGCCAAGGTGGGGTTGTCCTCTAACAGTGAAGTTGCTCCCGTGATGGCGAACAACATATCGACGGTGGTCTGCCATTCGGCTTCGATCGCGCCGAAGATGCGCGCGCGTAACACTTCATCAGGAACCAACTCGGCATAACGCGAAGCGATACCCATGTCGGTCTTGGATAGCACCATGTCCATGTTGGACAGTAACCCACGGAAGAACGCCCAATTCTGGTTCATTGCTTGCAACTGCTTCAAGCCCGCATCCCCTTCGCGTGCCATAAACTGTTTTACTGCGCTACCAAAACCGAACCAACCCGGCAACAGGGAGCGATTCAAGCTCCAACTGAATACCCAAGGAATGGCGCGCAGGTCTTCGATGTTCTGCGTGGCGCGACGTGCCGAAGGACGACTGCCGATGTTGAGTTCGGCGATCTCGCGGATGGGTGTGGCGGCAAAGAAGTACTCGGTAAAGCCAAGGGTCTCATACACCAACTTGCGATAGGCTGCGAATGCGTCGCGGCTCATGCTTTCCATGATGCGGTGGAACTCTGGCATGGTTGAATCATCACCGTGGTGATGCACCATGGTCGCTTCCATCGTAGCAGCCACCAAAATTTCTAAATTACGACGACCAATTTCGGGATCGGAATATTTACTGGAGATGACCTCGCCCTGTTCGGTGATACGAATTTGCGCGTTCACGCTGCCAGGCGGTTGCGCCAAAATGGCTTGGTAGCTGGGGCCACCACCACGACCAACCGTACCACCACGACCGTGGAATAGACGCAACTCGATACCGTGCTTCTCGAACACTTTCACCAGTTCGACCTCGGCCTTGTACAGCTCCCAGTTCGCCGTGAGATAGCCCCCGTCCTTGTTACTGTCGGAATAGCCCAGCATCACTTCTTGTGTGTTGTTGCGACTCTTCAACAGTTGGCGGTAGAAGGGGATGGCGAACAACTCATCCATGATAGGGCCGCAACCACGCAAGTCTTCGATGGTCTCGAACAGCGGGATGATGTTGACGCGCAGCTGATTGCCGTTTAGCAGACCGCTTTGTTGCACCATCAGCGCCACTTCCAACAGGTCGCTCACGGCATCGGTCTTGGAGATGATGTAGTTAGGTAGCGCGTTGCTTCCAAAGCGGCGGTGAATTTCGGCAGCGGCACGCATCAGGTTCAGCTCGCTTTTGGGCACGGCAGAGAATTTCTCCAGATCGGCAGAGAGCAACTTGCCCGCTTGCAAAGCGGCAAGTAATTTCTTGCGACGACTCTCCTCATCCAACTTCGAATAATCAGTTACGCCCGCGTTCACCAGCAATTCACCGACAGTCTGCTCATGCACGGCGCTGTGTTGACGCATGTCCAAGGGTGCAAGGTGGAAGCCAAACACCTCTGCTGCTCGACGCAGATAGGCCATGCGACCGCGCGACAGGTACAGGGCACCATGATGTTCCAAGGAATGGATGACGATGTCGAGATCAGCGATGAATGCCTGTGCATTAGCGTAGGGCGCAACTTCCTTGCTCACTGGATGCAGGTGCTCCACGCGGTGACCTAGCTGTTCGGCGGTTGCCACCAAGCGTGCGTACACCGCCAGTAAGGCACGGCGATAAGGTTCATCTTCGCGGCTCACTTCTTTGTCGGGAGATTGGTCGGCGAACGCACCCAACTCATCACTCACCTCTACCAAGCGGTTAGATAAACTTAGGCGCGCGCTCAACAGATTCGTTTCAGCCAAGTAGTAATCCATCACTGTGCCGGAGTGTCGCTGTGCGGCATCCAACATCACCTCGTGCGTAACGAAAGGGTTGCCGTCGCGGTCGCCACCGATCCAGCTGCCCACCCGCAAGAACGGGGGCAATTCGATGCGCCGGCCGAAACGCGCTTCGATTTGTTTTTCCAGCCCCGCGTACACACGCGGTATCTCGCGCAAGAAAGTGTAGTCGTAGAAAGACAGACCGTTCTTCACTTCGTCTTGTACCGAGAGTTTAGTCGTGCGCAACATGCGCGTGCTCCACAAGATGAGCACAAAGCGGTGCAACTTCTCTTCGTTATCGTCCAATTCCTCTGGTGTCATGTCCAAACGGTCACGCTCTTCCAACAGGCTGGAGATGATGAGCTGACAATTGAGAATGCTTTTGCGCTGCACTTCGGTAGGGTGTGCGGTCAACACGGGCGAGATGAGCGCCTTGTCGAAGAAGGCTTGCACCGCTTCGATGCCGAGCTGCTTCTCTTCCAAATGATTGAGAACCAGTTGCACACTACCCTCTTGCGGTGGCGAACCCGCTTTCTGGTGGGCACGGCGGCGACGATTGTGGTGCAGGTCTTCCGCGATATTTGAAAGCTGTGAAAAATAGCTGAAGGCGCGCACGACCAGCAAAGTTTCTTCTGGACTCAAAGCATCCAGCATCTCTTCCAACAAAGCACCATCGCGTTCATCTTGGGTTTTACGAAAGCGCACAGCCGCACGACGCACGCTCTCAATCAGGTCATAAGTAGCCTCGCCTTCTTGTTCGCGCAGGGTATCCCCAAGGATGCGACCCAATAGGCGAATATCGTCGCGCAGGGGTGAATCTTTGCTGGAGAGATCGGAAGGTGCAGATATCAGGTTCATATTCTTCAACGCGCCAAGGCGCAAAATTTAGGCGCACCTGCTAGAATGCGCCGCACTTTTGATTGATTAAAATTTCACTGGAAACGCTATGAGTCAGGCTACTTTCACACCCCCATCCCGTTTGGTAATCGCCTCACGCGAAAGCGTATTGGCCATGTGGCAGGCAGAACACATACGAGACAGGCTGCGTGCATTATACCCACAAACCTCCGTCAGCATCTTGGGCATGACCACCCAAGGCGACCAGATTTTGAATGTCACACTATCCAAGATCGGCGGCAAAGGACTATTCGTGAAGGAACTGGAGACCGCTTTGGAAACTGGTAGCGCCGACATCGCGGTGCATTCACTCAAGGATGTGCCGATGAACATGCCCGAAGGTTTCACCCTGGCCTGTATCGGCGAACGCGAAGACCCACGCGATGCCTTCATCTCTAACAAGTTTGAAAATCTGGCGGTGTTGCCCGCAGGTAGCGTGGTAGGAACATCCAGCCTACGCCGTGAGAGCCAACTGCGCGCGCGCTTTCCCCATCTAAAAATCGAACCCCTGCGCGGCAATGTGCAGACCCGTCTGCGCAAGCTAGATGAAGGTCAATACGCTGCGATCATTTTGGCAGCAGCCGGATTGAAACGTCTAGGCTTGGGTGACCGCATCCGTGCCGTCATCTCCAGTGAAGACAGCCTGCCTGCGGTGGGACAAGGCGCTCTCGGTATCGAGACGCGTGCCGACCGCCCCGACTTGAAAGCGGTGTTGGCCCCCTTGCACCATGCCGATACTTCCGCTTGTGTGTTGGCAGAACGCGCCATGAGCCGCGCCTTAGCGGGCAGTTGCTCCGTTCCGTTGGGCGGCTTTGCTGAAGTGCAAAACGGCAAGTTACGTATGCGCGGCTTCGTCGCCACCCCAGATGGCTCACGCTTGTTACGCGCCGAACAGATGGGCTACATCGCCAAACCAGAAGTCTTGGGTGATGCCATCGCTCAGGCGCTGTTGAAGCAAGGGGCGGGCGAGATACTCGCCGCCTTAAATGGCTGACACACCGCTCAAAAATTTGAACATCGTCGTCACGCGCCCGCGTGAGCAAGCGCTTGAGCTGACCCAGCGCATCACCAAACTCGGTGGCAACGTGATTCTGTTTCCCTTGCTAGAGATTACTCCTGCCACCGATGCGTCTGAGCTGAACGCACTCAAGCAACAGCTCTCCACTTACGACCTGCTCATCTTCATCAGCCCGAATGCGGTGAATTACGCTATGGATGCGCTGGACACTGTACCAAGTAATGTGCGTGTCGCTAGTGTTGGACAAAGCAGTGCGCAAAAATTACGCGGACTAGGCATTGAGCATGTCATCGCGCCGACCGAGCGTTTCGATAGCGAATCCCTGCTTGCCTTGCCCGCATTACAGAATGTGGCGGGTTGGAAGGTGGCGGTATTGCGCGGCAACGGTGGGCGCGAACTACTGGGTGACACACTCAAAACACGCGGCGCGCAGGTAGACTACGTGACCTGTTATGAGCGTAGCAAGCCAGCGTTAGATGCCGATAGTGTGTTGCAGACCGACCCGCATGCCCTCAACGTAACCAGTAGTGAAGCTCTGGGAAATCTGTGGCAAGGGCTTGCGCAAACACAACAAACCCGATTCGCCAACCTTCCTCTCTTCGTTCCCCATGCCCGCATCGCCCAGCTGGCGCAACAACAAGGCTGGAAAAACATCTTCCTGTCCGAAGCAGGGGATGACGGATTGCTCAAGGCTTTGGTAGCATGGGGCAAGCATTCACAACCGTGAGCACACAATGAGCGAAACCACACCTCCCCAGCCCGCAGCCGAGCCAGCCCAAGTCGGGTTAGATACAGCATCGTTTCCCGCTGTTCCTAAGACCGCTAGTGGCAACCCCATCGGCAAGCTGATCTCCAGCATGTCGTTGACACAACTCACCTTGGTTGTGCTGGTGGCAGTGTTCGTGTGGCAGTGGATTGATGCACGCTACCAGCTCAATCAAGTGCAGCAGGAAGTCGCACGCCGCCTCGCTGAAGTGGAAGGCAGTAGCAAAGCAAACCAGATGCTGGTGACACAAAACCAAGAGTTGGTGCGCGAACTGGGCGGCAAGTTGAGTCTACTGGAAAGCAAATTCGCCGAGACCGCAAGCCAACGGGCTGCGCTTGATGCGTTGTATCAAGAGATGTCTAGTAGCCGCGATCAAACCGCGTTGGCAGATGTGGAGCAAATGGCGCTCATCGCGGGGCAGCAATTGCAGTTGTCCGCCAACGTGAAGGCGGCGTTGATTGCACTGCAACATGCCGAGAGCCGATTGCAACGTCTCGACCGCCCCAGCTTCGGCGAGATGAAAAACAGCATCAGCCGTGACATCGAACGTTTGCGTGCCTTGCCCACTATCGACACATCGGGCATCAATCAGCAATTGGACAAGCTCATCGCCGCCGCCGATAGCATGCCGCTGGCACAAGATGCGGGTGTTCAAGCAACGCCTGTCACAACAACCGAAGCTCCCCCGATGGCCAATGCATGGCAGCGTTTCTGGCATGAGCTGTGGCAGGAACTACGCGGCCTAGTACGTATCGAAAACACCCAGCAATCTGACACCCCGCTGCTCTCGCCTTCGCAAACTTTTTTCCTGCGCGAGAACTTGAAGTTACGACTCCTCTCTGCGCGTCTGGCTTTGTTGTCGCGCGACGAAGCAAGCTTTCTGAGAGAGATTGGCTCGGCACAAGTCTGGGTGAATCGCTACTTCGACAATAAATCGAAGGATGCAATACAAGTGTTGGCTTCCTTGCAAAAACTCGCCGCATCCAATATCACGCTCAATGTGCCAGACATTAGCGGCAGCTTGGAAGCAGTACGCAACTACCGCGCCACCCATGAGCGAGGCGCGCGATGAGATTCCTCGTCTGGCTGTTGGCTTTGTTTGCTGCCGCCGTTGCGGTGACTCTCCTCTCGCATAACAGTAGCTATGTATTGTTCGTACATCCCCCTTATCGCATGGAGATGTCGCTCACGATGTTCGTGTTCACATTAACCGCGCTGTTCATCACCGCTTACTGGTTGCTACAACTCATTTCCGCTGCCCTCCAACTGCCGCGCTACGTGCGCACCTTCCGTGCCGAACGTGCGCAAAGTAAGGGTCGCGCAGCGATGCAGGAAGCCTTAATCGCTTTCTTCGAAGGGCGTTACGCCGCTGCCGAAAAAGCCGCTGTAAAAGCAATGCAGCTGGGTGAGAGCTCTGGTCTTAACCCCATCATCGCTGCACGTTCCGCGAATGAGTTACGCGAGTTTGAGCGGCGCGATGCCTACCTCGGCGAAGCGGAGGGTAAGACCGTGGGTGAGCAAACCATGCGCTTGATGGCAAAGGCTGAGTTCCAACTCGATCAGAAACAACCGCTATCCGCACTCAGTTCACTCAAAGAATTAAATGATTCTGGTATCCGCAAACATATCGGCGCACTCTATCTCGAACTTAAAGCACAACAACAATCGCGCAACTGGGATGCCGTGTTGGATGTGGCGAACCAGTTGGAGAAACGCAACGCCATCAACTCCACCTTGTCTGCCCAGATGCGCCAGCAAGCTTGGTTGGAGAAAATCAAAGTCTGCGCGCAAGACGGCGCAATGTTGCGCGGTATCCTGAAAGAGATGCCTGCCGAGTTCAAGCAGCTCAGCAAGGTGGCAATGGAAGCTGCCAAGTCATTCAAGCAACTGGGCGAATGCGCTGTCGCCCGCACACTGCTGACCGACAGCCTGAACAAAGAATGGAGTAGTGAACTGATAGCAATGTATGGCGATTGCTTAGAAGGCAGTGTGGTAACCCAGATTGACCAAGCAGAACGATGGCTGAAGATGCATCAAGATGACGCGGCACTGTTACTGGCACTGGGCAAGCTGTGTCTGCATCAAGAGCTTTGGGGCAAAGCACAGAACTACCTAGATGCCAGCCTCAGTGTGCAGCCCAGTAGCGAGGCCTATACCACTCTGGCAAAATTAGCCGAGCGGCTACACAAGCCCGATGAAGCTTTCAAGCATTACCAGCAAGCTACGCTACTTTCTCAACCTTAAATAACGGTTCATCTGGATTTTGCGTGGGCGACTGAAGCGAGATAGGGAATGCGTCTTTACAAGCAGAACCTGCTACTTACTCAGCTTGTGGGCTGAAGAATAGAGAGGGTTCCCCCACCCCAGCCCTCCCCCGGTGGGAGAGGGAGCGAGAGCAGCGATGCTTTGGCTTTAGTCCCTCTGCTG
>JAVHQF010000264.1:0-1753 GCA_036170995.1 Sideroxydans sp. | reverse complement strand
AGAAGAAGAAGAAGAAGAAGAAGAAGAAGAAGATCTGCTGGTTATAGTGGAGGACATCACCAAGCTTAAAGCGCAGGCGGTTCATATTGAGCAACTCGCCTTTTATGATTCTCTAACCGGCCTGCCCAACCGTAGCCTGCTGCGGGATCGCGTGCAGCGTGTGCTGGCCCACAGCGCACGCCACAAGAACCATGGCGCAATCTTGTTTATTGATCTGGACAACTTCAAGGCACTTAACGATACAAAGGGTCACAACATCGGTGATCTGCTGCTGATTGAGGTCGCCAAACGTCTCCAGGATTGCGTGCGCAACAGTGATACGGTCGCCCGAATGGGTGGCGACGAGTTCGTCGTCGTTCTTGAGGAGCTGAACGAAGATACCCAGCAAGCGGTAGCACAAGCCCAGGATATTGGAGAGACGGTTCTTGCCTCCCTTAACCGGTCCTTCAATCTTCAGGGGTTTGAACACTACAGCTCCGCCAGTATTGGCATCAGTTTGTTCCGTGACAACGAGATCGGCATGGATGACGTGTTCAAGCACGCCGATACCGCAATGTATCAGGCTAAGACCTCTGGCCGCAACACCCTTCGTTTCTTCGATCCGGACATGCAGGCATCGCTTGAAGCCCGTGCTGTGCTTGAAACCGACTTGCGCCACGCACTTTCCCTGCAGCAATTCAAACTTTTCTTCCAGATACAGATGAATGCCGCTAATCAGCCCATCGGTGCTGAAGCATTGCTGCGTTGGCTGCATCCCAAACGCGGTCTGGTCTCGCCACTGGACTTCATCTCCCTGGCGGAAGATACCGGGCTGATTCTGCCCATCGGGCAATGGGTGTTGGAAACCGCTTGCGCTCAGATTAAGGCATGGGAAGCAAACCCGTTGGCATGTGAACTGCAACTCGCCGTCAACGTGAGCGCGCGGCAATTCCACCAACCGGACTTCGTCGAACAAGTGCGTGCAGCCCTTAAAAAGACTGGTGCCGACCCGGCCCGGCTTAAGCTTGAACTGACCGAGAGCGTGGTGCTGAACAGCATCAATGACGCTGTCGTCAAGATGCGCGACCTCAAGGAGGTCGGCGTGCGTTTCTCCATGGACGACTTTGGCACGGGCTATTCATCACTGTCTTACTTGACACAACTTCCGCTTGACCAACTGAAAATTGATCTGTCCTTCGTGCATAATATTGGCATAAAACCCACTGATGCAGTGATCGTGCAGACCATCATCAGTATGGGCAACAGTCTGGGAATGGAAGTGATTGCGGAAGGAGTGGAAACCGAGGCGCAGCGTGATTTCCTCGAACGTAATGGCTGTCACGCATATCAGGGTTATTTGTTTAGCAAACCCGTGCCGATCGGAGAGTTTGAGGGATTGATTCGTCGAATGCCGAATTGATGGAATAACCGGTTTCATCGGTCTATAATTCTCGTTGTGCAACAGAAATACAAACTACACCGAATGACGGGTTTCTGGATGGATATATCGGCTCAGTTGATAAGCGACATCTCTGGCTCTTAACCAGATTCCGTTAATTTCTGGGGAAGCTTTGCACGAGCATAATGAAGATGGTTTTCATCAGAACACGCACTGTTGACCTGATGGTATGGCATACCAACTAGGCAAGGGGAAAACATGGACAAATTACTGGAAGGATTGGAACCCCCTGAGCGAATAGCAAACATCATCGCTCAACAGCCTGAATACATCAGGGATGACATCGCAAGGCTTGTGGTGGCAGAACAGAAGTCT
>JAVHQF010000263.1:0-8438 GCA_036170995.1 Sideroxydans sp. | reverse complement strand
TGATATCGAGGTTTCGATAAAAAAGAAATATTTCTTAAACAACATTACACAACCCTTGACCGACACCTTTTTCACCACTATAGTTGCCCGAAAGAGTTATCCAAAAGTTAAAAAAATAGCTGTAGATGAGTTGTGTGCCTATATTCATCGGGCATAGGCGTAGGGTAGAGGGGGAGTTTTCTAGTGTGAAGATGTTGCAATAGGTCTTCTCATTTGTCTGATTTCTCTCTTTAAGTTGCGTTCCAAAAGATACGGTTTTGAGCCAGTTTTCCTAATAGCTATGGGGATACGGTTATTGGCTTTACAGGGTTTCCAGTGCTCACGAGCCTAGAATCAACTAATGATAGTTACCGCAGCTTTGCGTCACAAGCAACTATGGGACGTTGGGTTGGCGAATAAAAGGGACGAATAAGCAAATGAATTTAAGCCGATTCTTATGCATCGCAGATCAAGGTGCCGCGCGCAGGTTTGCGGTTGGTTTGTTACTGCTGGCAGTGGGGGTGTTTGGCGCTGGTGCTGCTAAGGCGGACGGCAAAGTGGAGCAACCCATCGAATTTCCTCATAACACACATGCTGGAAAAATGGGCATCAATTGCCTGTATTGTCATACATACGCTCGCCGTAGTGCGGTGTCAGGCATTCCGCCCCTGCAAAAGTGTATGGGTTGCCACCAGAGCATTGAGTCGGTTAAGGATAGACCGCGCATCAAGAAACTGTTCGAGTACTGGGAAAAGAAAGAACCAATACCTTGGAAAAAAGTGCATGACCTGCCCGACTTTGTGCGCTTTTCTCATGAACGTCATGTGCAACGCTTCTACTTTAAGCAGGAACGTCCAATTCAAGAGGTCTGCGGGCTTTGCCATGGGGACGTAAAAAGCATGACTGTTGCGGAGAAAGTGCAGCCGCTAAGTATGGGCTGGTGCGTTTCCTGCCACGAACAAGACCATCGCATCGATAACGTTAGTGCCAAAACCAGCAACGGTCCGAACGACTGCTGGCAGTGCCACAAATAAATTACGCAAGGACGATAGGCTTATGAGCAACATTAATCGCAGAGACTTCCTCAAAGTATTGGGCTGGAGTTCCGTCGCCGTCGCTGTCGCTGGTTGCGGCAAGACTTCGGTCGAATCTGGCGTTGAAACAGTGATGTCATATTCACAACCTGAGGATTTTTTGGTGCCAAGCATTGGCGTGTACTATGCTTCCACCTGCACGCAATGTGAAGCTAACTGTGGTGTGACGGGGCGTGTACGCGAAGGTCGTATCCTTAAGCTGGAGGGTAATCCAGAATCTGCAATCAATCTAGGTCGTTTGTGCGGACTGGGTCAGGCCGCAGTGCAGCATCATTACAACCCAGACCGCCTCAAAGAACCACTGTTGCGCCAGGGAGGGGGGCTGCAACCCACTACTTGGGAAAATGCGACAGCACTGTTGGCGGAAAAGACTGGTGACCTCAAGGGTGAACAGTTTGCTTTCCTCAGCGGTGGTTTGAGCGGCCACCTTAAGGTGTTGGTACAAAATTACGTCGATAGTCTAGGTTCGAAAAACCTATACTTTTACGAAGCACTCACTCCTGCAGTGAACCAATCCGTCAGTCAGAAACTATACGGCACTGCTACGCCGCGCTTCCATCTGGACAAGGCGCAGCTCATCGTTTCTTTTGGTGCTGACTTCCTTGATACTTGGGTGTCACCAGTACATTTTGCCAGCCAGTACACGCAATTTCGTAAAGCAACAATAGATAAAAAGCGCGGCACACTAGTGCAAATCGAGCCACGTATGACTCTTACGGGTGCTAATGCGGATCGCTGGATTCCAATTATACCTGGTACTGAGGGGGTTCTTGCGCTGGGGCTTGTCAATGCTCTTCTGAAGGGGGGTATTGGTGTCAAGAGTCTGCCCGCATCTGTGGTTAGTGCAGTGCGTGCCTATGATAAAGAGCGCGTTAATAAGGAGGCTGGTGTCAGTGGTGAGGTGTTCGATAAATTAGTGGCGTTGTTGAGTGAGCGCAGTCCAAGCTTGGTGCTGTCTGGCTTGTCTGCAGAAGGTCATGCCCACGGAGCTCAGAATGCGGCTGCTATCATGCTACTTAACGTGGTGCTAGGGAATGTTGGCAAGACCATTGATGCGCCGACTAGACTCCCTTTCCCTCAACTAGCTGCAGAAGAAGGAAATAGCGTTGCGTTGAAAAGATTCAACGACAGTTTGGCGGGAGATAAATTCAAAGTGGTGTTTATCTACAATGCAAATCCAGTCTATACCGCTCCAGCTTTTATGAAGCTACGCGACAACCTAAAAAAATCCGAATTCAAAGTGGTGTTCACGCACTACTTAGACGAAACTGCGCAGGAAGCCGACTTGGTGCTACCCCTAGATTCCGCGCTGGAGGACTGGGGCACCCATGTGGCCGCCTACCAGCCAGACAGTATTGAGCTCACTATGCAACAGCCGTTGATGGAGAAGCTTTATCCAAGCGGTACGCGTTCACTGGGTGATGTGATGCTAGATCAACTCAAACATCGCCGTGCTAATGAGTATAAAGATTTTGCTGACTATTATGCCTACCTAAAAAGTGCGCTAACACGGAACAAGGGGGCATTTAGCGGCGTATCGGCGGATGATGAGACTTTCTGGAATCAGGCGCTTATGCATGGCGTACTTAAGGTGAAAGGCCAAGAGCAATCGATTTCTGCCAATGTCGTTAATCTCGATATTGCACAACCAGCGCCGATAGGCGACGACCAATACCCATTCCATCTAGTGCCGACGGTGCGTTCTGGCTTCCGTGACGGTCGTCATGCTAATCTGCCTTGGTTGCAAGAAACTCCGGATTCACTTACTACAATGGTGTGGGATTCTTGGGTTGAAATTCATCCCAAAACCGCCGAGCGCATGGGCATCAAAGAGGGTGACATTTTAGAAATCGCTTCAAAGAACGGTTCCATCAAGACGCAAGCTTACCTATTCCCAGGCGTGCAGCCTGATAGCGTTGCAATACCGCTAGGTCAGGGGCATGAAGCGATGGGGCGTTACGCAAAAGACGTGGGTGTGAATCCTTTCAAGCTGCTTGATCCAGTATTCGACAAATCCACAGGCGAACTTGCTATGCACGCTACCCGCGTCAAGGTCAGCAGGACTGGAGCCAGTGTCAGGGTAGTAAAAGAGGAGGGTTGGAGTCCCATCGTCGTCAACACCCAGCAGGGGCGTAAACTGGTGTCTACCATTGCGGTCGACAAAGCTAACTTTTCCAAGGAGGTATAACGAATGTCCACCACTTACATGTTGAGAGACTGGACTAAGTTGCGTGAAACACACCCGCAGCCAAGCCCTGCCGGCGGTCACGCCGAATACAAGTGGGCGATGGCCATCAATCTTGACGTTTGCACTGGTTGCAATGCATGTTCGGTAGCCTGTTACGCAGAAAATAACCTGCCAGTGGTGGGCAAGGAAAAATATGCACATGGTCAATCTATGCACTGGATGCGCATTGAGCGCTATTGGAATGAAGAAGATGTAGAAACTCCACACCAAGGCGCGCAGTTCCTGCCCATGATGTGCCAGCAGTGCGAAGCCGCACCCTGCGAAACGGTCTGTCCAGTGGGGGCGACTAACCATACGCCAGACGGACTCAATTCGCAGGTGTACAACCGTTGCGTGGGTTCACGATACTGTTCTGCCAACTGTCCCTACAAAGTACGATACTTTAATTGGTACGACTACCCAGAACAGGAGATGGCTTGGCCCGATCCGTTGCCGATGCAACTGAATCCAGACCTCACCGTGCGTTCTAAAGGCGTAATGGAAAAGTGCACATTTTGCGTGCAGCGCCTCACTGCCGCCAAAAACACCGCTCGCAACGAAGGTCGCACTGTCAAGGATGGCGAGGTTACAACTGCCTGTGCTCAGGCATGCCCGACACAAGCTATCACATTCGGAAATATGGTTGACCCTTACTCGCAGGTTTCAGAAAAATGGCGTCATCAGCAGGTTGAACTGCACAAGGATGTGCAAGACAAAGACAAGAGCGGCGACAGCGGCCTGCGTGGTTACCGAGTTTTCGAGGAACTGCGTTCTTATCCTTCGGTCATGTACCTTGAACGGGTGCGCGATACTAAGGCCTAACCTTCACTTCGGATAACAGCATGAACCATTTGAACAAAGAGAAAGATATTCGCGAAGACATCGCGTGGGCACAAATCAACAAGGATGTGTTGCGTAGTCTAGAGAAGCCGCGACCAGTGTATTGGGTATTGTTTGGCTTGGCGCTGTCAATGTTTTTGGTGGGTGTTGGTTGCGAAATCTACCAATACCAGACGGGTATGGGCGTGGCCAATATGAACAATCCGCACATGTGGGGTTTGTACATCGCCACATTCATCTTTTGGATTGGTATGAGCCACTCGGGTACTCTATTATCGGCGATCCTGCACTTGATGCACGCTGACTGGCGCAAACCAATCTACCGTTTCGCCGAGGCAATGACCACTTTCTCGTTAATGACTGCTGGTTTGTTCGTGATGGTGCACTTGGGGCGTCTGTGGCAATTTTATTATGCTCTCCCCTACCCCAATGAGCGCTGGACTTGGCCAAACTTCCAGTCGCCGTTGCTGTGGGACGCTATGGCGATTTTCACATACCTGACCTCGTCAATAATATTTCTCTATATTGGTGCGATACCAGATTTTGCGATATGTCGCGACAATGCTAAAGGATGGCGTAAAAACTTCTACACTATTTTGGCGTTGGGTTGGATGGGGACTGATCGGCAATGGCGCAATTTCCGTATCACCTATCTAACCGTGGCGTGCTTCCTGATTCCGCTTGCAGTGTCCGTGCACTCCATCGTGGCATCGGACTTCGCTATGTCGCAACAACCAGGTTGGCACGTTACTTCATTTCCACCTTACTTCGTGGCTGGTGCGCTGTATTCTGGTTGTGCTGCAATCATCACTTTGTTCATCGTGCTGCGCTACACTTTCCGCTTTGAGGAATACATGACGATGCCGATTTTGGACAAGGTGGCGCGACTTACTTTTGCCATCGCTATGGTGTGGACATATCTCAACCTAATTGAATTTGCGTCGGTGTGGTATGGACATGATTCATATTCCAAGGACTTGCTTATTCAGAAGGCCACTGGTCCATACGCTCCGTTCTGGTGGACGATGATTGTCTGCGGTTCCATCGTGCCGTTCGCTTTAGCAATAAAGAAATTCCGTTCCAGCCTTACCATCATGTTCATCGTGTCGCTACTGCTCAATTTAGGCATGTGGCTAGAACGCTGGATGATTGTCGCACCGACTTATTCTCACGGTTACTATCCGTGGACTTGGGATCATTTTCAGTGGCCTAGTTTCGTACAGTGGGGCATGGTATTTGGCAGTTTCGGCTGGTTTGGCATGTTGTTCATGATCTTCACCAAACTGGTGCCGTCTGTCTCAATGTATGAAGTGAAAGAAATGGTTTACCACCGCACACTCGCCAACAAGGAATCGAGGGAAGCATGAGCACCGTACGCATACTCGGATTATTCAATGATTTCGATGCCGCCTCGGCTGCAATTCTTGAAGTGCGCGAGGCCGACATTCCTGGTCTCAACTTTGATGATGTCACCATCAAGTCACCTATTGAACACCCTGATGTCGAGGCGGTGCTGGGTGATCGCCCAGTTCCTGTGCAAAAGTACACGCTGATTGGTTCGATTTTGGGAGGCACACTGAGTTTTTTCTTGATTTCCAGTGCTCAGGGGAATTTCTTCCAACAGCTAAAGGGTGGTAAACCCATCATCCCGTTGCCGCCGAATTTTGTTCTTACCTATGAAATGTTAATTTTGGGCGGTGTCTATATCACGGTACTTGGCTTTTTGATTGCTGCGGGTCTGCCAGCGCGTGTAAAGAGCTCAATCTACACTTCGATGATTTCTGAGGATCAGATTGGCGTGTTGGTGAAGGGAAGTGCCCATAGTATTGAGGAAGTGAAAAAGATTTTCCAGAAGCACAGTGTGCTAGATATACAGGAAGAGGTCGTAGCATGAGAAACCCTATATGGATTATCGCCTTGGCACTGTTGCCATCACTGGCTCAAGCTTGGCCATGGTCAAACGACATGGCTAATCAGATTAGCATCAAGCCACAGGAAAAGCCCATGCTTTTCCCCAGCCGCTCAGTGCCAGTGTCCGCCACCGCAACCCAGATTGTGGATCGCGCCAAGGTAAATGATTTGCCAAACCCCGTATCTGTCAACGCTGAATCGGTCAAAGTGGGAAAACAATTGTTCACAATTTACTGTACACCGTGCCATGGTACTGGCGCTGGCGATGGTTTGGTCGGCGAGAAGTTAATTCTGCGCCCGTTCGACCTGACCAGCGACAACGTCAAAAGTCAGCCAGATGGTTTTATCTTCGGTTACATGACTTTCGGAGGTGCAGTGATGCCACCCTACGCGAATGACCTATCGCCCACAGAACGCTGGCACGTGGTCAACTTTATCCGTAAAGGTTTGAAAAGTGCTTCGGCAACCGCACAAGCGGACTCAGCAAAATAAGGAGTGACAATGGTTTCTTTCGCTAACTGGTCAGTGTTGACCGTTGATTTCCTGATTGTTCTTTACCTGATGTTGGGCGGTGTCACGTTCATTTCAATCCTGCATCTATCAAACGCCAAGTGGCGCTATCAAGTACGAACAGTGTTGGTTTCGCTGTTTGGTCTCTACCCAGTTGCTTTTGTGCTGTTGGTGGTTCTTCTAGTCGCTGGCAAAATGACTTTCCCTTGGTTGGATTTGGCGGAAGGCCAAGGTGAGCATCACTTACCAGGCTGGCACAACTACACCTTCTTGGTGATGCGCCAAGTTGGAGCGTTGATTTTTGTGGGCTGGATATTCTCTCGCTTCATCAAGTTGCAGGCGGTGAGTGAACAGAGCGCCGAAAACTGGGAACGTTTCAAGCGCACCGCTCTGTTGATTCCGTTCGTTTATGTTCTTTATGGAACCATGGTGGCTTGGGATTTCGAGATGACCATATTGCCATCTTGGCACAGCGCCATTTATGGTATGTACCACTTTGTCAGCAATTTTGGTATGTTCCTTGCGTTCACGGTTGCGCTGATTTATTTCCTCGACAAGAACGGCAAGCTGGTGAAACCAATGCCTAGCCATATCTACAACTACTTCGCGCAAATGATGCTGTCGTTCACCATCCTGTGGATATACCTTTTCTTTGCCCAGTACCTCACAATTTGGTACGGAAACCTCCCCTACGAGCGTGACCGTATTGTTGGCATGGAAAGTGGAGACTATGCTGGTCTGTGGTGGACGTTCTTTATCCTAAAGTTCATCATTCCATTCGTGTTGTTGGTGTTCTCATACACCCGTCACAATCCCAGCCTGATTGTGAAAATAGCCTTTAGTATTATGATTGGCACTTGGATTGAGCGCTACACTTGGATATCAGGTGCATACAACAACAGCCATCTGCCCATGACGGATCTGTTCGACATTGTTGTCACGGCACTAGTGGTGATAGCAGCCTATGTGATGGTAAAGCGCTCGCTAACCCGTGACGATGTCATACACAACTGAACGTATCCTATCCTAATTACATTAAAGCTCGGGCTACTTAGCGCGGGCTTTTTTTTGCCCGATCGCAAGGATTGAAACGCCAGTTTTAGTCAGTCAGATAGATACTTGCAAATTCGGCGAGTGTGGAACAACAAGGATTATGTTCTTCCTCGTGGGTGCTGCACGGTTAGTTTGGTGCGCGCAAGAGGACTTTAGTTCCCCGACCTAACTCTCTGGTTTTAGCTGATAGTTGTTTAGCTTTCGGAAAATCTAAGATGATTGAACTGACAATACTTATAGTGCTGATTGCTGTTGCAGTTTACTTCATCTCTTCCGACTAGCCGCCTAAGCATCAAATCAAATGAGCAATAATGCTTGCGACTTTTGCAAGTCGGCGGCTATGAAAAATAGAGTCGAGACTTGAAGTGTGCAAGCTTCAATAGCCCAAAGAAAAGTGAAAGCCCTATCGCGGACATTACCTATTGCTTAGCTTGCATCGAGTATCTGGCTGGTGTGCCGCCACATTGGTCAGTTTCAACCTATTAATCTTTCTTAGCCAAGCGTGAGACATCATTCCAGTCGCCGCGCATCGGTGCTTCTTCATTTTACATCCCCAACTTTTGATTTGCATTTCGGCAGCAAGTGCTTCATAACGAGTTGTGCAGTCCTGTGACCATGCGAGTTAGACAGGTAGGCGGCTGGAAGTATAGCCGTGAGCAAGGCCAGACTGATGTTTGCCAATGCGATTTTCTGGGTTGTCGGTATGTCTTGTGTAGTAGGAGGCATCACTGCAACGCAGGATGTACACCCAGAAAGTAATGGGTGTTCTCACTCCCGTCCAAAACAGATCATTACGTTGGGCCATCCGAAGGTGTAGGGTATAG
>JAVHQF010000262.1:0-1758 GCA_036170995.1 Sideroxydans sp. | reverse complement strand
GTGCTGGACAAAACCTGTCGGGAGATCGAACTTGAACAGGGCTGGCAGCATGACAACGGCCCCCACGTGGTCATTGACGGTCAAATCAAGCGGCTGACGCATGCGCTGCGCCGCCAGCTTGGACTTGAAACCGACAAGTCACTTGCACCGCATGCACCTGCCGTGAAGGCGCGCATGGGGGAAGTCAAGGCAGGACTGCCCTCACTGGCCGGCTGGCTCAACAACAAGGTTGCACCAGAGCTGGTTGCAACGCAGAACTGGCAGGAGTTCCATCGCGCATGCGTCGCCAGAAGCCTGCGTGTGGTGAAAGTCAAATCCGGCTTGATTTTCGAGACCGACATGCTCGACAAGGCAACGCAAACCAAAGCGTCAGCCGTTCACTATGCACTGAGTCTGGGGCGCTTGCAAAAGCGCTTTGGTGAATACCAGCCGCCCAACATTCCCATAGGGCAGACCTCATCGACCAACCGGTCGATTGACGGAGCCACTTACAACGATTACGTTGCCCGTGTTGCCTGTGGTACTGACCCGGACTCGCAGGAATATCCCGGGTGCACCGGGCGAGGCGAACAGCGCGATCAAGCCAGAATGGATCGTGCCATTGCACGCACAGCACTCTTTGAGCAATACAAGTCAGAAAAATACACGGCTAAAGACAACCGCAAGGCCGCAAGGCTGGAGCTGCGAGATCTTCACAAAGCAGAAAAATCTGACATGCTCCAACAGCTTGCGGCTTCTAAAACCGGGACCCTGACCCATCTGCAAAATCAATATGGGAGCCAGGTGGCGAGACTCCTGTGGGCAGCACAGCGCACGGCGGCGATGGAAGACTTGGAAGACCGGCAAAAGCGTGAACGCCTGGCGCTTACACATGCCAACGCGATGGAATGGTTGCCGTGGCTGGAGCGGCAGGCGGCGCTAGGCAACGAGGCGGCAATCTCCGCACTTCGCGGGCTGCGCTATCGGGCCCAGCGAGACAAAACCAAACAAAAGGCAGGCATCGAGGGCGAAGACCTCGGCCATACCGCCCCCGAAGCAAGCCGGGAAAACAGCATCAGAGGCACGGTACGACCCGACGACTTCGACATCCGCACCGCCCAGCTCAGGATCACACCAGAGCACTGCATTGAATACCTTGACACCCATGGCACGGTAAGACTGACCGACAACGGACCGCGGATCGATTTGGCCCAAGAGAACGACCCAAAAGCCATGCACGCCGGGTTGCTACTGGCCTCTCAAAAATTTGGCGGCGAAGTATTCGTCACAGGGTCACTGTCGTTTCGGGAAGCGGCGGCAACAGAAGCTCTGCGGATGGGTATTAAAGTGAAAAATCCGGAATTGGCATTTTTAACCGCTGAGAAGACATGGAATAAAGAACTGGAGTTTTGAGTTTTATATACAACATAATATCAAGTTACCAATTAACTTTATAGCCACTCTGAGTTAAAATAAATAACGACTATCATGCTACTAAAAATAATAGTGCTTCATATTTATTTCCATCTGATTACGTTAATTTCCCATGACCAACAATCGTAGAACTGCAGCAAGACGCTGGATCAATAGCACTGTATATCGGTACGGGCAAGTGGTCTTTTACACCAAATGGCTCTTTTGCCTTGCGATCACTTGCCTGGTCTGGGGCGGCGCTCTCTGGTTTGGGTCGCTAGCCTGGGATCAAAAGCAAGGTGCCATCCTGGTTTTGATGGGGTTTGGCGCATGGTTGACAGTTTGCAGATTTGTTTTTCCGGTATT
>JAVHQF010000261.1:0-1758 GCA_036170995.1 Sideroxydans sp. | reverse complement strand
CGTGGAGCCCGTAGCTTCCAGTCGCTTTAAGGACCTCGGCTCCAGACGACTGGCATACCCGATACGCATCTGCAGTGTCGGAAAATTTACCCCAGGTCTGTTCGGCGGCTTGATCTCATGCGACTGCAACCGCAGGGCCATGGCATGTTCGTTGTCGGCCGATACCGAGGCCAAGGCCTCCTCAATATCGGTCAGAAGCATCGGTACATCAACCTCTTGGAGTCGTTTGGGTGTTGAAAAGTCTATATCCCTGGTAAACCGGCTGCTGTGATACCGGACCGCCAGAAGTAAGCCACCTTTCATGATCATGATCGCCGACAGATTCGGTGATTGCGCAATCGCCCGCAGAACAAGTTGGACGGCTTGCCGCAAAGCCTTTCGTTCTGGTCGTAGCTCTTCATCGACCCAGGCGGTCAGATCAATTGCACTCATTCGATGTCTGTCTCGGTGTTGATGGAAAGCATCCATCGTTCGGAAAATTTAGGCTCGTAATCTGCCGTCGCATCCAGTTTTCTGGAGCCACCACGAGCGGCGAAATCCACCCAGGCTTCAATTCTTGGATCACGCAGGTTGCAAATTTCTTCCAGAATGAACCCAGCTCTGACCTTATCAATTTTTAAACCATGCTGATCCAGCTCGTCAAAAATCAACCGCTTATTGATGGCGGCATGCTCCTTGAAAACTTGCAGCACGTGCGCCAGGCCTCCACACAGGCCTGGTTCACGCAACATATCCAAAAAAGTCCGACCTAAAGTTGCAACCCGCACTGGGGAGTCTTTCAATATGCGAAACGCGCCATGGTGAATGCTTGCATATCGGTGCAAAGGACGCTTTCCAAGCTTGGTCACTGTGGTTCGTTCGAGCTGAGGCAAACCACTGTCGCTATAAATATCCCAATCGTCCCCTAAATCCTTTTCCATCCGCTCGCCAGCGAAGGTCTTCCACTCAGTGCCGGCTGGAGTGGAGACATAAATTTGCTCAGGCAATCGGTCGGTTAGACCATGAAACTCCATTGCACTGAGGTGAGACAAGTAACAGAACGGGTCAATTGAACAAATGACCGCGTTATGGTCATTAAGATTTCCACCAATGAGACCATGAGCCGCTTGCTCTGAGACACCTGGCAGCGTCTTTAGGATACCGTTGTTTTGCAGTGTTTTTTCAATTCTAGAAAAAGCACGTTTATCCAATGCATCCAATTTGATTGCAAGTGGCTGCCCTTCGTAGGTCCGCATCTTGTAAAGATTCCAAGTGATACGGGCGATGTCATACCGCAAAACCACTGGCGTGCCCAGTTTTCCAAGCTCAATGGCAAGGGCACGAGAAATTGGAAAGTTTAGTAATTTTTTAACTTTAATTTTCATGCGCTACACTCTGTCCTTAGGACAGAGTGTAGCGCATGATACAGTGTTTTTCAAATACCAAACTTCTTAATGCAGGCAATCACACCACTACCAATGTGATCCACGAGGTGACGATCGTCAATAGCTAAAACTATGCCTTGGACTTTTTATATTTATAGCTATAAATATAGCTATAAATATAAAAAGTATTCAATATCAAAATGTGAAGAGCGAATAGAGTTGCGCCGGTCGTTGCACTCCAACCATCCTTGTGTTGCCTTCAAATGGCGCCACAAAACCAGAAACTGCCATTCGCCATCGAAACTCACCTTGTCGAATTTACTGCCAAGTACCGCTTCACTAACCGGACTTTAACAACCACCTAAAAATACCCTTAAGAATCAATATCTTAGAG
>JAVHQF010000260.1:0-8443 GCA_036170995.1 Sideroxydans sp. | reverse complement strand
AACCAGCGAGAGGCTGAGCTGAATAGGTTGGGGGTGATGGAGCGCTTACGTTCAATCGCTGGAAGCTGAGTTATTGGCTGTCGCTGGAAAGTAGTGATCAGCTTGGTGGGGCTGCTGAACCTTTGTACTGAGACGCGCTGAAGTGTTGTAGTGGGCGGACAACCTCAAGCTGAGCGCTGTGTGAATTGGCAAACCTGAATGGCCAGCAATCAGCAGGGACGAGCCCGAAGTTTTGTATAGTCCGGACATTGCTCGCTGATTTGATCAAAGTCCATGGCCGACTAGCGACTTAGCTGGTTCTCGGTCTTTCTATCACGGGCTAGAATACCGGCCCAGCAGACCTGCAACCCATACTGAATAAAGGAAGGCATCTAATGTCCGACAGCATGCTCGTTCGTGCAAGCCGCGACGGAGATCAATTTCATTACCTCTGGGCGGCGCGCCGTGCGCTTCTGCTTCTCAAACCACAGTCTGGGCTTGTTGCCGTAACCATCGAAGGTGCTTCGACGACTGAGCTCAAGGCTGCCGGAACGGTCGAAGCAGGTGAAGAGCTAATCGATATTGGCGAATACTACGGCAGCACGGCCATTGAACAAGCGACGCTTGTACGGTACATGCAGCTCAAGCATTCGACACTGCAGGTCAACGACGTCTGGCAGCCGAGCGGCCTAGAGAAGACAGTCAGAGGGTTCGCTGAACGTTATACGGCGCTTCGAAAGAAGCTTCCAGCCGTCCCCCTGTATGAAAAACTTGAGCTTTGGTTTGTCACAAATCGCCCGATCAGCGTTGATTTCATCGAGGCTGTGGAGGACGCTGCTGCCCATCGTGTCCCGCGTCACTCCGCAGATCTCGAAAAACTGAAGAAATTTACGTCCTTCGACGGTGCGGAGCTCGCCCTATTTTGCGGAATGCTCCGTTTCGAAGGCGGCAAAGATGATTACTGGACCCAAAGAAACATTCTCTCGCAGGATATCTCCGGGTACCTGCCGGCACTCGACGTAGATGCCCCAACGCGCCTAAAAGAACTTGTCACTCGTAAAGCGCTTTCGGAAAGTGTTGCAAATCCAGCCATCACCAAGATGGATGTGCTCCGGGCGCTGCAAACGGACGAGACAGAGCTATTTCCATCCCCCTGTCTGATCGAATCGATCGACGACGCGGTTCCACGAAAGCAGGAAGCTGCGCTCGTCGAAGCTATTGTTTGCGCGGCCGGAAGGCCAGTGATCGTGCACGCGGATGCTGGCGTCGGGAAGTCGATTTTCTCTACACGGATCGGCATCATTCTTCCCAAAGGTTCGATCAGCATCCTCTACGACTGTTTTGGTAATGGTCAGTATCGAAGCGCGACCGGTTATCGGCATCGCCACCGAACAGCCCTTGTTCAGATTGCCAACGAGCTTTCGGCGCTCGGTCTCTGTCACCCGCTGATCCCTTCCAATGCGGACATCTCGGCTTATGTACGCGCATTTATGCACCGCATCACGCAGAGCGTCTCCGGGCTCCGAGCGCGAAACGCCGATGCCGTGCTCTGCATCATCGTTGATGCAGCCGACAACGCTCAGATGGCTGCGGAAGAAATCAATGAACCACGTTCGTTTGTACGCGACCTCCTTCGGGAGAGTCTCCCGGAGGGAGTTCGCGTCGTCGCGCTTTGCCGTCCGCACCGTGTAGCGCTGCTCAATCCGCCTCCAGACGCGTTGTTACTTGAATTGAAGGCTTTTAGTCGAGAGGAAACCGCGGCCCATTTGAGACACCGGTTTGCCGAGGCAACCGAGCATGACGTGGATGAGTTTCACAGACTCAGCTCGCACAATCCGAGGGTGCAGGCCTTGGCGCTATCGCGCAAGGCTACACTTCCCGAAATCCTCCGCATCCTTGGACCAAATCCGACGACGGTTGAAAGCACGATAGGCGGTATTCTGGAAAAGTCGATCGCCACACTGCGCGATGCTGCCGGTCATGTTGGGGGCCCCCAAGTTGACCTAATCTGTGCTGGTCTAGCTGCACTTCGTCCGCTGATACCAATATCCGTGCTCGCTTCGATGTCGGGTGTAGACCAAGCGGCGATCAAGTGCTTTGCGCTTGACCTCGGGCGACCTCTGATCGTTAATGGCGATACGATCCAGTTTTTCGATGAACCTGCCGAGACATGGTTCCGCGACCGATTCCGACCAGACGCAGCGAGCATTCGGGAATTCGTAACGCGATTGAAGACGCTGACTTCGACCAGTGCCTATGTTGCATCGGCATTGCCACAAATCATGCTTGAGGCCGGGCAGTTTTCCGAACTGGTTGAACTTGCGCTCACGTCATGCGGCCTACCCGAGACAAGTCCCGTTGAGCGCCGGGATGTCGAGTTACAGCGCCTTCAATTCGCATTGAAGGCTAGTTTACGCATCCGGCGTTACGCCGACGCTGCCATGCTCGCGCTTAAGGCCGGCGGCGAAAGCGCTGGCGACGACCGGCAACGCCGCCTCTTGCAGGACAACATCGACCTGGCCTCGCTGTTCATGGACAGTAACTCTGTTCAGGAACTCGTCTCGCGTCGCACCTTCGGCTCGGGCTGGGTCGGCGCCCACCATGTTTACGAAGCTGCGCTTCTTGCCGGGCACGATGAACTGCTTGGAGAGGCACGCGGTCGTCTTCGCATGGCTGAGGAATGGCTCCGGAACTGGAGCAAGCTGACGCCGAAGGAGCGCGACGAGGAACGCGTTTCCGACGAAGACCGCGCTGTCATGGCGATGGCGCACTTCGGCATCCACGGGGCAAAAGCCGCTGCGCACAGCCTTCGAGTTTGGCGTCCGCGGGATATCTCCTATACCGCAGGTCGCATCCTAGCTCGCAGGTTTCTGGACCACGGGCGCTACGACGACTTGGACGAGCTGGCAGTAGCGTCCGACAACGACCTAGGCCTGATTCTCGCCATCGCGGTAGAGGCAAGGAATCTCCACCGGTTGTTACCGAAAGAAGCAGCGGAACGCGGGTTCAAGCTTCTGGCCGACCGGCGGATTAAGGTAGAAGACCCGGAGTCATCTGGAGAGCTTGCCCTCTCGGCAGTGACGGCGATGGTCGAAACCGCGTACCTGCACGGTCTATGCGATGCAAATGCGGGAAAAGATCTCCTTGAACGTTATCTTCCAGAGAAGCCACCATACGGACTGGCCTCACGCCATAGCGGGTTGCGAGCACCCTACATGCGGGCTTACGCGCTTCGTGCTGCATTGGCTGGAATACCTCTGCAACTTATCGATCTCGCAACGTCCGAACTGCGGAAAGAGATTGATGGTGAGAAGCGTTACAGCGAATCACAGGAACTTCGCCAATTCAAAGAAGATATTGGCGCATTGGCTCCTTGGTACAGGTTGTGGGGAAAGGCATTTCTAGGTCAGGTTCCGCAAGCACAGTTGGCCCAAGAAATCACCGATGCCAAGGCGGCTTCCTCCAAGGCAGGAAGCTCTTATCGCGAAGAATCGTATACGTCCGACGAAATCGCTGAAGTATGGATCGATGTACTTTTTGATGCTGGCGGCGCAGACAAGGCCACGATACGGGTGATTATCGAGTGGTCGAAATCGCTAAAGCGTCAGCTATTTACGCCGACTCTGAACCGCCTGGCACGACTTTCGGCACAAACGAGTGGTTCTGAGGACCTGGCATTCGAGTTTGCGCAGACTGCGTTCTCGCTGCTTCGCAACGAACGGTCCGATGCGCAGAGTAAGGCCGAAGGCTATGTCGATATAGCAAGGTCGATCCTACCGATCAGTCGCTCCGAGGCGGAAGCTTACTTCAATCAGGCGGTGGAGGTCGCCAGCAAGATCGGCGACGAGAATCTAGCCCGCTGGGATGCCCTCATTGGTTTGGCTGAACGTGCGGCTCGTGCTGGTCGGCCAGCAGCGGAAGTTGCCTACAAATTCTCGCGCTGTGCAGAGGTCACTTGGGACTATGTGGTGCGCGACAAGCACTTTGCATGGAGCGCTACGGTCAATGCCCTAACTAATCTATGTCCATCTTCCTCGCTCGCCATCATTAGCCGTTGGCGCGACCGCCGGTTCGGCAATGATGAACGCGTTCTGGCGCTTACAATCGAGGCGCTCGTATCAAGTGGAAATGTCAGTCCAGGGGACGCGCTGGCGATGGTTGGCTTTCGAGCAGACTGGGACGAAAACAAGCTGCTCGATGCTGCGCTTCCGTTATGCAGTGGTGCAGAAACCAAAGTTTCGGCTCTCAACCTCATCTACCGTTACATGACACTCGGAGCGCAAAGCTCCGAAAAGTGGCGACGATTGGAGACAATTGCCGCATCTATCGGAGTAGAACTGCCGGGATTGAGACAACGCATTGCCGATAGAGATGCGGAAGAATCTGCTGTCGAAAAAACTCGAACGACCCAATACACACTTGCTACGGAAGCCAAAGAAGAGCGGAATTGGAACGAGGTATTTGCCAGATGCGATCTGGCGACACCAGTTGGCATCTCCGACGCGCATCAACGGTTTCGTACTGGTGATCCCCCGTTTTTCACCGACGCCTTCTTTCACGAGGCGATTAAACGCGTCCCAATCGGTAGAGAAGCCGAGTTTTTGAAAGCTTTCGGCGACGTGGCCCAATTCGATCTCTACGCTCTTCGAATTCTCCTTCATGCCTTTCCACCTGAGTGGAAGGAACGCCTCGGCATCCGGGCATCCCTCGCGACCATGCTGAAGAGTTTCTGCCGTCGGTTCTGTATGGCGATCAAACGGAGTCGATACTATGAAGTCATGCCATTTGAGAGGGCGTGCGAGCTTTCTGGTCTTAATGAGGGCGAATTGCTTGATGTGATCTTGGCGGAGATAGGCGAGTCTACGGAGCTTGCTGGGCCGGACCGGCTCTTCAGTCTCGTCGGTCTTCTCTCTAGCAAGCTCACCAATGACGAAGGACTTGAGGTCCTGTCCTACGGACTAGACCTGTTTAACGACGTTTTGGAGGAGACTGACGGAGACGGCCCCTGGACAGCAGAACTCGCGCCGCCACCAGTTGTAGAAGATGCGCTTGCGGGGTATATCTGGGCGAGGCTGGCATCGCCCGAGGCAGCAACCCGCTGGGAAGCTTCGCATGTCGTCGTTGCTCTTTGTGCGCTAGGCCGAACCCGCGTCTTGGGCGGGCTATTCCGTCATGCTTCTGTCAACACCACTACGCCTTTTAGCGACCTTCGGTTTGCGTTTTACAATTTGCACGCCCAACAATGGCTCTTGATCGCAACGGCGCGAGCAGCATTGGAGTTCGGGTCTGCGCTCGTCTCGCATACCGATCACTTTCTGACGCCATTAGGCGCAAACCAACCGCATGTGCTCATTCGGTTGTTCGCGGCGAGGACCGCCTTAACGCTCGCCGCTCAGGGACTAATCGAACTACAGGCGGACGTTCGGGAACGACTCATTGACATTAACACTTCGCCATTTGAGACCATTAAGATCAAGCCATCAGAAGAATACGCTTCCAGCAGGAACTCCGCCGATGCTGAAGATGGGCTTCCGGAAAGGGACCGGTATTTCTTTGGAATAGACTTCGGCCCCTATTGGCTGGCGCCACTTGGTCGATGCTTCGGGATACCACAGTCCAAGATGGAGCGTGAAACGATGAAAGCCGTCCGTGGCGACCTTTGCTATAAGGGCTCTCATCGCTGGGACGAAGACGAGCGGGCGCGGCGACGCCTATATGAATACGAGAGAACCCGGCATAGCCACGGCTCCTACCCATGCGTGGATGACTTGGGATTCTACCTTTCGTATCACGCAATGCTGATCACGGCCGGACGCCTTCTTGCGACAAATCCTCTTGTCGAGCGCGCGGGCGACTGGGAAGACAATCGCTTCTCTGATTGGATAGCTCGTCACGACATCTCGCGCGCCGACGGGCGCTGGCTTGCAGATCGCCGTGATCCGCAACCGACGGGCTGTTCCAGATGGCTAGAAGAACACAGCAAAGCCGAGTGGCTGTGCTCCATTTCTGCCGTCGACTTCGAGTATGCGCTTCATTCCGAGGCTGGCTATTTGACCGTTTGGGGCCGCTGGTCGAATCTCGACACGAGTTGCGAAGAGTCGATTTCGGTTAACAGTGCGCTTGTATCGCGCGAACGATCTGCATCGCTACTCCGAGCCTTGCAGACAACGGCTAATCCGAACGACTTTCCGATTCCAGATGCCACCGACGACTTTCAGATCGACAAGGGCCCCTATCAATTGAAGGGGTGGATTGTCGACCGGCCAAGTGAAAGAGGAATCGACGAAAGCGATCCGTGGGCCGGACAGGTGCGCTACCCGGTGCCCGAGCCCGCTGCATTTGTTACCGAAATGATGCACTTGTCCACTGACTCAGACCGCCGATTATGGCTGTCTCCCTTTAGCCCGGCGCCGGCGCTTCGATCAAAGACATGGGGCTATTACCAAGAAAGAAATAGCTCCGAGCAACCTAGCGGGAGTAGACTTCGGGCTTCCATCCAGTTCATCGTCAAGTTCCTGACTGCAATTGGGATGGATCTCGTTGTCGAGGTCGAGATTCAGCGACGATCTCGTCTCAACGCTATGACAGTAGGGGATGGAGATGAACTCCGAAACATTCCACCAAGCACCAGAATTTTCATTGTCAAAGATGACGGAACAATCTGCACGCTCTAGAGCGGTTGTCACCCTAGGAAAAGAGTTGGTCGCAGAATTAGAGCTCTGCGACTCGGTAGACACGCTCGGCCGATGGATGGCGCATTATCTCGCCGAACTCATACAGGAGGCCGAGGTCGCGACCGGTGACGATCGAATAGCCAAGCAGGCGCTACTGCGTGATTCGATTCTGGCTCTCTGGGCTCACCGCTTTGAACTGCCGAATGGCACGCGACCTTTCGGCGAGTTCGAACCGATTTTGAGGGCCTTGGCAAGTCTTGACCCAGAGAGTGAGACCTCACGATACTTTTCGGCGTCCCGCGCACCTAGCAGCGAAGACAGTGAGTCCGAGGAAACGCGGCAGTGGATCGAGTTAGCTAGGGGCCTCGACTACGCTTCAAAGATCCTCATTGACCATTGCTTGATCTCAGCAGCCGATTCGGCCCTCGATCAGTCGCAAGAGTGGATCAAGCATGCCAATAAAGCGGGTATCGACGATAGCTTTGAATTTCGTGTGATTCGGTTCATCAGCAATCAGCGTGACCTGATGGAGAAGACCGATCTGAATGCACACCAGCGGAGTATCCTTTCAGACCGGCACGAGAAGCTGGAAGGCTTTCTCTCGCTTGCGTCCATTCTGACAGACGACATTAAGGCCCGATTGACAGCCTTGCAGTCCGACGATGCTGATGAGAAGCCGCTTTCGAATCACCGGGAAGCCTGAAGCTTCGCGTCGTGCTGCTATGTCGCGAGTAAACCGAGACCGGCGGGTCAATCCCTTGGGATTCTGCGACGGTTGTTTACTTTCGTCAGATAGGAAAGCTGGCGTTCACGTCCGCTCATGGCTGAATGGCAGGCAAGAGACTGACTGCTGACCCATTCAGTGACCTAGGCTAACGACTGTTTTGGTCGAGCTGACTATCGATAACATCACTTATCACTAGCTGGCCGAATGTTCGGACACCTCAGCAGTTTCTTGCAGCACCAATCCTCGTTGCGCCCAGCACTCCGACTTAAACGCTAGCGTCACATTATGACGCGCAAGCGTGTGATGCTATCCATCTGCACAAATTCTATTAGTGCTGATTTTAGGAGGAGCAATGGAAGAACTGATAACGGACCATATTCATGGAATCCTTAACGATGTAACGCATGATGTGAGATCAGGGCGAAGGTTGGTGGCGCTGGTTGGAATACTGGGCGGGACATCAATACCGGCTGATGTTTCAAAAGAAACGATGAGTCTTTCTAAGCTAATTACGCTGCGTGAAATGTTTAATGCGCTTATGGAGCCTGTTTCATCATTTGCCAAGTGTAAGGAGTTTATGCCACTGGACAGGCAGAAGGTCGCATCAGAAATTAATTTTCAAAACCTGTTCGAGCAGCTGGATGAAACCAGAAAACAAATTGCTGAGTACGATTCAATCAACTACCCCCTAATTATTTCTTGGGTAGTTTCTCAGGCAAAAAGTCGGAAATTGTTACGCAATATGCGATAGACAAACCAATTGGTTAAGCGCTGAACACGGTACGTGATGCCAAGGTGCCGGACCATACTTTCCTGCTTGGTATGGACAAGCATCTGCGAATGCCCCTCAGGTTTTTCGTTCGATTGTAGATCAGTGCTGCCTTGGTTCTTCGCATCGAGTGGAGTGAATCTGCGCGCTCGCTCAACGTGTCACTTTATGTCGCATGGATACATATGATTGATCCAGCATCTGGAGGTGGCCGAAATGACAGCAAGAGGTATACAAAATATTTGGCTCTATGTGAAATAGAGTGGGTAGTTGAATTTCAGTTTTCCGCACAGA
>JAVHQF010000259.1:0-1768 GCA_036170995.1 Sideroxydans sp. | reverse complement strand
CGCGCTGCACGGTTGCGCAATGGGGACAATCGGGCGTAACAAACAACAGACATTCTGGCAACGCATCGGTCATGCCGTTCCCCTGATTTCGCCCCCCCCATACTCGCCGCTGCCATCCTCCACCTGCTCACGCCCCACTGCTGCCCGCGCTGCGCCCAGCGCACCAAGGCGTCAACGGCATCTGGCGCACCCTGCACCATCGCTTCCACAGTGCCGTCGCTGCGGTTGTGCAAAATGACGATCCCGTGCCGATGTAAATCACATCCCCGTTTGTTCCACGTAAAACTTAGCTGTGGTGCGCGAACGCTGATGCCGTTTTTGAATAACGACGCCCTTGATAATTTCTAATCCTGCGATGATGGTGTCGGAATATATTGGGTTGAGGGCATGTAGCACCCAACCACCGCTTGCATCGCGTTTGAGTTGGCGAAAGATGAAGTTCTCCTTTTCTACTTCGGCGATGACAAACTCACCCTCCGTTGCAGGCCTGCCCATTTCGATGACGAGTATCTCGCCTTCGGTGAATTCTGTTTGCATGCTGTCGCCCAATACCATGAGAGCGACGATTTCGTTACCAGAGCAGTTGCTTTCGCTGTCTGCCTCTGCTTGAGGGGTGGCGGCGACGACGGGAATGTTAATAGGTCTGCGGGTTGGCATGGAGTGAGTTCCTGTTTTAGTTGGTGAATGATAGCGTTGTTCGCGCACCCATGCATGACACTGTGGGCGGACGACTCTGACCCGAAAGGGGCGTAGCAACAGAACATAAGTTTTAGTAGAGTCCGCCTCCGTTATCGACCTCGGATTATCTCCATGAACACAGCAGAGTTAAGCAAAGAGCAGCAAATCTTGCGTGTGATGCGCAAGACACTGGGCAATGTTGTCAGGGATGTAACGCCGCTAGGCGGTCGCCCCAACCCATTGACGGCTGACACTATTCAAGACATCAAGGATTGTTTTGCGTTGATCTCGGAACGGGAAAGAGCGTTGGCCGAACAGCTCGGCTTCGCTGAAGCCAAACCCTATTACAAGGATGGTTCGTTACCCAATGCGCAAGTGCTGAACTTTGTGAAACCGTCCAAAGAGTAGCAAAGCATGCGTAAGAATTTTGTCGAAAAAAGAGACAACGCAAACGACAATCAGGGCGCGGAACTAAAGAAGCAATTCATTGAGAAATTGGAGCTGATAAACGAGCAGGCCAATGTAGCCCCCTTGGATCGCGCACGTTTGCAATTGGATGTGGCCGAATTATTGATCGCACTGGAACGCAAAGCGGAGGCGTGGACTTTGGCACGCGCAGCTTTCAATACCGCGCTACAACATGATGTTTGGAAAGATACAGTAGAAGCCTGCGATGTGTTGTATCAGTGCGAGCAACCAGAGTCTGTCGCGGCACTGGGCATGGGTGTGTGGTTGGCGGTGAGTTTCCCAGTCGATCCCGAGCTGACGCTGGCGATGCTGATGCATATTGTGGAAGAGACACCAGACAACTCCGATGGTGCAGCACTCGCCGCTGTCGCCGCGCGTTATGTGATTGACCTGCGTGCCGATGATGCTAGTCACACAAGCCTGAGCTTCCTCGCCAATACATTGATTGGCCGCGTAGCCGAACGCCACAGCAAAGTGCGCGACCAAACCGCACTCGACCAATGGATGAATAAATTAGAGCTGCGCGACCCGCAAGTATTCCTGCCGCGTTTAAGTAAAGTGGTGAACATCATCGTCGGCGACGCTTGGTGGTTCGACCGTGATGAATTACGCAAGAAGTTTA
>JAVHQF010000258.1:0-8532 GCA_036170995.1 Sideroxydans sp. | reverse complement strand
TGCTGGAATATGAGCAGATGAAACTGGCGGCACATCGCTTGAACGAGATGCCGCAAGCGGGGCGCGATTTCGAATTGGTGCAGGTGTTGATCGAACGTACCGTAATCGAGCGGCTGCCGAACGTGAGTGTGGAAGATTTGCGCAACGCATGGCTCACCCTGCTTACCCGTGCCAAGGTTAATGCCAACCACAGAGTACGACGTGAAGAGTTATCCGTGCGCGAACAGATGACCAAGGTGTTGCGTCAGTTACGCGACCATGATTTTGTTCCGTTTGAGAGTTTGTTCGGAACCGATGCGAGCATCCCGATGCTGGTTGTCACCTTTATCGCGATCCTTGAATTGGCGAAAGAATGCCTCGTCGAGATCACACAAACTGAATCGTTGGGGAATATCTATGTCCGAACTGGTCACTCCATCACTGTCGAGGGGGAATGAAATGACTGATCACGCAGAATCACAAATCCTTGCAACTACAAACACGGCCAGCACTGACATCGTTGAACTTGATCATCCCGTGGATACTGTGTTGCTCAAGCGCGTATATGAAGCGGCATTGATGTCGTCACAAGAACCTTTGAATATCACTGAGTTGAAACGTCTGAGCGATGTTCCGCTGGAGACCGCTTTCATCGAAACCGTATTGTCTGAACTGGCTGAGAAATATGTTGACAGCGGCATCGAATTGAACCGCGTCGCCAGCGGCTGGCGTTTTCGCGCACGTCCTGAGTTGCAAGACCATCTGGATAAACTCAATCCGCAAAAACCTCCGCGTTACTCGCGTGCCGTGATGGAGACACTGGCCATCATCGCCTATCGTCAGCCCGTCACGCGGGGTGACATCGAGGAGATCCGCGGCGTGAACGTTTCACCGCAAGTCCTCAAGACTTTGGAAGGGCGCTCATGGATTGAGGTCATCGGCACACGCGACACACCAGGCAAGCCCGAGTTATTCGCCACCACCCAACAACTTTTGGATGACCTGAATCTGCGCACTTTGGGCGAACTACCCGCTCTGGAAGAGATGGGTAGTCTGCTCGATCAAAGTGGAAACGCTGAAGCCTGATGTCCGAATTGAAGCGCATCACCTCGCGCGACAACCCCTTCTTCAAATCGCTGCTCAAGCTAGCGTCCTCTGCCCGTGAGCGGAGCGAGGCAGGGCAGACCTTGCTTGATGGTCCCCATTTGTTACGCGCCTTGCTTGATGCGGGAGGCCAGCCAGCCCATTTGCTCATTAACGAGCAAGCGACCCAGAACACAGAAATAAACAAGTTGCTGGCCGAGTGCGACAAGGTGAACAGAACGCAACTCGATGATGCCTTGTTCGCTCAACTCACCGAACTGAAGACACCCAATGGGCTGCTCACCTTGCTTGATGTGCCGCAACCTGACGCTGCGCCCGCGCACAGTCAGTTCATCCTGTTGCTGGAAGCAATCCAAGACCCTGGCAACCTAGGCTCAATTTTGCGGAGTGCGGCAGCGGCGGGATGCGATGCGGTGTTCTTATCAAAAGGATGCGCGGATGCATGGTCGCCCAAGGTGTTGCGGGCTGCGATGGGCGGGCATTTCGCGCTCAATATTGTCGAAGCAGCAGACCTCATCAAAGTCGCGCACGAGTTCAGCGGCAAGATATTAGCCGCATCTCTGCAAGCAGAGCGTTCGCTCTATGCAAGCAACTTGCGTGGGAAGTTGGGCTTCGCCATCGGCAACGAAGGCGCGGGACTCTCTAACGCGTTACAAGAAGCAGTGCAAGAACGCTTCATCATCCCGATGCAGGGCAAGGTGGAGTCGTTGAATGCAGCTGCGGCTACAGCGGTGTGTCTGTTCGAGGCAGTACGTCAACGAATCACTTAGGGAAGTCCTGATTAAGTGTTCATTCCCGCGAAAGCGAGAATCCAGCGTTTTTATCAAATGGATTCACGCCTGCGCGGGAACGACGAATAATTTCTTAGTGGCGTTTCAATCCGGTGAGGTGCAGCAGTGTGGTGGCAATTTCTTCGACCGAAATAGCCGTCACATCCAACATCTTGATACCCGCCTTGCGCATCATCTCCTCGGCCTGCTTCACTTCTTTCTGACAATTCTCCAGCGAAGCGTAACGACTATTTGGCATGCGCTCGGAGCGAATCTGCGCCAACCGTTCGGGTTGGATGGTGAGACCGTACAACTTCTTGAGGAGCGGCTTGACCGAGCTTGGTAGCGAGCTGTTCTCAAAATCTTCAGGTACTAGTGGGTAGTTGGCGGCGAAAATACCGAACTGCAAAGCGAGGTAGAGTGAAGTGGGTGATTTGCCGCAACGTGACACGCCCACCAGAATAATCTGCGCACGTCCTAAGTCTTTGGTGACTCCCCCATCGTCATGGTTCAGCGCGTAGTTCACCGCATCCATGCGCTCGTTGTAATGCACACCTGTCTCGTGCGAACGTCCCACGGCGTGCGACGATTTTATCCCTAGCTCCTTCTCAATAGGCACGATGAAACGATCAAATAGGTCAAGGATGAGGGAATTGCTTTGCTCAATGACAGCATGTATTTCGGGCATGATCAACGTGCTGAATACGATAGGGCGACTACCATCTCGCTGTGCTGCTTCGTTGATGTTCTGCAACGCCTCTTGTGCCTTTTCGATGGAATCAACGAAGGGTAGGGTAATCTGATTGAACTGCACGCCATCGAATTGACTCAACATGCTACGTCCCAGTTTTTCGACGGTGATACCCGTGCGGTCAGAGATGAAGAATGCCGTGCGCTTGATACTCATATTTCGACCTGTGTGCGGATTGGGGGAGACCACGATTGAAGCTACCCTAGCACTTGCAGCTTACTTGAAACTTGCTTGCAGTATCAGGCTTTGCATGGCTACTGGGAGAGTAGATATTCTGCGTAAAGATTCTCGCCGATGGGGCGACGCTTGCTGTTCTTTACGTACTCGGCAATCTTCATATCTTCGTGTATGACATGGTCAGCCAACCACTTGTTGAGGAAGAACAATAAGTCCTCAGGAAATTCTTGGTGATGGCTAATTTTTGCGAGTGTCATATCCAGTTGTCGCAATAAATCGCTATGAATAAATGCATGTTCTTCCAGCCTAGGATAACTGATCTCGCGCATCAAGTTTTCCTCACTCACAAAGTGAAACTCGGTGAACTTTTTTAACTCAAGAATAATGTGCTGCACAGTTTGTTCCGCCTCGCGTGTTTTGATGGCGATGTCGAGCTTGCGGCAAAGCAATACCAAAATGCGGTGCTGCGTGTCGATGAGTGGGTTATCTAATTCCAGTTCTTTTTCCCAATGGATATACATAGCTATTTCCGCCTCATATTGACTGACGCACAAATTTCTCAAACTCTTCTGCACGCAATGGTTTGCTGAAGTAATAGCCTTGCACTTCATCACATCCCTGCAAGCGCAAGAAAGCCAGTTGGCTAGCAGTTTCCACGCCTTCTGCAATCGTGTGCAAGCCTAAGCTGGTGGCGAGATTGATGATGGCGGTGACGATGGCTTTATCTTCGGGGTCGTCGCTGATGTCGCGCACAAAAGATTGATCGATCTTCAATTTGTTAACCTTGAAGCGTTTCAGGTAACTTAACGAAGAATAGCCCGTGCCAAAGTCGTCAATAGACATGCGGACACCGCTGTCAAATAACTTATCCATCACCGCAATGGCAGACTGTGGATTGTCCATCGCCACCGCTTCGGTTAATTCCAACTCAAGGTGAGCTGGCGGCAACTGCACTTCTTCTAAGATGCGCGTCACCAGTTCTGGTAAGTTGGGTTGTCTGAACTGGATGGCGGAAAGATTTACGGCCATCACCATGGGAGGCAACCCCACATCCAGCCAAACTTTCATCTGTTGTGCCGCCGTGCGCAACACCCATTCTCCGATGGGAATGATCTGGCCACTTTCTTCGGCGATGGGAATGAACTCGGCGGGAGAGATTGAGCCTAGCTCAGGATGATCCCAGCGCAGCAACGCTTCAGCCCCCACAATGTGGCCATCGCGCAGTATGACTTGGGGTTGATACTGCAAGTACAACTCATTGCGCGTCAAAGCATGACGCATGGCATTCACTATTTGCAGATTGCGCTCGGAATGCGCTTGCATTTCTGTCGTAAAGAAACGGAAGTTATTTCTACTTTCCTGTTTCACACGATACATCGCGGTATCCGCATTCTTCAGTAAATCCTCCAAACTATTGCCATCGTGAGGATAGAGCGCGATGCCAATAGAAGGCGTGCCGATGAGTTCGTGATGTTCAATTCGATAAGGTTGCGAGACGGCATGGATGAGCTTGTTGGCGACGATGGCAGCGGCATCCGCATCTGAACCTGGGATAATGAGGATGAATTCATCGCCTCCCAAGCGCGACACGGTATCTTCATCGCGCAGACTTTCTTTCAATCGTTTTGCCACCTCTATCAAGAAATGGTCACCGATGCTGTGTCCCAAGGTGTCATTGATGTCTTTGAAATGATCCAAATCAAGGAACATCACCGCCAGCGATTCATTACTCCGTTGCGCCAAACTCAAGGCATAACTGAAACGTTCTTGCAACAAGGCACGGTTGGGCAGGCCAGTCAGTTGGTCGAAATGGGCGAGCTGTTGAATGCGTTCTTCGTCACGCCGTTTGGCCGTGATGTCCTGCTTGATGGCGAGATAGTGGGTAATTTTGCCATCGGGCTGGCGTACTGGCGAGATCAGCGCGGATTCTATATATTCGCTGCCATCCTTGCGCTTGTTGATGAGCTCACCGCGCCATTCTGTGCCCGCAGTCAAGTGTTTCCACATAGCATCGTAGACCATCTTGGCAGTCTTGCCCGATTGCAGGATGCGTGGATTTTTCCCCGCTACTTCTTCCAAACTGTAACCCGTAACCTTGCTAAAAGCCGCATTTGCGTATTCGATGTTGGCATCGATATCTGTAATGACGACCGTGTTGGGACTCTGTTCCACCGCCTGCGAGAGTTTGCGCAGTGTGGATTCGGCCTCGCGTATTTTGGTGATGTCGCGCGTGATGTTCAAAATACACGGCTCACCCTTGATTGAAATAACTTTGGCCGACATCAGACCTTGGATTGTGGTGCCGTGCTTCGTCGTGAAGTTGGCTTCTAGGTTTTCGCAGTAACCATCGCGTTGCAACGCTTCCACCAGACGGGTTCTGTCCGCGTAGGACTGCCAGATATTAATCTCGCGCGAGGTTTTGCCGACCACCTCCTCGTGTTTCCAGCCTGTGAGTTGCTCAAACCCTTCATTCACGTTTAGATACATGCCGTCACTCAGGCGGTTGATATTGATTGAATCAGGGCTGGTGTAAAAGGCAGTGCGATACAGCGCATCTTTTTCAGCCAACTCTGCCGCTGTTCTTTTGAGCAGTGCATCGTCTGCAAAGCTGTCCAAGGCATAGCTAATATCCATTGCCATTTCGAGTAACAGATTTTGCGCGTTTTCGTCGAAGGCATTCACTGCGTCAGCGTAGAGAGAAATGGCTCCAACCACTTGATCTTTACGGTGCAATGGTATCGAGGCTGATGCGGCCCAACCAAAGCGTGCTGCGCGTTCGTGCCAAGCACGGGTGGCAGGGTCATGCTGAAAATCTTGACACCAATAAGGGCGGTCTTCGCGCATCGCTGTGCCAGTGGGGCCGCGTCCCTGCGGCTGGCTGGCATCCAGCGAGATTTCTATGCCCTCTAGATACTCGATACCCTCCCCGAATGAAGAGACGGGTTGCAGCTGCCCAGAAACCTCATCTAGCAGCCCCATCCACGCCATCCTCATGCCGCCAAAATTCACTGCATCGCGGCAGATGATGCTGAATAGTTCATCTTCGTTTGTGCAACGCACAATGGCTTGATTGCATTGGCTGAGCGCAGCGTAGAGTTTGGTCATGCGCGCTAGTTGTAGTTCGTTCATTTTGCGTGGCGTAATGTCGCGCGACAATACGATGAAAGTGGGGGGCTGATTTTTTTCGGGTGTCTTCCGCGAAACAGAAAGTTCAAACCAGTGGGTGGCATCTGGCAAATCTAGGACTATTTGCTTTCCCTGTGAAAATCCTTTTTCCGCCGCTTCTTGCAGGGCATCCATACAAATTTTGACTGCGTCTTCAGGGAGGACATCTTGTAACTTGTGCCCGATAAGAACTTCTGGGGGGGCCGCAAGCAATTCAGTTCGTGGCGAGTGATAGTCTAGATAACGCCCATCTTGGTCAATCTCGAACAAGAGATCGGGTAGTGCATCCAGCGTAGCTTGCAGTTTGTTGCGGGTAGTGATGAGTTGTTTGGCTTTGCTTCTCAGTTGCCACTTGAGGATGGCAGCCATGATCGCCACCAGCACCAGTAATCCCACAAGGAAAAGTAACGCTTGTTTGAAAAATGGGGACAAGGTTGAGGTGGAATGCTGACTCCATTTCATCAGGATTTTGAAGTATTCCGCCTCCTTGTCTTGTTGCCAGACCCTCAGATGATTATCAATAGTTGCTAACAGTTCTGAGTTTCGACCCTGCGTGGTGGCAAAGTACAGATTTGTCGGCTGAAATACCACATGACTCGGTTGTAATCCATAATTGGCCGCATTGTATTCACCAAAATAATGGTTGGTGACAGCCGCCACGGCCTTGCCTGTATGAACCAGTTGAAACGCCTCATCGAAAGAATTGACCTCAACAATATCAACCTTTAGATCGTACCCATCAGCCAATTCTTTGAACGCTTTGTCTTGGATGCTTCCCCGCACAACTGCGACCTGTTTTCCGTTCAAATCTGCTAAATCATCAATCGGTTTGTCCATGCGGGTATAGATTTGAGACCAGCTGTGCAAAGCAGGCGTGGTATGAAAATCAAACAAGCGCTGGCGTTGTGGCGACTGGGCGACATCGGGCATCAGATCAATAGCGCCCTCGGCCAGTTGTTGGAGGCAAGCGTTCCATTCGCAATACACGTAACTTAATTGCCAGTCTTCCTGTGCCGCGATTGCTTGTAGCAAATTGATGAAGATGCCATCGGGATTGCCATTGGCATTGGTAAAAATCTTAGGGGCATTCTCATACACGCCGACACGTATTTCCCGAGCTTCTACGTTAGATGCCAATGATGCCAACGACAAAGCGGCGATACCCAACGCAAGCCATAAATGCTGTGTTGAAGGAGGTGACGACTGCATGTGCTTATGTGACATTTTCATTTAGGCCGAAACTTTAAGATTGGTGAGACTAGTAAGCGGACTCCTAGCTAATCGGCAACTTCTTGTTGGACTTTATACTGAATTGAAACATTCCTCTCTAAAACAACACGAGTGTCCCTCAAGGAACATTACTATGGGCTTAATGAGCACTCGGAGGATGAAGATAAGGATGAAAATACAACCGCAACTCGTTTCACCAGTGGGACTAAACCCAAAGCATCGCCGCTCTCGCTCCCTCTCCCACCGGGGGAGTGCTGGGGTGGGGGAGGACTCTCTATTCTCCCCCCGCCCGCAAGTAAGTAAGTAGCAGGTTCTGCTTGTAAAGACGCATCCCCTATCTCGCTTCAGTCTCCCATGCAAAACCCAGCTGAACCGAAAAAAGAGGACGTGTAGGAGCGGCAGAGGGAAATTATTTACCGCGCATAAACATCGCATCCAATTCATCAATGGTGATCTGAAACCAAGTTGGTCGTCCGTGGTTGCACTGGTCGGCGCGTTCGGTTTGTTCCATCTCGCGCAGGATGGCATTCATCTCGGGCAGGCTGAGTTGCTGGTTGGCGCGCACGGCGGAGTGGCAGGCGAGGGTGGCGAGCAACTCATTGCGTCGCTCGGTGAGGGCGCGTGATGCGCCAAAGTCACGCAGTTCTTGCAACACTTCTTTGGCGGCGGTTTCGGCCTTGGCTTGTTTTAACATCGCAGGCATGGAGCGTACCGCTAGGGTGGTGGGCGAGAGCGGCGCGATGTCGAAGCCGAGTCTTAATAACGCACTCTGTGCGTCTTCCACGGTGGCGACATCCAAGGTATCTGCGGCGAAGCTGACAGGGATGAGTAGCGGCTGGATGGGCATTTGCTGCGCGTCGAAGGCGGTCTTGAGTCGTTCGTACACGATGCGTTCATGCGCGGCGTGCATGTCCACCACAATGAGACCTTGTTGGTTCTGCGCGAGGATGTAGATGCCAGAGAGTTGGCCGAGGGCGAAACCTAGGGGATACTCCTGTGAGGATTGAGGATTGTGGATTGAGGGTTGTGTAGCAACGCTAGGCTCATCACTCATTATTCTTAACGCCTGACTTTGCGATTCCCATACGCGATAGGTCGCTAGCTGTTCGGCTGCGCCGAAGCGGATGGGTTGTTGTTTGAAATTTAAAGCGCCGTCATTCCCGCGCAGGCGGGAATCCATGGAATCTTCAAACGAACTAGATTCCCGCTCGACCGAAGGGCGGCCTGTCCTGAGCATGCCGAAGGGCGGGAATGACGAGTCTGAAGAATCGGAGGACGCAGCTTTCATCGTCGCACTCAATGCATCTTGTAGCGCATGGAACACGAACTGGTGGATGCCTTGGCTCTCGCGGAAAC
>JAVHQF010000257.1:0-1792 GCA_036170995.1 Sideroxydans sp. | reverse complement strand
TGTAGCTCCTTCTCTCACCCTAGATGAACTACACTGGAGATGATGCCGCCATAAATAAATAGGCAGTTGTAGCTTCACCGCAACCTAGTATTGCTCTGTTAGAGCAATACTAGGTTGTCACGATGGATCAGTTCAAACTCATCGACATAGCCAAGGATGGCTTCGATTTCGCTGCTAGGTTTGCCTACGATGCGACGTGCTTCGGTGGCGCTGTAGTTGATGAGGCCGCGTGCGATGTCGCGACCATCGCCGTCTAAGATTGCGACTACGGCGCCGCGTTGGAAATCTCCGCCCACGCCAGTGACACCGATGGGTAGCAGGCTCTTCCCTTCTTTTCGCAGAGCACGTAGCGCACCCTCGTCCAAGGTGAGTTTTCCATGGACTTGTAAATGGTCAGCCAGCCATTGTTTGCGCGCGTCGAGTGAGAGTGCGGGGGCGATGAGTAAGGTGCCTATGCTTTCGCCTTGCAACAGGCGGGGTAGTACGTCACGTTCGTGTCCTGATGCAATGACGGTGTGTGCGCCACTCCGCGCAGCACGTTTTGCCGCTAGCACTTTGGTAATCATTCCACCGCGCCCGATGCTGCTACCTGTGCCGCCTGCCATCAGTTCCAACTTGGCATCGCCCGCTTGCGCTTCACTGATGAGTGTTGCACTCGCATCTTTGCGTGGGTCGGCGGTGAAGAGACCCACTTGGTCGGTGAGGATGACGAGGGCATCAGCTTCGATGAGGTTGGCAACCAACGCGCCTAGGGTGTCGTTGTCACCAAACTTGATTTCGTCGGTGACGACAGTATCGTTCTCGTTGATGATGGGGATAACCCCGAGTGTGAGCAAAGTGCGTAGGGTAGAGCGGGCGTTCAGATAGCGTTCGCGGTCGGCGAGATCGGCATGGGTCAGCAACACTTGTGCGGCGCGCAAGCCGTGTTCACTGAAACTGCTCTCATACACTTGCACCAAGCCCATTTGTCCCACCGCAGCTGCGGCTTGCAGTTCGTGCACGGCGCTGGGGCGTTGCTTCCAGCCTAATCGTTGCATGCCTTCCGCGATTGCACCCGAGGATACCAACACGACCTCACATTTTTGTGTGCGTAGCGTAGAAATTTGTTGTGCCCAATTGCCAATTGCGTTCGTATCCAGTCCTTCCCCTGAGTTGGTGACGAGGCTGCTGCCGACTTTGACGACGATGCGTTTGGATTGGGCTAGGACTGTGCTCATAAGGTTGGATCGTAGATGTCTATTTCTGTCTCTTGTGCGCTTTCGCTTATAGCTTCCTGTTCGGCATCTGCCACCGTTTGCAAATGTTCCATGATGGCGTAGGTGAGTTCTTTGCATCCTCCGCCATTGATGGCAGAGATGGGGAACCAGCGCGTATCTGAACCAAATTCGTTTAAGAACGCTTGTACTTGGGCATCCTTATCTTGGAGTAAGTCAAGTTTATTCAGAATGAGCCAACGCGGTTTGTTGTACAGCTCCTCGTCGTATTTTTTCAGTTCGTTCAAAATCGCATGCGCCTCATACACGGGATCAACGCCTTCATGCATCGGTGCGATATCTACGATGTGCAACAATAAACGCGTACGTGCGAGATGGCGTAAGAATTGGTGGCCTAGTCCTGCCCCTTCGGCAGCTCCCTCGATCAGTCCGGGGATGTCGGCGATAACGAAGCTCTTTTCGTTGGAGACGCGCACGACACCGAGGTTGGGGTGTAGCGTAGTGAAAGGATAGTCAGCCACTTTAGGGCGCGCTGCGGAAACAGAACGGATGAAAGTGGATTTGCCGGCGTTGGGCAT
>JAVHQF010000256.1:0-8624 GCA_036170995.1 Sideroxydans sp. | reverse complement strand
TCAAACTTGTACCAGAAGGCAGATTGGTTGCGTTGTAAGTGCCATTTTTGAAACCGTTTTCCAAATTCACCAACTGCTGTTCGGCAGCATTAAGTGCCTGCGCTTGGAATTGCACATTACCCGCCAAACGATATGAAGTGTCCGCCGTATTCATCGCCATCACGCCGAGCAGCATCAAAATTACCAGCATGATCAGACTGATGATGAGTGCAGAGCCGCGTTGTTTAGGATTTCTCATACCCGGCCTCATTCATGAAAGTTACGCAATTGCACCACGGTGGTGAATACTTGACGGCGGTAGCGATCATTGATCGGGCCGTAAGTTGCAGTCCCCAACTGATAGACATTGTTATCTTGAAAACCCGGTTCGGATTCAGTACGAGAATTGCGTGCCAAAAGCCATATTCGAACCACGCTAACGTGCTCCCAATCCGCATCCGAGGGGACAACATTCGCATCCATCCACTGCGTGGTACCCGCGTTTGGCGGTGTCAAACCATACTGCACTTGCATTTGTTCTATACCGTTCACTACAAGTTCTGGCGTAAACGTGGTACCCAGCAAACTTAATCGGCACAAAGCAGGGTAGTTAGCATCGCCGCCTCCAAGGCAATTGCCCTTCCCGATGTAATAAACGTATTGATTCACCAAAAAATCGGCTAAGGGCACTCCAAATGGGGTGTTATCTAGATTTTGCGGGGCACCCGTTGCAGCCACGGCACTGGCTGGGGCAACAAACATCTGTCCCTTTGTAAATGTAGAACGGAAATAAACGTTGTCTTGGACCAATGCGGTGGGGGAGGTAAGCGTGGTCGATCCTACACGGCGCACAACCAGAATGTCGCCACGCTGGTAGCTGCCCGCTTGTAAGCAATTTGCTGCAAACGGATTGCTGTCATTCGCTCCCCAAACGCCCTGTGACAGATGATTGACGAACGACCCTGCTGCCGCACCTGCAACTAGACATTCAGTCGTCGCTGCTATCGTCGTAGCTTCTGGCGCGACCCAAGTATAACCACGAAAATCCGCATGCCGCAGTTCACGCTGCAAGTGCGACAGCGCATAGCGTCCATTTTCCTGTAATTCAGAGGCATTTTCGGTCGTTTTGCTATTACGAGAATTGCTAGCAAGTACCCCCACTAATGCGGCAATCACTGCCAACCCGATCGTGATGGCAATCATCATCTCAACCAAGCTAAACCCAGCGTTTCGGTTAACTATAAAAGTTTGTTGGTTATGCATGATTAGTTACTCAAAATATGAGAAGCCGTGTATGAAAATGGAATGCCCGCCACTCCGCTGGATGCTTGATTATCTCTGTCCGTCCACTGCACTCGAACGGTATAGGTAGATAACACCCCAGAGGTTGCGGCGCTGACATTCCAGTTTGCTCCTGGCACTGCACTGGCCACGCTAGCAGTCCATTGATCCAAGTCATAATTCGCGATTTGCGTGCTATTGCATGTGCCCCCCATACAATCCACCCCAAAGGATGTTGCCGCCACACCGCTGGTAACATATGCCCCAGCGAATGCCCCAGCCTTGTTAGCCTCCATCCGCTCAATAAGTTCAGAAACCAAAAAGACGGCTTGACTGCGCTGATCAGCACTTTTCACGTTACGCATGGCGTATAGCTGCAACCCAGCTGTGCCCAGCAAAGCAGTGGCAATAATGATCAGCGTAATCAATATCTCAATCATGGAAAAACCGCCTTGCCTATTTTTCATATTCATTACCTCGAAATATTGCCTGTAGGCGAAATGGTCAGACTCTTGTTTTGCGCCCCGCTCCAGTTTCCCGCCAATGTAAATGTGAACGTGCCACTGGCTGTTCCCACTGGATTAAATCGGATAGGTGTTGCCGAGACGCTCAGCGTCAATGTGTTTTTCAAAACACCACGAATGACTTGCGGGTTCGGGTTGGAAGCGGTAGATACATCACAATCATTATTGGCATCAGCATCAAAGCACACCACCCAACCAGCACTCCAGTCAGTGGCAGAGGAGCAAGTAGACCCTGTGGTAGAGTTACAAACGAGCACACGCGTGTTTCGCTTAATCGCCTCGCTACGCGCACGATTGAGATCGCCCTGCAACTGAGAGAGCGCACTATTCTGGCTGGTGTTGTTAATAAAGCTAGAGAACGAAGGGGTAGCCAGTGACGCTAAAATTGCTGCGATTGCTACAACAATCATTAGCTCAATAATGGTAAAGCCCTTCATTTTTTCTTTATTCAATCCAGCGAACATATCGACACACCTTGGTAGGTTTTTGATGGTGCGAAGTATCCAAGGTGAAATTGAACAATGCCAGCCCTCTTCAGACAAACGGCCAAATTACACGGATAGACGGTTACACCACTGACCAACGGTCAAATAACCAGCGCTTTCGGAATCGGAAACACCACGTTCTCTTCGATCCCCTCCAACTCGCGCACTCGTTGCGCGCCCAGTTCGTTCAGTCTTTGGATGACTTCCTGAACTAACACCTCGGGAGCGGAAGCCCCCGCACTGATGCCGACACAACGCTTGCCTTGCAACCACACGGCTTTCAATTCAATGGCGCTATCCACCAAATAGGCGGGCACATTCAGGTTCTGCGCGACCTCACGCAGACGGTTTGAATTGGAACTGTTGGGCGAACCCACGACGATGACTAGATCACATTGCTGCGACAACACCTTTACCGCATCTTGGCGATTTTGCGTGGCATAGCAAATGTCATCTTTCTTGGGGCCTGTGATAAAGGGGAAGCGTGTCTTGAGCGCGGCGATGATACTGCTGGCATCATCCACAGACAGGGTAGTCTGCGTTACATATGCGAGATTCTGCGCATCCTTTACCTGTAGATTCGCCACGTCAGCGGGTGATTCAACCAGATACATCCCTCCTTCGCTCTGTCCCATCGTGCCCTCCACTTCGGGATGGCCTTTGTGGCCAATCATTACAATTTCTTTGCCCTGCTCGCGCATACGTGAGACTTCAATATGCACCTTGGTAACAAGTGGGCAGGTCGCGTCAAACACCGTGAGGTTGCGTGATTCCGCCTCGCGCCGCACCGATTGCGGCACACCATGTGCGCTGTATATGAGGATGCTTCCAGGTGGAACATCTTTCAATTCTTCGATGAAGATGGCTCCCTTGGCCTTCAGTCCTTCGACCACGAACTTGTTATGCACCACTTCGTGACGGACATAAATTGGCGCACCATGCAACGACAAAGCACGCTCGACGATCTCGATGGCGCGATCAACGCCTGCGCAAAATCCACGTGGATTAGCGAGTAACAGTTCCATCTTTTTTTCCTATGAAGCTATCCAATATCAGTAGTATCGCACCGCAGGTGATGGCCGAGTCCGCCAGATTGAAGGCAGCGAAGTGGTAGCTACCCCAGTAGAAATCGAGAAAGTCCACCACATGGCCGTAAGCGATGCGGTCGATGAGGTTACCTATCGCACCGCCCAAGATAAACGCCAACGCGAAACTGAACAGCTTCTCGTTTTGATGTTTGCGCAACAGCCAGATGATCCACACTGAAGCAACGACAGCGATGGCGGTGAATATCCAGCGTTGGATGCCGCCTGCATCACTCAAGAAACTGAATGCCGCGCCAGTGTTGTGTGCCAAGACGAGATTGAAGAACGACGTTATTGGATAACTTTCTCCCTGCACAAAATGGCTGGTGATGGATGCCTTGCTGATTTGGTCAAGGATGACGACGACGACTGCAATGATCAGCCAAAGCATAAAGCCCATCTCCCACTGGGGGAGGGGGTGAGGTGGGGGTAGCTCTTTGTTCAACGAATGCTCCCTCACACCCAGCCCCTCTCCCACAGGGCGAGGGGAGTTTGATGACTCATGCATACTTGCGCGCCTCTCCAGAACCAAACAAGTTACTCACGCAACGTCCGCACAGTGTCGGATGATTTTCATCACTACCCACATCAGCACGGTAGTGCCAGCAGCGTTCGCACTTGGCATGTTTGCTCGGCGTGACGTCGATGGTCATGTCATCACCTTCACGCAGATGCACGTTCGCACGCGAGGTGATGAGCACCAGACGCAAGTCGTCACCCAAACGGGATAGCAGCTCGAAGGTCGTCTTAGAAGCGTGAACATCCACTTCGGCTTGCAATGCAGAACCAATAGCACCCGCACCCCGTTGCTCTTCCAACTTCTTATTCACTTGCTCGCGCACGGCACGGATATCTGCCCATGCACTCACTGTCTCTCCATTCAAGCCAGAGGCAGGCAATGCATACCAAAGCTGCTCGAACACACTCACCTTATCTTTGCCCGTCAATGTCGCCCACACTTCTTCACCAGTGAAACTTAAGATCGGTGCGATCAAACGCGCGAGTGAATGCGTGATGTGATACAGCGCATTCTGTGCAGAACGGCGTGCAATTGAGTTCTCGCCAGCGGTGTAAAGACGGTCTTTCAAGATATCCAGATAGAAGCTGCCCAAGTCTTCCGAGCAGAACGCCAGCAACTTCTGCACGGCAAAGTGGAACTCGTAGCGCTCGTAGTCAGCACACATCTCGTCTTGCAATTTATGTGAAAGTGACAGTGCGTAACGGTCAATCTCCAACCATTCGGCTACTGGCAACGCATCACGCTTGGCATTGAAGTCAGCGATGTTCGCCAGCAAGAAGCGCAAGGTGTTGCGGATGCGGCGATAGCTCTCCACTACACGCTTCAAGATTTCGTCCGAGATGGTCAGTTCACCCGAGTAGTCGGTAGATGCCGTCCACAGTCGCAGGATGTCCGCGCCCATGGTGTCGAAAATCTTTTGCGGTGCAACCACATTGCCTTTGGATTTTGACATCTTGTGTCCGTACCCATCCACCACGAAACCGTGCGTGAGTAGCGCATCGTAAGGCGCGCGATTATTGATGGCGCAGCCGGTCAGCAAGGAGGATTGGAACCAACCGCGATGTTGGTCTGAACCTTCCAAATACAAGTCAGCCGGAGAACGCAAGCCTTCACGTTGCGCCAATACCGCATAGTGAGTCGCGCCGGAATCGAACCATACGTCGAGGGTGTCGGAAAGCTTACGGTAATGCGCCGCGTCCGCACCCAATAAATCGACGCTGTTCAAACTAAACCATGCCTCGATGCCGGACTTCTCAACCAACTTGGCGACTTGCTCCAACAATTCAGACGTGCGCGGATGCAGCTGCATCGTCTCTTTATGCACGAAGAAAGTCATCGGTACGCCCCAGTTACGCTGGCGCGACACGCACCAGTCGGGACGGTTCTTGATCATCGCTTCCAGACGCGCGCGTCCCCATGAGGGGAAGAACGCCGTCTCATCGACCGCCTTGTTCGCCAACGCGCGCAGCGACTTCTTGCCGCCCTGCTCCATCCCAATGAACCACTGCGGCGTGGAACGGAAGATGATGGGCGTCTTGTGGCGCCAGCAATGGGGGTAGCTATGTTTGAGTTTCTCTTGATGCAACAGATGACCGCTAGCTTGCATCGCCTGCAACACGATGTCGTTCGCCTTCCACACAAATACGCCAGCCAAGGGCACATCGCCAAGCGCAGGTGTGGTGGAGATGAACTTACCGTCATCGCCCACAGGATTGTCATTCGGCAGGTTGTATTTTTGGCCGACCACATAGTCGTCCACACCGTGTGCTGGCGCGGTGTGCACCAATCCCGTACCCGCCTCTAGCGTGACGTGTTCACCACAGATGATGGGAACGATGCGGTCTTGGAAAGGATGTTGTAAGGGCAGGCCTTCCAGTGCCTTGCCATAACAAACGGCAGCGATACCATCGCCACGGTCATTGCTACCTCCCAATTGATAACGCTGCAAGCTGGATTCAACCAAGTTAGCCGTCAGAATGAGATAGCCTTTTTCGGTGCGTACCAAATCATATTCAAATGCAGGATGCACGCTCACCGCTTGATTAGCCGGCAATGTCCAAGGGGTCGTCGTCCAGATGACGGCATACACCTTCGCGCTAGCGGGGAGCGATACACCGAATGCTTTGCTCACCGCTTCGATGTCTTTCACTTCAAAGCCCACGTCAATCGCGGACGAGACCTTGTCTTCGTATTCGACCTCAGCCTCGGCCAGCGCCGATTGGCAATCCAAACACCAGTTCACCGGCTTGCGCCCCTGATACAAAAAACCGCGCTCATAAATTTTGCCCAAGGCACGGATGATGTCGGCCTCGGTCTTGAAATCCATGGTGAGGTAGGGTTTGTCCCAATCGCCCAACACGCCCAGCCGGATAAAGTCTTTCTTCTGACGTTCGACCTGTTCCCTCGCGTATTCGCGGCACAACTCGCGGAACTGGGACGGCGGGATGGCTTTGCCGTGTTGCTTCTCCACCTGCAATTCAATAGGCAAGCCGTGGCAATCCCAGCCTGGTACATAAGGCGCATCGAAGTTGCTCAAGGTCTTGCTCTTGATGATGATGTCTTTGAGGATTTTATTTACCGCATGGCCGATGTGAATATCGCCATTCGCATACGGCGGACCATCATGCAGGATGAATGTTTTGCGTCCTTTGGCCGCTGCGCGGATGTGTTGGTAGCGCTGCTGCGCCTGCCACTGTGCAAGCATCAACGGCTCGCGCTTGGCCATGTCGCCACGCATGGGAAATGTGGTGTCAGGGAGATTCAGCGGGTACTTCTTCTTGTCTTCACTCATGTTTTTCTCGACTTCAAATTCATTCACAAAATGTTTGATCTCGTCATTCCCGCGTAGGGAATAACGGCGTCACTCATGTTCTCTAAACCATTGCTTTGCAATTTCGACATCCATTGCGATCTGCCGCGTCAGCGCTTCCAGATTCGGATACTTCGCCTCGTCTCTCAACTTCTCTAAAAACTCCACGCGCAGATGTTTGCCGTATATCTGCCTTTCGAATTCGAACAGATGCACTTCCAACACTGGCTTCGCATCCTGCTTCACCGTTGGACGTATGCCCAGACTCGCCACGCCCTGCAATACGCCCAAGCCATCCGAATGCACCTCGACCACATAGATGCCTTTGAGCGGAGGTTGATTGTGCTTCAACTGCAAGTTCGCCGTAGGGAAACCGAGCTTGCGCCCCGTCGCATCACCATGCACCACGCGCCCGCTGATGCTGTAAGGACGGCCTAAGTAGCCCTGCGCCAAGCGCACCTTGCCCTCCGCCAATGCCGCACGTATCGCGGTGCTGGAGACACGCACGCCGTCATGCAACACGCTATGCATCGCACGCACGTCGAAGCCGCGTTGCGAGCCGCTCTTTTCCATCAAGGCAAAATCGCCCACCCGTCCGCTACCAAAACGAAAATCATCACCGATCAACACGAACTTGGCATGCATCTTCTCAGACAGCGTATGCATAAAATCTTCAGCCGTCATCTTGGCGAAGTGCGCGTTGAAACGGCATACATGCACCCTAGCCACCCCCGCCTGCCGAAACTGCTCCAACTTCTCGCGCAAGCTGGTCAAGCGCACGGGTGCTTGTTGCGGCGTGAAGAATTCTCGGGGATGCGGCTCAAAGATGACCACAGCAGTCTGCAATCCGCGTTGCCGCGCAAGCTGGCGCAACTCATCGAGCAATGCCTGATGGCCCAGATGCACACCATCGAAATTTCCGATGGTAACGGCAATAGGTTTCGTATCTGGGGAATAAAGTCCGCGTAGAATCTGCATAGGGCGCGGATTATACCGAAAACATGCCCCTCAAGACCCACACAACGACAGGAACGACCATGCTGAACTACCCTCAAGTCGCAATGAAATTCATGAACCAAGACCATGCGGAATTCATCGCTTTGCGCGACAGGCTGCTAGCGCTACTGACCACGCGCGCATCCAACGAACAAGTAGATGCAGCATTAGGCGATTTACTCGATCACACTCGGCATCATTTTGGAGAAGAAGAGCGCCTGATGCTTGAGGTTAATTTTCCACCTCTCTCAGTCCACAAAGGAGATCACGACGCGGTGATAGCCAATATGGTTGCACAGATCGGAAGCTGGAAAAACAATCGGGATGCCGAGGGATTGCGTGCGTGGCTAGATAAGGATGTCGGCGACTGGTTCGTCAATCACGTTAGCAGTATGGACTTCGTGACCGCGCGGTTCATCGCCGCACAACGACCACAGTGAGGCCGCGACATGGATACATGCGAACTGTTCGACCGACACGCCACGCCTGCCGAGATCGAAGCGAGGCTATTTGAGTTCTGGTCGCACTTACAAGCGCAATTCGCCGCAGCTACCAAGCAGTAGTCGTTATTAGGATTCAAACACAACGACGCGATTCCGCCCCATACGCTTGGCCGCATAAAGTGCCTCGTCAGCCAGCTTGAATGCCTGCCCTACTTCACCGCTGGCGACCACCCTAGCCAGACCGATACTGATCGTAATATTCAACCGTAAATCCTGATGTGTGTAAGGCGTCGCTTCAATAGCAAGGCGCATGCGTTCGGCTGCTTCTTTAGCTTCGGATAAGGTCGTGCCAGAAAACAACAAGGCGAACTCTTCCCCGCCGATACGGGCGATAACATTGCCAGCTCGTGTGGATTGCCGCAATGAATGCGCCACCCCTTTTAAGACGGCATCACCCACATCATGCCCGTAGCTGTCGTTCACTTTCTTAAAGTGGTCGATA
>JAVHQF010000255.1:0-1796 GCA_036170995.1 Sideroxydans sp. | reverse complement strand
CGGCTCGTGCTGCTTTTACGCTGCCGATCCACTCACGCGCACCTGCTTCAAATGCTTGCTCAATCGTAGCTTGTGGCAACCAATAGGCTGTAATTGTTGCGATGCGGCCATCATTTGTCCCGGTTGCAATATCGCGGCGTGCAAAATTCCACCCGTAATCACGCGTTAACCGATGAATGAAGGCTCCAAGGCGTGTTGTGTTCTGCTTGAATACCGACTCCATGCCCGTCAGCGTGTTTGATTCCAGCAGGCCAGCCAGCACGGCAGCCGTTACCGTGTTGATGCGCTTTGGTAGGGTTCCGGGGGTATAATCACGCTTGTCTGGGGCGCTCTCGAATGCAGTTTGGTTCGTGGGCGTTTTCATTTGCACACCTCGCCATTCAGCAAAGAACGGATTGCAGCAACAGGCCATGCTAAACGTCCATTGATGCGGATAGGGCGAAGTGCGCCATTCTCAAGGCAAGCCCATGCCCTCAAGGTTTGGGGGCGGCGGTTCAGGTAGTACGCAGCATCAGCCGTTGTAACGGTGGGGCGGGTTACTTGCTCCAGCGGGGTGAATTGATTCGATTCCATGTTGTTTCTCCGTCTATTCCAGTGAATCTGGAATTTCTGGAAACGTATTTAAGTAGTGGGAAATTTCCCCACCAACAACAAATTAAAAAGCCCGTAAACCTATATAGCTTCGGGCTTTAATCATCTTTATTCAACAATGGGGAATTGCTGTTTTATGCTTCCCCCATTTTTCCCACATTCCCCACCGTCATTTGTTCTTATTCGCCCACCATTGTTTACCCTGCAATGCTTCGCGCATTACCGTTGCAGCATTATCAATAATTCCCCTTGGGCCTTTAATCTGGCGTGCCTGCATTATATCCATGACGCGAACGGAATAATTCTTCAATGAATCGCGGCAATTCATGCTTGTGTCATGGTTGAAACACTCATCAGCAATAGCGCGAGCTTGAATACACCAATCAGCGGACGTTGTCACTGCTTCCACCTTAGGGGCCTGGGTGGATTGCGCCTCAAAATATTGCGTGTAACGCCACACCTTATTTTCAATCTCGGGCGGAAATATCGGTGTCAGTGATAAAGTGTCGTCCTGTTCCTTAATAAGCCCTCCCTCCATATCTTCATCTTCTGGCTCAGTGCCAACAAAGATAATCGGACGCGTGCTTGAATACCAAAGTTGAAATTCGTCCAGCCAGAAAAACACGTTGTCCGGCAATTCTAATATCGCTTTGATTCGCCAAGGGGCGTGATTTTCATTTTCCGCACCCTCACGCTCATCTGCCTGTGATTTCTTTGTCAAGCTATCGAGTGTGACTACCCAGCTTTCCCATTGGCTTGGCGGTATCAGTTCATACTTGCCTTGAGCGTCCATCTGATAGGCGAACAATTCATTGTGCCGAAGCCGAACCGTAAGGCCGTTTCCATACTTTTCTGTTTTCGGCGCTGCAAGGGTGTGGACTATACTGTCGGGCGATTCACGCCAAGAGGTGGCATAAGGGATAGCACGTATTGGCAGGGCTTTACGGGCTTTGCCGCCATCGTCAATTTCAATTGTGACTTGCATATGCACTCCTTCATTGTGCCGCCCTCAATGTTGGAAACCCCGTCAGTCCGGTGAAGGTGTCCGGCTTTTCGTCCGCTAAAACTAGGCGGGGGTACCCCCTTGCCAAATTATGCCACTAACTGCAAACCCGCTTGCTCTGGTACAAATTTAACTCCGGCCTGTTCTAATATCCACGCTTCTATTTTGACGTGCCACAGGTGCAGCAAGTCTAGTTCGCGTT
>JAVHQF010000254.1:0-1796 GCA_036170995.1 Sideroxydans sp. | reverse complement strand
GCTAAAAAACGTCAGTTACCGAAGAGAATTTACAGCAAAATTTGGACTTGACCTTTTTATTGACCCATAACTAAGGAATGCTTAGTATTGGTGTATCAAAAGCAGCCAACAGACTTAATTGAAAACGCGTACCTGTATTTGCAATAGCGTTTTTCTCTCAATAACAGTGAGCCCGCCTTGTTCGAGTGGAGCTTGGCGGAGATTGGTATAGATCAGCAATACCAACTGTCAAGCAAAACGGGTGCAATCGAGAAATAATTCTGACTCCGCTTGAAAACGACATGACCTGTCAGGCCACCACCTTAAAGTGTGAACTGTGGTGAGCGTGATGGACAATTCTGCGTTTCAGCACCTGCTTGCGGTGGCATGACGCCGCACAAACCAAACTGGAGAAATAAATGAATATGGAACTCCCTCTCAATGCACCGGCATTTGCCGAAATCGGTCATCGCTTTCGTAGCCAATTGATCGCCCATCTGAACGAAATTTGGGTTGAGTATGAGGACGAAGAAGAAGTCGTCAGTCAGTTTCCGATGGGGGCTGAACAACAAAGCCACCTGCTAAGCTCTCTGAATATTCCAGGTTTGGATAAATTGTCAGGCTATCTGCAGTCGTTGAAGGATTTCACAAATGCAGCACAGGAGTCTTTAGATGAGCTTGACGATGATGAAAATGGTGAGGTTTCAGGTCAATTGTACAAGCTCAATTCATCCCTCTCATCACTGGGAATAGCCGTGAGCATGGAAAGAAATAATCGTCCTGGCAACCTCAAGAGCTATGTGAAACAAATGCTGTCGGCGGGGCTTTAGATGGATGATTTTCAGGGATTCGGTGGAATTTCCTATACAATTCTGCCCAGTCAATATTTCACTGCGCCAGCTACTGCTGCAACAGCGGGAAAATAGCCCTGCTAATTAGATAATCTATGGCTTCCTCATTAAACCATGAAACGCTGGTCTACCGGCTGGCGCAAATTTTAATGCGCCTGAATCAGGGCGAGAAACTGGATCCTTTGCAGCTCTGTGAAGATTTTAAGGTAAATTTGCGCACCATACAGCGTGATTTGAACGAGCGCTTTGCCTATCTGCCGTTGCAGCGTAAAGGAAAGCTGTATTTCCTCGATCCGGCCTTTCTCGGCAAGTTAACCACGCGCGATATGGAGCGATTTGCTTCGCTTGCAGGCATACGCGGATTATTCCCTGCGCTCTCCAACGAATTTTTGCGCGACATATTCGATGCCCGCATTCAATCGGCGTTGCTCGTCAAAGGCCACAACTACGAAAACATTGCCGGTAAGGAAGACCTGTTTCGCTGCTTAGAGCAAGCAATCGTAGCCCGGCACCCGATCAACTTTCACTACTCTAGCCAAGCGGAGCTGAAGCGTTATGGCGATGTAGAGCCGTATAAGCTGGTCAACAACAAGGGCATCTGGTATCTCGCCGCCAAGCATGGCGACAAACTCAAGACCTTCTCGTTTACCAAGCTGGATCGCGTCGAAATGCTCGAACATAGCCGATTCGAGCATGATCCCGCCGTGGACAAAACCTTGCTGGAAGAAGACGGCGTCTGGCTGGGCGAGGAAAAGAAAGAGGTCGTGCTCAAAGTCAGCCAGGAGGTGGCGGGCTACTTCAAGCGCCGCAAGCTGATCGCCAACCAAATCGTCGAAAAAGAACTGGAAGATGGCGGCCTGATCGTTTCAGCCAAGGTGGGGCATTACAACCAGATACTCCCCATTGTTCGCTACTGGATACCGCATCTGCGCATCATCAGCCCGGAAGGATTGCAGGGGGAGATGG
>JAVHQF010000253.1:0-1798 GCA_036170995.1 Sideroxydans sp. | reverse complement strand
GACCGCCGAGAAGTACCGGGAAGCACTGCTTCGACTAATCGGCTGAAGTGACGCTAAAACGCGAAGCGTTTTTTGTAAACCGGGGGTCAAGTCTATATTCGTAGCCCTGCAAATCCAGACCCTGTTGCACATTTTGGCGTAAGTCACGCCACCGTGAGCCGGGCGGGGAAAAAGATGTCAAATGTAAGACCCGTGGTTTCCTATGAGGCTGGGGCCGAGGTCTTGGCCTCGTGGCTGGCGGCGGTGAACAGCTTAGTGGCCGATATAGGCAAGCGGGAAGCCCGAACTTAACAACCCAGACAAACCCCCTTTCGGGAAAACCTATATCTAACGAGATATGGACAAGCGTCACAGACACCCCTTAAAATATTATCTATAAGGACGCCTTTATCTTTTTTTACAGTGGTGATAAATAGGCAATTTAGAAATGGGTAACAGCATAGGGGCATTAAAATGAAGAAAATTATTTGTTCCGGCTTAATCATGTCGCTGGTATCAATGTCACTGATGGGTTGCGCGACTAGCTCCAAAGAACTCACGGCCGTATACACTTCACCAATGCAGTATCAATCCTATGACTGTGATCAGTTATCCAGCGAAAGCCAGAGGGTCGCCGGTCGGGTTAATCAGTTGGGCGGCAGGCTTGACCAAGCTTCATCAAACGACAAGGCCATCATGGGCGTGGGATTGATATTGTTTTGGCCCGCCCTGTTTGCACTTGGAGGAACCAAGGGGCAAGAGGCTGAATATTCCCGGCTCAAAGGCGAATATGACGCTGTCCAGCAGGCAGCCGTTCTAAAAAAATGCCCCGGTATTGTTGCCCCTTCCCAGCAAGCACAGGTAGATACAAAAATCCCGACTACCGCTGTGTCAACGGCACAGCCAAGCGTACAGCCCATTACCGCTCCAACAGCAAACTAATTATTGAACAGGAACTACCATGAAGACCATTCTGTACCTTGCATCAGTCGTTATGGTTGTCGCCTTAACTGGGTGCGCCTCGCCCGCTAAGGTCGAAAATATGGCAACTGATGGGCAACCAAGTCAACGAGTTGCCACTACGCCATTGAGAAACAATCTTGCCGTGAGAGATGTAACAGGCGGAAAAGAAACAAACCCGATGTGGGTTTCAAATGTTGGTAGTAATGAATTTGAGCAAGCGCTGGAAGCTTCCTTAAAAAACGTGGGCTTGTTCGCACCTAAACAAGCCGGTGACTATTTCATTACCGCCCACCTTGAAAAACTGGACCAGCCTTTTATTGGAATCAGCATGACGGTGACATCTTCCATTCTATACACGGTTACCGAGCGCAAAACCGGGAAGAACATATATACCCGGTCAATAGTTACCCCATATACGGCCTCTTTTAGTGACGCAGCTCTCGGCGTTGAGAGACTGAGACTTGCCAATGAAGGTTCCATTCGTGAAAACATTAAGCAGGTCATTGATGACCTTTTCAGGCTCAACATGCAAAATATAGCTGTTAAGTAACAGTGGACCCCAGTTCAAGACAGGTCAACGAATTGACTCATAAAATAATGTAACCGAAGGGGTATGGTGGACAGGGTCAGGGCGGACCTGTTGGCGGTTTCCACCAGCACCCTGGATCGTTTGCTCAAGCCGGTGTGTGTTGCGCACCCCAAGGGGCTGTGCGGGACCAAGCCGGGCACCTTGCTCAAACAACAGATTCCAATCCGCTGCGAGCACTGGGATGTGTCGATGCCAGGCTTTGCCGAGGCGGTCAGCCGTGCCTTTGACCATCTTGTTAAGCCTGACGCAACTGTTTATTTGCCACTG
>JAVHQF010000252.1:0-8667 GCA_036170995.1 Sideroxydans sp. | reverse complement strand
GAGAAAAACTTATTGGCCTTGCATGGCTGGTACTTTGACATCGAACACGGGCGGTTGCTTGGTTACTACTCAACCACCCGCGATTTCAAAGAAATCTAATTACTTTTTTTAGGCTCGACAAACCCCTTTAGTTCGCGGTAACGCACCTTGTCCGCTTCGTAACGCGCTTTCACCGTATCACTTTCCTTCAAGCTGCTGTTTAAATCTGCTTGCATCTTATTGACGCGAACTTGAGCCTCGACCAAGTCCTCTTCCAGTGATTTCGGTATCTTGCGTCCCTCCTTGGTCAAAGTTTCAGCCTCTTTTTGCAACGTAACCTGATTCTCTTGTGCTGATTTGAGTAGAGTTGTGAAGCTGCCTGTACGCGCTTCCACCTGTTGCAAGTTGCGATCACGTGCCAAATCGATCTCTTTCTCCGAACTGTAGGTGTTAATCAACGCGTTGTCGTGACGTTCCGCTTCGATGCGAGCCTTCTCAGCAGCAGGATCTTTAAGCACCACTTTTTGGTTTGTGTTCTTATCCTCGCGTTTCTCGATACGCCCTTTCTCCAGTTTTACCGCGTCTTTAGAAGCATACTCGGCTGGGATAGTCTCACCGTAGTGTGTGGTGCCGTTGTTATCCACCCACTTGTAAAGTTTGGCCTCGGCATTCAAAGAAACCACTGCACACAAAGCTGCTGCACTCACCAACAATTTTGCATCAATCATCATTTCACTCCGTAACGGTCACGATAGGTTTGCACTGCGTGCAGATTTTGCACCAAGTTGGCTTGCCCTTGTAAGAAACCTAGCAGGTCATGCAGCGACGCGATAGATACAACGGGGATGCCATAACTTTGGTGCACTTCCTGCACGGCAGACAACTCGCTTTGGCCGCGTTCCATTCGATCCAATGCGATGACCACGCCGCACGGTGTCGCTCCTGCCGCGCGGATTAGTTCGATAGACTCGCGCACCGACGTGCCTGCCGAGATCACATCGTCGATGATGAGCACATCGCCTTGCAGCTTCGCACCTACTGTCGTACCACCTTCGCCGTGGTCTTTCGCTTCTTTGCGGTTGAAACAATATGGCACGTTGCGCCCTTGCTCCGCCAGCGAGATGGAAGTACCCGCTACCAAGGGGATGCCCTTGTAGGCGGGGCCAAACAACATATCGAACTTGATGCTGGAGGCGAGGATGGCCTGTGCGTAGAACTGGCACAACTCACGCAACGCCGCACCATCTTGGAACAGACCAGAATTAAAAAAATAAGGCGACAGACGACCCGCCTTGGTTTGGAACTCGCCAAAGCGCAACACATTCTGCGCGACAGCGAAGCGGATAAAATCTTGACGGTAAGCGTGCATGGAATCCTCAACTAGCTGCGAATCAGTTGTTAGCCCCTCTCCTCTCGGGGGAGGGGTTTGGGTGGTGGAACATTCGCAATTCAAAGCATGTTTTGTAAAATCCACTGGATTCCAGCCTTCGCCGTAATGACGAAGTAAGGAGTGCCGTGGTATGCCCACATTATAATGCGCACACCAAACCCAAGAGATAATTCATGCGCATCATCACCCTCAATTTCAACGGCATCCGCTCCGCGTATAACAAAGGATTCCTCAACTGGTTCGGCAAGCAAGATGCCGACATCCTGTGCGTGCAGGAACTTAAAGCCCAAGCGCCAGATATGACGCCTGACATGCTCGCTCCGTTCGGCTATCACGGCTACTTCCACTATGCCGAGAAGAAGGGCTACAGCGGTGTGGGCATCTACTGCAAGCGCAAACCAGACAACGTCATCGTCGGCCTAGGCATCCCCGAGTTCGACTTCGAAGGACGTTACATCGAAGCGCAGTTCGGCAACCTCAGCGTAGTGTCGTTGTATCTGCCCTCTGGCTCCAGCGGCGAAGAACGCCAAGCCGTGAAGTTCAAATTCCTAGAAGCCTTCATGTCTCACCTCCGACAGATGATGGAGAGCTCAAAGGGTAGCGTTGTCGGTGAGTCGCGGTTGTTACCGCAAACGGCTAGCTCCGCCAATAACGTGTCGCAACTAGAAATTCAATTATCCACCAGCGGGCGCCAAGTGATTATCTGCGGGGATTGGAATATCGCCCACACCGAGAAGGACCTGAAGAACTGGAAAGGCAACAAGAAGAATTCCGGCTTTCTACCCGAAGAGCGTGCATGGCTCACCGAGTTGTTCAACGATGTTGGCTTCATCGACGTGTTCCGCAAACTACACCCCGAACTCGAAGCCTACACATGGTGGTCGAATCGTGGCCAAGCATGGGCGAAGGACGTAGGTTGGCGTTTGGACTATCAAGTCGCGACCCCAGCCATCGCCGCGAAAGCCGTGCATACAGGTATCTACAAAGAGCAACGTTTCAGCGATCACGCACCAATGATGGTGGACTACAAGGACTGAAGACAAAATTAAATGACTTTCTATATGGGCGCTGGCTGAAATCTAGCGGGTTATACAAAATGCCGAGGGTTTGTAGAAGTGCCGAGCCAATATTGAAACGGCACATCCTAAGCTGCGAGGACATGGTGAGTGATGTAGCCGTTACGGCGGAGAATTGAAGCATTTCCCCTGCTGGGCAAGCCGTAAAGGTGAAAGATCGCGCTAGCTGACTCTATACAAATGTCGTACACCATCATCCACCAATTCACCACATCAAAAGCGATAATTTTGGTGCTCGCGCATCAAGTAAGAAGGAGAGTTTGAATCGTCGGAATTGTGTGCAGCGCCACCTGCTATCCCACACCAGTGCGGTAACAGAGAAAGCAAAATATTCACACTTCGCCTATCTGTACACTGATGCCCAGCTCTTTCCACTGCGCTGCTTCTTCCTGCAAAGCGGTCTCGGTCAATGGGTTCTGTGCCAGCCAGCCACTCTCCAATGAGAGATGGAATTTCGTTCCACTGAAACGTCCTTGCATCTTGGGTAGGTGCACCCCGCTACGGTTACGGCAGAACAAGGTAGCCAACCGTAGCGACATAACCAAGGCCTGCTCCTTTGGTTCGCGCAATTGAGGGCGCAATTTTTCCAAACGACCACGATGTGCCAAGGTGAGCAAGCTCAAAAGCGCCTGTTCTTTTTTTGAGAACCCCGGCATGTCGGCATTGGCAAGTATGTACGCCGAGTGTTTGTGATAACCACTGTGGGCGACGCTGATGCCAATCTCATGCAAGTCGGCGGCCCATTTCAGGTGAAGCAGGGTCGGCTCATCGAATTGCTCGCCCAAGAATTGTTGCGCAAACATGGCTGACAGTTCCGCCACGCGCTTCGCTTGTCTGGGGGCAATGTGGTAGCGGCGCATAAATTGTTGCACGGTCGCTTCGCGCATATCGTTCTGAGTAAAGCGGCCGTACAGGTCGTATAGCACACCTTCGCGCAACGCACCCAACGCAGGTTGCATACGTTCGATGCCCAACTCGCAAAACGCCGCATACATGATTGCGAAACCGCCTGGCAACACAGGAATGCGATCAGGTTTCAAACCGAGCAGATCGAGCTTGTTCACATCGCCCGCTTTGAGTAGCTGCACGCGCAACTTCTCTAATCCTTCGCGGGTAATGCCACCTTCGCTGTAGCTGTTCTGCTCCAAGATGTCACAGATGACACGCGCACTGCCCGACGAACCCATCGCCACATCCCAGTGACCACTAGCGTAATCCGCCACGATGGTCTGCAACTCCATACGAGCTGCGTATTCGGCCTGTTTGAGATTGGATTTGGATATCTTGCCATCGGCGAAGTAGCGCGTACTGAAGCTGACGCAGCCCATGTAGAGACTTTCCAGATGTGCTGGTTGCAGGCCTTGTCCGATGATGAATTCGGTCGAGCCGCCACCGATGTCCATCACCATGCGACGCTCGTTGGTGCGCGGCAAACCTTGTGCGACACCCAGATAGATCAGGCGCGCTTCTTCGCGCCCCGCGATGACTTCGATGGGGAATCCAAGGGCTGCTTCAGCTTTTTTTAGGAATTCAGGTGCATTTTTGGCAACCCGCAGAGAGTTGGTACCCACCACACGTACCGCTTCGGGCGGTAGACCTCGCAGACGCTCTCCGAACTTTTGCAAACAAGATAGGCCACGTTGTTGTGCTGCTTGATCGAGAAGTTTGTCTTCGTCGAGCCCTGCGGCAAGTCTGACCGCCTCGCGCAGTCCATCAAGCATATAGAGTTGGTTGTCCACCACCCGCGCTACCTGAAGTCGAAAGCTATTCGACCCTAAATCAATCGCAGCGAGGAGTGGCTGTTGTTGCACGGAGAATTACTGTTGAACTTCGCGCTCGATCTCTTCCACGGTGACATGACGCACGTCGCGCCCCTTCACCATGTACACCACATATTCCGACATATTCTTGGCGTGGTCACCGATACGTTCAATCGCCTTGGCGACGAACAAAATCTCTAACGAAGTGGAAATGGTGCGTGGGTCTTCCATCATGAAGGTGATGAGGTATCGCATGATGGCGCGGAACTCTTCATCCACTTGCTCATCTTGGCGCACCACCTGCGCAGCAACATTCAGGTCGAGGCGCGCAAATGAATCCAAAGATTTACGCAACATTTCAAGTGCGATGTCGGCAACATGTTTGATTTCGCTATAACGCGGCAGGTGTAGACGCTCTTTTTGCGACAGCAACTTCGCCATACGGGCGATCTTCTCTGCCTCGTCACCGATACGTTCAAGGTCTGTGATGGTCTTGATGACAGTCATCACCATGCGCAGATCGCCTGCGGCTGGCTGGCGACGCACGAGGATGCGGTTGCAGCTTTCATCAATCTCGACTTCCATCGCATTCACATTGTGGTCACTTTCGATCACACGATTCATCAGCGCCACGTCACCTGTAGTGAGTGATTCGACTGCCAACTTGATCTGGCTTTCAACCAGTCCGCCCATCTGTAACACACGTGCGCGCACGGCTTCCAGTTCGGTGTCGAACTGCTTTGAGGTATGTTCGCTACTGACCATGACGTTTCCTTAATATTGTTGCAAATAACGAATGCTATTGACTCGTCGTTAAAATTTTGTGACAGCAGCTCAGGCTGTTAGCGTCTTCACACCGTTTGGCGTTCCTAGCAACAACACATCTGCACCGCGACGCGCGAACAGACCATTGGTCACCACGCCAGGCAAATGGTTCAATAAGGTTTCCAGTTCTACTGGATTCATTATCTGTAGATTGTGAACATCGAGGATGACGTTGCCGTTGTCGGTGGTGAAACCTTCACGCAACTTTGGCTGCCCACCCAACTTCACCACTTCACGCGCGATGTAGCTACGCGCCATCGGAATGACTTCGATCGGCAAGGGAAACTTGCCCAGCACATCCACCAGCTTACTCTCGTCGCACACACAGATGAACTTCTTGCTGGCAGCTGCCACGATCTTCTCGCGCGTCAATGCTCCGCCGCCGCCTTTGACCATGTGCAAGTGCTTGGTGATCTCGTCCGCACCGTCCACATAAACAGGTAGATCGCCGGCTTCGTTCAGCGACAACACTTCGATGCCATGTCCTTGCAGACGCTTGGCAGATGCTTCAGAACTGGCGACAGCGCCACGAATCTTGCCTTTAATTTTTGCCAACTCATCGATGAAAAAATTGGCTGTGGAACCTGTACCCACGCCCACGATGCAATCGTTAGGCACATAAGTGATAGCCGCTTGAGCGACCGCGCGTTTCATATCGTCTTGAGTCATTGCCATGTTGTAGCCTCTTCTTTTGATTTATGTGTTTGGTGGCTCGGGATTATTGCAGGAAATGACCCAATTAGAAACTCACGTGCCAAATGGCATATAGGCACAGATAGTAAAGGCTCTGATTAAATTCTTAATTATTCTGGCGGCCATTTAATAATGTCGGGTGCATTAGCATGTCGCACGGAATCTCTAATTTTTACCGAACACCGACCTGCGCAGGTGTAACAATTTAGTCAGGGGTTTCTTGGATTTTTGTGATGGGCGCAATACTAGTGAAGTGCCTTGTTGACTTGACCTAGGTCAGCTTCTGCCAAACTTCCAACAGCCGCCTTCAAACGCAGATGACTAAGAAGGTAGTTGTATTCCGCCTGATACAGGTCACGGCGTGTTGAATACATCTGTTGTTGCGCGTTGAGTACATCCAAGCTGGTGCGCACGCCGACTTCCTGTCCGAGCTTGCTTGCTTCTAACAAACTCTCACTTGACTTCAACGCCTGCTGCAACGCTTGCACTTGCGCAATACCACTGACTACACCGAGATACGCTTGACGTGTTTGCAACTCCACATTGCGGCGTGCGTTTTCTAGGTCTTGTTTTGCCTTGTCGTGATTGGCCGCTGCTTCGCGCCATTTGGATTGTGTGGCACCACCAGCGAATAAAGGTAAGTTAAGTTGTATTCCAACAGAAGTGCTCTTGCTATCGCCGCATGAAAAACTACATCCCGTACTGTTAGAGTAGCTACCCACCGCGTCCAACGTGGGTAGATGACCACCGCGATTCTTAGCCACCTCTTGCTCTGCCAAAGCCTCGGCTGCTTGAGCCATCATTATCTGATAATTACCTTGCTGTGCATCGACTACCCACTTTTGCAGATCAGCTGGATTGGGTGATTCGAGCTTGAAGCCTGCGCCTAAGGTGTTCAAATCCTTGATGTCGGCATTCACCAGTTGTTGCAGGGTGCGCTTCTTAATTTCTAGATTATTCTCGGCTGCAATCTCTTGTGCCACGATCAGGTCGAAGCGCGCCTGAGCCTCATGCGTATCGGTGATGGTCGCCGTACCCACTTCGAAATTACGTTTGGCTTGTTCTAGTTGTTGCGAGATGGCCACCTTTTGGGCATCGGTTAATTGCACCGTGTCTTGTGCAATCAGCACGTCGAAATAAGTTTGGGCGCTACGCAAGACTAGGTCTTGTTCAGCCACTTTGAATTGTGCTTCTGAAATGGCGACTTGCAGGTCGGATTGCTGATAGATTGCCCAATTCTGCTCACGGAACAGTGGCTGCACCACGCTCACAGCATAGCCATGGCTGTTGTACTTTCTTGCGCCCAAGGGAGCAGGTGCGGTGACATCGTTGTAAGTCGTGTTCGCACTCAGATTGACGCTTGGCAACAACAAGGAACGGCCTTGCGTCAGTTTCTCTTGTCCGGCTTGTTGTGCTGCACGCGCAGCCGCGAACACCGCATCCTGCCCCTGTGCCGCGTGATAGATATCGACCAGATCGGTCGCTTGTGCCGAGGCGTGTACGCCCAGTGCCAAGAGAATGCTTGCGGTCAATTTTGAGAATTTCATGGGATACTCCAATATTAGAATCTGCTAATATTACATGGAGTCGGCAACTGAGACAAGCCAACCCTGCAAACCTGTGTTTGAGTTAGATCAGAATACGAAACGTTGGGGTTGCGCCGCATTCTGCAACGGCACGACAGCGGTTTCGAACAACACCTTGGTCTCAAATCGATCAGCGGCGACGCGCGTGATAAGTTGCGCTTGCATGGCAGGGGCATCCCCCACGATGGCGAACAAACGACCGCCCACCTTCAATTGGTTCTTGTATGCCTCTGGGATCATCGGCATGGAGCCCGTCAGCGCAATGGCATCATATTCAGACTCACCCCAATGATTGGCGGCATCACCCACTTGCAAGGTGACATTGCCGATGTGGTGAGTTGCCAGGTTGTGTGAAGCCAAGGAACTCAATTCGGGCACGATCTCGACGCTGGTTACTTGTGCAGCCAGCCTTGCCAATAGCGCGGTCAGGTAACCGCTGCCCGTGCCGATTTCCAACACGCTGTCAGTTGGTTGCAAATTCAGGGATTGAACCGCACGCGCCTCAATCTTGGGTTGCCACATGGCGACACCGTGGCCTATCGGCACCTCAATGTCCATGAACGCGAGCGACTTGCTACCAGCAGGAACGAACTGTTCGCGGCGCACCACTTTGAGCAGGTCTAACACTTTGGGATCGAGCACATCCCACGGACGAATTTGTTGCTCGATCATATTGAAGCGTAGTTGTTCCAAGTTCATTTTTGCTCTCCTCGTTCCTGTATCACTCAAATTAGTGCGATTTGGGTGAGTATAACAACAGCCCCGAATCGCCTCAACCGCCGCATTCTTCAATTCCTAACCTGTTTGCCCGACTGCCACACCGCGCAATTTGTTCACTTTGCTCTTCAACCACACGATGATGTCATCTACATAAGTAAAAACAACGGGAATAACCAACAGACTGAGGAAGGTGGAGGTAATTAGCCCCCCGATAACGACAATCGCCATGGGGGAGCGGAAACTGCCATCGCCCATGCCCATATCCAGCGCTACGGGCATCATACCCGCCGCCATCGCTAAAGTCGTCATTACGATAGGGCGTACGCGTTTCTTGCAGGCATCTAGCAACGCTTCGGTGCGATTCATGCCTCGATCTCGGCGCGACACGATGGCGTATTCAACCAACAAGATGGAGTTCTTGGTGGCGATGCCCATTAACATGATGATGCCAATCATGGACGGCATCGAGATTGCGCTTTTGGTCAAGAACAAAGCTAGGAACGCTCCAGGAATGGACAGAATGAGAGCCCACAAAATGGTGGCAGGTTGCATAAAGTCTTTGAACAGCAACACCAGTACGATGTAGATACACAACACCCCCGTAAGCATTGCCAAACCAAAGCTTGCGAACAACTCTT
>JAVHQF010000251.1:0-1811 GCA_036170995.1 Sideroxydans sp. | reverse complement strand
GCAAGTTCGGCCTGTGATATTTCCAGTGTTCCGGCAGCCAAATCCGTGGTGCTACCCAAATCAGTCAATGTGGTCGTATTCCATGTGTTCAGCGCCACCATGCTGGTTGGCGCAGAAATCGTACCTCCAGCCAATGCCATCTTGTCAGCAGTCAACATAAATCCGTTCACACCCGAAGAAAGAGTGATCGAACTATTGTTAGTTATCAAGCCACCAGATGATTGCAGTATGCCTGATACCGCAGGGCCTCCAGGTATCGTTCCTGCACCGTTGATGACGATAGGACTGGCAACGGTTAGACTTCCCGCGTTAACGATTGCAAGCGTTCCGCCCATATTGATGGGACCGAGAGTGAGTAACGCAGCCGTATTATTCAACCACAGGTCTAAACCAGCGTTCGCTGTAAAACTTGAAACTGCATTCGCACCTTTTAGACCAGCTGAGGAAGTTGAATTAACAGTGAGTGAGCCAGTTGTGATACTGCCACTCACCCCTTCACCAATAGAGGAGGAAGTGAGGCCGACCGAGCCAAGTCCTGCGCCTGTGCTGATGGCACCATTGATGTTCAACGCACCCGTAGCAGAAGTAAGATTGATCGCACTAGTAGCGCCCATGCCTTCTACCGTGAGAGCCCCTGTCGTCTGGGTGATATCGATGCTGGAGAAAGTCGTACCCATCGTGGCTGGTGCTTGCTGGAAGCTGCCATTCACTAGCAGTGCTCCAGTTCCACTGAAGACACCTCCGGCGAGATTCAAGGTCGTGCCGATGTAACTCGCCGTACCTGCAGCGACCGTCACCGTTCCCGCACTGTTAGTAAAGCTGGTTGCCGTGCCCGTGCCTTGCTTGAAGGCACTGCCGTTGGTCATATTCCACGTACCATTATTGCTGATGGCCGCACCGTTATTCATGCGGAAAGCAGAGGCAGCGAGTGCGCCTTGAGTCGTAGTGGACAGCGCGACCGTGTTCAACGTTGCGCCATCAAGGACGTTGCTACCGCTTAATGCCATCCCTGTGACATTCAAAGTATTTGCGCCACCCCCCATCAAAATACCATCCGTCAGATTCAGTGTGGATGTATCCAGCACTGGCAGCCCCAGCTTGAGCACCCCTCCCGCAGTGACCGCAGAAATGGTGCTGGCCGCACCACCGCCCCAAGCAACAGGATTGATATTCATCGTTCCAGTAGTCGCACTCAATGTACCGCTGTTATTCAGCGTTCCTTTACCCGCAAAAGACAATGTGCCACGAGCTGAAGTGATTGTTCCAGCGTTGTTCACCGTGTCGCTAGAGACGTACAAAGTTTCACCCTGCAAACCATTGGCATTGATTGTGCCATTGTTGGCAATCGTGTTGCCAGCCAGATTGGAATCAATGAATCCATAACCACTCACGGTCAAACCTGTTCCCAAGATCAGCGTTTGGAGAGCGGCATTTTGACGCAGTGCGCCACCTGCCAGCGTGATGGACTCGGTGGATGTCGTGGCAGTAATGGTTTGTACACCCGGAGTGTTGAAGCTCCAAATCCCGTTTCCAATATTGAGGTTGGATGCCGCGTTTAAGGTCAGATTGTTGAGTACATTGACGTTGCCCGTTGCCACCAAATTACTGCCGATGATGATGCCATCCAATGTGCCATTGATTGAATTCAATGCTGTGCCGCCAGTGCTGATGAGTGTGCCACCTTTAATGGTGCCACCGTTGATTGCAGCCAATCCACCCAAACCAAACGTGCCACCCGAACCAATATCCACAGCAGCAAGCGCCGCCGTGTTATCCAGCACGCCTGTTAAATTGACAACGCCGCCCGTTCT
>JAVHQF010000250.1:0-8791 GCA_036170995.1 Sideroxydans sp. | reverse complement strand
GTGCGCCCGTTGTGAAAATTATTTGTAGTCAGCTTGATGATCGAGCACATGCATAATCATTTGCAGATGTGCGTCGGTGGATTTTTTGAAGGCAGCAGGGAACTTGCTAGCAACTGGGGTTACAGCACCCAGCACATCAACGGTCACAGAGCCATCATCAATTTCAATCCACTGCTTACCAAAAGCCTCTCCATTGAGCGCAGCGGCAAAGAGGTTCGTATGTTTTTTCCCGCGAAATTTCGGAGTAATCATTACAGCATCATCAATTGGCTTCCCCCATAAATTAAAAGAAAACTTTGTATCCGCCGGGGTGGCATTGAAACTAATCAGTTTGGTGCGCAACATTGGGGCGTGGCTCATGATAATTGAACTACCACGGTCTTCACGGTCAAACTTCATCAGTTCTACTTCAAAGCCGACAGTAATTAGCCCCATGCCAGCTTTGGAAGCGGCACTTACCCAATTCAAAGGTACAGTTTTCAACACCACGTCTCCGAAGCCCGCACCTGCCCCCATTAGCCCATATTCGTTAGCGGGTACGTCGCGGGGAGAGAACACTTCATATTCAACAGAAGAGACATTGGGGCTTAATGCCGTCATGATCCCCGCTGTGCCTCCTGCCGAGACATCGTCACACAAGTCACAACTGATGGCTCCTGCTGCAAACTTTTCGCTAAATCCACTGGGTTTTTCTTCTTTGAATCCCTTCTGGAAATCTGGCTGTTTCTTAATGGCCGACAATCCCACTGTTTGAATACCGCGCTGCTTCAACTCGGCAACGAATTTTTCGTACAGATCATTAGTCACTTTTTGGAACAGTTCACTGTTGTCTCCGCTCAGATAAAAGGGGTCAGTGATATGTGCGCCATCCGAATGGTATTCACCAGTCAAGTCGTGGCGGAAGCGCACTTGAAAAGCACCAATCACAAACTTCTTCGTGCTTTTGGTTCCACCGCCGTAGTAATCAACATTCAAATTCTTTTTGATTTCTGCGCTGGGATCTTTAGCTACTTGTTCGAAATTAAACATCTCAGCCTTGGGGGGCGGTAATTGGCTTGCGCACCCGCTCAATATCAGTCCAGCCAATAGGACTGCGCTGATTTTTCCTAAATGTAAGTGCATTGTTTTTCTCCATTAGAATTGTTGGAAATATTATTCAATTATTGCGCGTAGAAAAGTACCACAGCAAAAATATCAGCACCATCCCGCGAACGCGGGGGTAGAGAAATAGGGGGGGTCGCGTTATTGCAACAGAATCAAAATAGTTAAGTGACTAGAAGCGAAACCGCTCGAACGATATCAAGTGACTTGATGTCGCTTGTGGGCGACAGCTTGGTCAAAGGGCTAAAAGGCTTATTAAACGATTGTGTTGAAATTTTTAAGAGTGGGCAAACATTGCCTTCATTGTTGCAGACATTTAGCCTTAGCAGCAAGGCATGGACAAGGTAATAGTCTTAATTAACCGTTCTAACAATCCCAAATAGACGGTAGAATAATCCCAATAGTTCGAGAGGAAACCGCTATGTCTAAAGCCGAAATTGAATCCTCTATTTTCCCGCGCGCCATCTTGCCGCGAGTGCTAGATGCACTAAACGATACGCCCGTGGTATTGATAAATGGCCCACGGCAGGCGGGCAAAACCACTTTAGTGCGCCAGTTGGCTGGTGCGACGCGACGCTATCTAACGTTGGATGACGAAGCCACCCGTGTGGCGGCACAAGAAGATCCCATTGGGCTGATTCGTAGTATCGACAGCGCAGTGATAGATGAGGTGCAACGTGCGCCCAATTTGCTGTTGGCGATTAAAAAATCCGTTGATGAAAATCGTACGCCGGGCCGATTTTTACTGACTGGGTCTGCTAATTTAATGATGCTTCCCACCCTTGCTGATTCACTGGCGGGGCGTATGGAAACATTGACCCTTTTACCGTTGGCGCAATGTGAAATGGCGATTGCTCCAAACGCTTCTTCGAAGTGGCTTGATGCCTTGTTTCGAGGCGATATGCTGATCGCCTCTGCACCTGTTGTAGGTGAAGCGCTAGTAGAAAAAGTAAGTATGGGTGGTTACCCCGAAGCGCTAACGCGAAGCAACAACCGTCGACGTAAAACATGGGCGCGACAGTACATAGAATCCCTCATGCAGCGCGACATAAAAGACATCGCCAGCCTAGATAAATTAGACCAAGCACCGCATCTGCTCAAGGCATTAGTACACACATCAGGACAGCTTTGCAATTACAGCCAATTGGGTGGACAGATTGGTATCAACCACAAAACCGCAAGCAAATACATCGCCGTGTTTGAGCAAATGTATTTGATGCAACGCGTTCACGTGTGGTCAGGGAATCGACTCGCAAGATTGTTAAAAACGCCCAAGCTGCAATTTGTGGATTCGGGTTTATTAAGCGTGATGGTTGATTTTTCTGATGCTCTGCAACAACGCAAACTATTTGGCCAACTGCTGGAAAGTTTTGTGTTTGCCGAACTGCGCAAACACATCACCTGGGCAAAAGGAGAATATGAAATTTATTACTACCGAGACAAAGATCAGTACGAAGTTGATTTCGTGATTGAGAACGCCTCTGGCGAGATCATCGGCATCGAAGTGAAAGCGGCAGCAAGCGTTTCGGTGAGCGACTTGGCGGGCTTGAAAAAATTAGCCAAACTGGCTCCGCAGCAATTCAAATTAGGCATTGTTTTATACGACGGCATCGACACCTTGCCGCTAGGCCGCGTGAATGATTGCCCGCTGTGGGCATTGCCCCTATCAACTTTGGCGAGTAGCCGACTAATGGCGACAAGCTAGGTTCTGCCCTCAAACGATACAAATGAAAAAGCTGTCGCTTGTAGGCGACAGCTTTTTCATAGGGCAAATTGAACCCACCGTTAATGGCTTATTTGTTACTGATACACATATACGTTCGAATTGATGTTTGTACCGTCTATCCCTCCAACAACCATAACCTTACTACTTTTCAACAAAGTCTCGGTATGGCTATTCTGCTTCGCACAATCCAGCGAACGCGGGAGGGGGGTAATGAAAAAATGGTGGTAATACTGCAACAAGGGTAAATGCTAGTTATAGATACTTAAGATTCCCTCTGTTTTTCAATCTTCCCTTCGAGTGGAGTAAGTGCAATCAGTGTTGCAATAGATCAAGTATCACCAAACCGGCAGCCTAAAAAGCAAGCCCTTCTGAAATTTACTAGTATCAAGCTTGTATATTGAAAGATTATACTTTAATATGCATGAATGATTGTTAGAAATCTACTGCATTCAATTGACTATTCCTTGACGGAATTTCCCGCTGTGGTGCTACTTGGGCCGCGTCAGGCGGGCAAAACGACTCTTGCAAAAGGGGTGGCCAACGCGAGGACAGGTAGCCTGTACCTCGATTTAGAGCGTCCATCTGATTTAGCGAAGCTAGCCGACCCCGAATTATTTTTGTCACGCCACGCGAATCAATTAATCGTGTTGGATGAGATTCAGCGTCAACCGGAACTATTTGCTGTGTTGCGTTCGCTTATTGATGAGAACCGAAGCGCAGGCCGCTTCTTGTTGTTGGGATCGGCATCGCCTGAACTATTGCGTCAATCATCTGAATCGTTGGCGGGGCGCGTCATCTTTCACGAACTTGCGCCTTTCGATGTCAGTGAGATTCAACCTGCTCATGCCGAGCTGCAAAACTTCTGGTTGCGCGGTGGCTATCCCTTAAGTTGGTTGGCAAAGTCGGACACTTCATCCTTTGCTTGGCGCGAGTCGTTTATCGCCACACACTTGGAGCGCGATATACCTTCCTTCGGCATCCGCGTGCCTAGCACAACCTTGCGCCGCTTCTGGCAAATGCTCGCGCACCTGCACGGGCAGCTGTGGAACGCCTCGCGTCTAGCCGCAGGATTCGGCGTGTCTGCGCCCACTGTTGAGCATTATTTGAACATCTTAGAATCCACGTACATGCTGCGTCGCCTGCCGCCGCTTCAAGCCAATCTCGGCAAGCGCCTAGTGAAATCGCCTAAAGTTTATCTGCGTGACAGTGGGCTTTTACACGCGCTTCTGGGAATCGAAAGTCTTAACGATTTAGCCGGACATCCAGTGCTGGGGGCATCGTGGGAAGGATGGGCTCTAGAGCAGATTGCCCAAATCATCGGCATGCAATGGCAACTCTCGTTTTATCGCACCTCAGCAGGTGCAGAAATGGATGTGGTGGCTGAACGTGGCAATCGGAAAATTGGATTTGAAATAAAATTTTCCAGCGCACCCAAAGTCACCAAAGGTTTTTGGTCGGCCATGACTGACTTAAAACTTGATCATGCTTACCTCATCGCACCCATTCAAAGCGGCTACCCACTCGCCCCCAATGTGGATGTTGTTCCTGCAACTGAATTGGCAACCCTCCTGAAGGCGATTTAAGAAAGCCCTGATTCACTCCACACAATCCCGCGAACGCGGGGGTGGCTTTAACGCCTGCATTTGTTAAAGTCTTCCCATTGAAGCTATTGGTGATCGAGAGATGTTGTCGCTTTATAAAAGACCCGCTTATGCATTATTAGCACTGGCTCTCGTCAGTTTGGCATTGATCGCCTGCGCCGCTTGGTTCGCACTGAAGCAACCTTGGATGGGCGTGCAGATGGCCGTTGTAGAGGGCAAAGTGCGTGTTGTTCATGTTGAAGAGGCTTTGGCGCAACAGATTCCTGAGGGAGTGGAAGTAAAGCGTCTCGTTTCTGCAACAGGGGTGTCGCAAGATATTTTGGTTTCTGACCTCATTGAAGAGCCTGACTTCTTCAATACCTATCCACAGATGGCTGCTTTCTTCGCTCGTCAGACGACATTCGATGGGATGTTGCGTGATCAGAAAGTGACTTTAGTGTGGGTAAATCTATCGGGCGCGGAAATGAGTGTCACGGTAATTCCCAAGAAGCGCCCACTTTCTAGTTTGCCCTTTGTGTTCTGGTTTCAAATGGGTATTGGATTCATCGGATTTTTGATAGCGAGTTCGATATTCCTGCTACGCAAAGACGATTGGGCGGCGCGTTTATTTTGGCTCTCAGGCTTGATGTTCCCAATCGTCACCGTTCCTGCAGCCATTTACAGTACACGCGAATTAGCGATGCACGGCGAAACGTTGCGTTGGCTCGCGTCGCTCAATCATCTAGGCGCTTTCATGTTCGGTTGTGCGTTGATAGCTATTTTCATGACTTATCCGCGCAGGCTGGTTCGGCCGATACATCTGTTATGGTTACCCGCCATCTTTGGGCTTTGGTTGGCTGCGGACGTATTCCGTTGGGCGCCAGATCAGGATTGGGGGTCACGTATGCCTGTGTCGATGGAGATGGTGTTGGCTATCATCTTTTCAGTGGTGCAATGGCGCAAGACACGCGGCCAACCGCTAGAGCGCGCGGCATTGCGCTGGTTCACCCTCTCTACGCTTATTGGTAGCGGCTTGTTCATCTTCATCACGGTTGGTTCGCAGATGCTTGGCTTCTTCGACATGCCAAAACAGGGGTATGCATTCGGATACTTTTTGCTCATCTACCTCGGCATTGCACTTGGGTTGCGTCGCTACCAGTTGTTTGACATGGATGAGTGGGCGTATCGCGGTTTTATGTGGGTGGTGGGTGCGCTATCGGTCATCGCATTGGATGCATTGCTTATCTACTTCGGTTTGACAGAAGCCACCTCGCTTGGCGTGAGTCTGTTGATCGCGGGTTGGTTATATTTTCCAGTTCGCCAGTGGTTGTGGCAACGTCTCGTCAATAAACATCACCCCCAGTTCGAGACTTTGTTACCAGAGCTTTCTGCGATTGCATTTACCAGTTCGCACAGCGAACAAAAATTCCATTGGGAAGCTTTCTTGATGCATGTCTTTGATCCCTTGGAGATGAAGCAGGGTGAGGCCGATTACAAAGAAGCGGGAGTGCGCGAGAAAGGTATTGCCTTGCAAGTGCCTAGGTGTGCATCTCTGCCTGCCTATACCTTGCGCTATGCAGGTGGAGGCATTCGTTTGTTCTCCACGCGTGATGCGAACTTAGCAGTGGCGCTATGCCATCTAATGCAGCAAGTGATAGAAGGACGCACGAGCTATGAGCAAGGTGTGGCACAAGAGCGCTTGCGTATTGGCCGTGACTTGCACGATAACATCGGGGCGCGTTTGTTGAAACTCATCCACCATCTTCGCGGCACAACCGAAGTGGACATTGCTCGTGACGCGATGAAAGATTTGCGCACGTCTATTGCTGCCCTAGATTCGCAACCCGTGCTTTTACAAAACGCACTTGCAGATTGGCGCGCGGAGACGAACTCGCGCTGCGATGTAACGCAATGTCAGCTTCATTGGAATCAAGCGGAGGACGCACCAGAAGTCGTGTTGCCTTCACGAACGAAAGGAATGTTGGAATCGGTTTTGCGCGAGGTCATCACCAATGCGCTCAAACATGCATCGCCCAAGTCTGTACAAGTGGAGGTTGAAGTGAGTGCGACTCAGTTGAGAATCAAAGTGGAAAACGATGGTGAATTTGCAGATCCACTGACTTGGCAAGATGGGTACGGATTGCGCAACATCCGTGGACGCATGGAAGAATTGGGCGGTAATTTGAACATCTCTTCAGATAATGACAAGATACAGCTGACCCTCACGGTATCCCTGCAATGAAAGTCGCACTCATCTTAGAAGACATGCCCGAATCACAAGAGCTTCTGCGCGAGATTGCACAGACCGCCTACCCCGATATTCGAGTGAGGTTTGAATCTAGCATTGCTGGAGCGCTCAGCATCATCACCCAGTTCCAATTCGACCTCGCGTTGATTGACCTTTCACTGCCTGATGGCGACGGCGTCACCGTGGTGGATGCGATGGCATCCCGCTTCCCCGCAAGCATGATTGTTGTCGCCACTATATTCGATGATGACAATCATCTGTTTCCTGCGCTTAGAGCTGGCGCGCAAGGCTACTTACTGAAAGACCAAGCGCCCGAACAATTGGTGAAACAACTGCGCGGTATCAGCGAAGGACATCCCCCTTTATCACCCGCCATTGCGCGCCGTCTGCTCGACCATTTCCATGTGGATTCGCCGTTGCGCAAAGCGGAGGGCGAGCTAGAGTACGTGCAACTTTCACCACGTGAGCGAGAAGTCCTCGTACATCTGGCACGCGGTATCAGCATCGTCGATATTGGTGTTGAGATTGGCATTTCGCGCCATACCGTGGGTGATCACGTCAAAAATATCTATCGAAAATTGAATATCACCTCGCGTGCGGAAGCAGCGATACGCGCGAAGGGCATGGGGCTGGTCTAAGCCCAACGACCCAGAGTAAGCACCAAATAAATCATGGTTCATCTGGGTTTTGCGTGGGCGACTGAAACAAGATAGGGAATGCGCCTTTACAAGCAGAACCTGCTACTTACTCGCTTGCGGGCTGGACAATAGAGGGTGTTCCCTCACCCCAGCCCTCCCCCGGTGGGAGAGGGAGCGAGAGCGGCGATGCTTTGGGTTTAGTCACTCTGCTGAAACTACTAGCCAATCCACTAAGCCAGCAAGCTGGCAAGTGGCTGGTTATCCCACTGGGGGAGGGCTTAGGGTGGGGCAGCACTGGGTGACATAACTAAATTTTTCGATCCACTGGCTAATCCGGCCTTGACCCACGAAAAACCAGGATGAACCTAAATCATTTTTTAGGTGTTTACTTAAATCGGCTTTCTGGATTCTCCAAAACAAAACGCCCGCATTAAGCGGGCGTTTATCTGAAGCAATTTCGAACTCAAGGCGCGAGCGTTATCGTGGTGATTGGCCCACCAAGTGCTGATGGGTTTGTTGCAGCAGCAACAGTGTGTGCACCGACTGAAGTACGCGGTAAGGCTAGTAATCCACTTACATCAATTTGACGCAAGCCAGCAGGAGATGTTGATCCATCTAAAACATAACCATACGTTTTGTTAGTTTGAGTATTGAAAACAGTTGCAACAGCATGCGGATCGGCCGCGGATGCATAAGCTGTCAATTTGTAATAAACCCAATCACTCATGCCTTTCCAAGCGCCCGCACCAGCGGTTGTTGGATTCTCAAGTTGACCCACAAAAATATCAGTCGAGTAACCCGCCATGCCAAATACCTGGTGAGTACCAGAATCAACAGCCGTGCCGCTAAATGTACCGCCACCCAAAGGAACATCAACAAACCCATTGGTTGCAACGGGAACAAAAGTATTTAACGCCGTACCTGCGCTTATGCCATTCATGTTGATAAAGCTCACATTGGACGTGTCTTCATAAGACAAAACACCAACTCCCCAAGCGGTATCAACAGCGCCTCCATCAATATATGAGGTTGTAGCGACAGGGTGCGACGCTGCATAGGTGGTATCTAAACTATAGAAGCCTGGTGTAACTAGGCTTCCTACTGTAGATAGGTTGACGATTCCAAGCTTTTGTCCCGCGCTGCTTGGAGCAAGCAGATAGTTGTTGGCAATATCGCCACCCAAATTTTCAGCAATTTGAACGCCTGGTGGAGTCGTGTGTTTTGTGGTCAATACAGGCGCACTACCCGCTGCTGCGGCCAGTGATGCATTGATGTCAAAAAACACATAACCGTCAGCTGTTGCCATCCAAGCACCTTTACCTGGAACGGGAATCGCTCCAGCAATGAATGCACTGCCACCACTGAATGAAACCATTGTAGTTGAGACAATCGGTAGTGCTCCTTCATACACAATGGAGCCATTGTCTGGATTTAATAATGCAACATGCTTGGCAGCATATGCAAAGGCGAGCACATATACCCCCGTGGAGCTCGACAC
>JAVHQF010000249.1:0-8806 GCA_036170995.1 Sideroxydans sp. | reverse complement strand
TCATCTCGGTGAATGCGGGCGATGCGTTGGCAGGGCTGTGGTATCCGGTGGGGATGTTGATCTTTGCATCCATCGTGGGCTTGTTGTTCTTGCCTGAGACCAAAGATGTCCAGCTAGACGCATAAGTTACAATGCGCGCCCTTAAAGTTTTACACCTGACATGACAATTCTTACTTGGATCATCTTCGCCAGTTTCTTGGGCGGTATTTTGAGCGTGATTGCAGCGGCGTTGTTTGCGCTCAATGCACGTGCGAAATATCTGGGCGGATTGGTGAGCTACGCCATTGGTGCGTTACTGGGTGCCGTTTTCCTCGACATCTTGCCTGAGGCGATCAAGCTGACGCCTAACGTATCGGCCGTGAGCGCGACCGTACTGCTGGGTATCTTGTTGTTTTTCACGCTTGAAAAAGTACTCATCTGGCGTCACTGCCATCACGACCATTGCGAAGCGCATGAGCCGCATGAACACACTGAACACGACCACGGCCGCAGCGGCACCATGGTCATCGTGGGTGACACCTTCCACAACTTCATCGATGGCATCATCATCGCGGCGGCTTTTCTGGTGGATGTGCATCTTGGTGTAGTCACCGCACTGGCGATCATTGCACACGAGATACCACAGGAGGTGGGAGACTTCGCCGTTTTGCTGAATTCTGGCTACAGCAAACTGCGTGCGTTCCAACTGAATCTCATTTCAAGTTTTGCGACGCTGGTCGGTGGCGTGTTGGGATATGTCGCGTTGCAAGATATGCAATCGTTGGTTCCCTATCTTCTAGCATTGGCTGCTTCCAGCATGATCTATGTCGCCGTCGCCGACCTGATCCCGGGCTTGCATAAACGCACGCAGATACGCGATACCGTGCAGCAAGTAGTATTGATTTGTGTGGGTATCGCGACAATCACTTTGGTCAGTGTGGTGATGGGAGGGATCGTATGAAACGAACAATACTTTTTGGTGTAGCCCTAGGGATGGTGACGCCCGTATTTGCGGAAGAGGTCAGCGTCACGCCTTATCGTCCAACGGTCACCAACTCGGCAGGATTGTCCGCACCGGGATGGTTCGAATTGGAAATGGGCTTCATCACGCAAGACAACAAAGACGGCTCCAAACAACAAAGTCTGTTGTATCTCACCAAGTTGGCCTTTACGCCGGACTTCGGTGTGCTCATCGGCGGTGATGCTTACGCCTCGCAAACGGATGCCAATGCCAACCGCGTATCGGGTGTGGGCGACACGATGTTGCTATTCAAGCACCGCTTTGTGATGAACGACGATGCTGCGCTTGGTTGTGAATATGGTTTTAAGGCGCCGACCGCCGCGACGGGCTTAGGCAGTGGCAAGCGCGATCTCGTGCTGAACGGCATCTACAGTCGCAACATCCGTGGTCATACGCTCGACGTGAATATGAACGTCACCCAATTGGGCGATGCGTTGGCGACCGAGAGTGCCTATCAATACGGCTGGTCGGGGACAGTATTCCGCCCTATAAATGACAAACTGGGCGTGATGGTCGAGCTGTCGGGTACGATGCGCAAAGGTTTTACCCCAGAAAATCAATGGCTGGTCGCCAGTAGTTACGCCTTGAGTAACAAGGTCGTACTCGATGCTGGTCTATCCGCTGGTATCAACAGCGCCTCTCACCGATTGGCATTGTTCGGTGGCGTGTCGATGTTGTTGGGAAAAATAAGGTAACTCACTCATGGTGACTGCGAATCTGCAACGTTACGCATGGCTCTCCATCGCAGCGGCTGTCGCCACGATCTTGCTCAAGGGCATCGCGTGGTGGCTCACAGGTTCGGTCGGTCTGCTGTCTGATGCGCTCGAATCCTTCGTCAATCTAGCGGGCGCACTCATGGCGTTGGCGATGTTGACTTTGGCGGCATCGCCAGCTGATGACAAACATGCCTACGGTCACGGCAAGGCGGAATACTTTTCCAGCGCGTTCGAAGGCTTTCTCATCCTGCTGGCGGCAGTCAGCATCGCCTACACCGCGATTGACCGCTTCCTGCATCCGCAAGCAATCGAAGCGGTCGGTGTCGGTCTCTTGGTTTCGGTGGTCGCCTCCCTCATCAACCTGTTTGCCGCACGCACACTGCTGAAGGCTGGGGGTGCGCACAACTCCATCACACTAGAGGCCGATGCCAAACATCTGATGACCGATGTGTGGACATCGGTGGGCGTCATCATTGGGGTCGGTTTGGTGTGGCTAAGCGGTTGGCTGTGGTTGGATCCGCTCATCGCCTTGTTAGTCGCCGCCAACATTGTGTGGACGGGCTGGCATCTGATGTCGCGCTCCGCATCGGGTTTGATGGATGAATCGCTGCCAAAGGAGCAGCTTTCTGCTATTGAAACTGTGTTGGGCAAGTACATCCAACAAGGTTTGGACTTCCACGCCTTGCGGACGCGCCAAGCGGGAAGGCAAGCTTTTATCTCACTGCATGTGTTGGTGCCCGGGGAGTGGACGGTGCAACGCGGGCATGATGTGGTAGAAGAGATCGAGGCGGACATCAAGGTGAGAGTACCATTCAGCCATCTGACCACACACCTAGAACCATTGGAAGATCCGCGCTCACTCGCAGATATTTAGTTAGAGCATTGAGTACAAGGGAACGACTATGAGTAATGCATCACCCAAGATTGGCTTTGTTTCCCTGGGTTGCCCCAAGGCGACCGTTGATTCGGAACATATCCTCACGCGCATGCGCGCAGAGGGCTACATCATCACGCCGAGCTATGAGGACGCCGATCTGGTAGTGGTGAACACCTGTGGTTTCATCGACAGCGCGGTCGCTGAATCGTTGGAAGCCATCGGCGAAGCGTTGCAAGAGAATGGCAAGGTCATCGTCACGGGATGCTTAGGGGCGAAAGGGGACATCGTGCAACAGACCCACCCCAAGGTGCTTGCGGTCACTGGCCCGCATGAGACCGAGGCGGTGATGGATGCTGTGCATCAATACTTGCCCAAACTGCATGACCCCTTCACCGATCTGGTGCCACCGCAAGGCGTGCGTCTTACACCCGAACATTTCGCCTACTTGAAAATATCCGAAGGCTGTAATCATCGTTGCACCTTCTGCATCATCCCCGCACTGCGCGGCGATTTGGTGAGCCGTCCTGTACATGAGGTGATGGCGGAAGCGGAGAGGTTGGTGGAGTCGGGGGTGAAAGAATTGTTGGTCATCTCGCAAGACACATCGGCTTACGGCGTGGATGTGAAATACCGCACTGGCTTTTGGAATGGTCGTCCGCTCAAGACACGCATGACCGACTTGGCTGTAGCACTCGGTAGTCTGGGTGTATGGACGCGATTACATTACGTCTATCCCTACGAGAGTGTGGACGAAGTCATTCCCTTGATGGCCGAGGGCAAGATACTGCCCTACCTCGACATCCCGTTCCAACATGCGAATGAACGCATACTCAAAGCGATGCGTCGTCCTGCCAGTAGCGAGAACATGCTCCAGCGTATCCAAGGGTGGCGCGAGATTTGCCCAGACCTGATTATTCGTAGTACCTTCATTGTCGGTTTCCCCGGCGAGACAGAAGAGGAGTTCGAAGAGTTGCTCGATTTCATCGAAGCAGCACGTTTGGATCGCGTGGGCGCATTCAAATACTCACCAGTCGAAGGCGCTGTAGCCAATGGTTTAGGCGAGCACATTGACCCCGAAGTGCAAGAAGACCGGCTGGCACGCTTGATGTATTTGCAAGAAGAGATCAGCGCCGAGAAGTTAGCAAAGAAGGTCGGCAAGATCGTGCAGGTCATCATTGATGATGTGGATGATGACGGTTCTGTCGGACGTACAGCGGCAGATGCACCCGAGATCGATGGCTTGGTCTATATTGACGATGAACAGCTTGAAGTAGGTGAGTTCGTCATGGTGCGTATCACAGATTCCGACGAACACGACCTATGGGGTGACGTGGTACGTTGATTAGCTTCGCAACCTACAAGATCAAACTCAGCTACAGAGAACATATAGCGTACAGAGCGTTTGGCGGATATTCTCTGCGGTCTATGTGTCCTTTGTGGCTAATTATTTTGGGTTGATTTATGAGTGAATCTAATCCCTGTCTAAGCTGCGGTGCATGCTGTGCCTACTACCGCATTACCTTGTACGCAGACGAAGCAGTAGCGATCCCCGCTGAATATCTTGAGCAACTTCAACCAGAGGTGTCGTGTATGAAAGGCACCAACAACTACCCGCCGCGCTGTGCCGCTCTGCGTGGCGAGGTGGGGCAGCAAGTCTCTTGTGCCATCTACGAGAACCGACCTTCATCTTGTCGTGAGTTCAATGAGTATGAGTTGGACGGTACGCCCAATACGCGCTGCTTCAAATTGCGCGGCATCATACCGCCAGTCTAGTCGTCGTTCCCACCTACGCGGGAATGACAAAGTCCCTGTTACAATCCCAACATGACTTTCTATGCTTTTCTAGCGATTGGAATGGGTGCCGCCCTTGGTGCATGGCTGCGTTGGGGCTTGGGTTTGTGGTTGAATCCAGTCGTACCTGAATTGCCCTTGGGGACGCTCTCAGCTAACCTCGTGGGGGGCTACCTCATCGGTCTTGTTATCGCTTTCTTCATGCAGAATCCTGGTATTTCGCCTGAGTGGCGTTTACTCATCATTACGGGGTTTCTTGGGGGTCTCACCACATTTTCAACTTTCTCGGCAGAGACGGTGACCTTGCTAATGCGCGGGCAGTATGCGTGGGGAACGGCCATTATCGCCGCGCACTTGGGGGGATCTTTGTTGATGACGGTGTTGGGGATTCAGACTTTTAAGTGGCTTCATGCAGGAGGTTAATATGCAAGGCATCTACATCAAGTTCTATCTGACCGAGAGTCACAGACATGGCAATAAGCTGATGTACGAATGGATATTGGAAAAAGCCAAGCAACTTGGACTGCCTGGTGGATCAGTATTTCGTGCGGTAGCGGGTTTTGGGCGGCATGGGAATTTGCATTCCGATACCTTCTTCGAATTAGCGGGTGAACTGCCAATCCAAGTCGAGTTCGTATTGAATTCGACACACGTAGAAAAACTCATCGTTGCGATGAACGATGAGCAAATTAAAATCCCTTATGTGAGTTACTCCGTTGAACACGGAGTGACGGGTAACTGACAAGCGGCGCGCCGCTTGTCAGTCAGTAAATCACTTATCCGCCAAAAATTCTTCGATCTCAATCTCGGCGGCAATCCAATATCCCCGCGCATCGCCAGTAAAGTGGTTTTTTTCAGCTATGTAGTAAGCGGCATCTTGCACCATGCGATAACGCTCCTCAGCGCTAATGGCAGGCAGTGATTTCTTGGTTGCCACTTTTTTGGGTGCTGCTGCTTTTGGAGTAACTGCTTTTTCCGTGGTTTTCGCGGCGACTTTCTTCGCAGCAGGTTGTGCCATCGCAGTCGTTGTCTTCTTTTCTGCTGGTGCTTTAATTGTTACCTTTGCGCTAGCGACAACTTTCTTCTCAGTTGTTGCGGCGGCTGTCTTTGTGCGAGTCGTCGCGGGCTTTTTGGCTTTCGTAGCCGGGGTCTTCGTTGTTGCCATGATTACTACCTTTCAAAATTTATATTCCAAATACTTGGGCAGGTTCGTCAAAAGTAAGACGCCCCCACTTGCGGCGCGGATTCTACACGCAAGGCACGCCTAGCCCTATTGAATCTTTTGTTAAATATCTAGGATTCCGCCAGCACAGGTCTGTGCTTTTTCGAGTCGCGCGACGGTGGGCAGCAGATTCAAACCAGTATTTTTTTTCAGTTCAATAGCGTGTTCTTTCATATCTCCCACGCTTATAGAGATTGAATCCCCCGCGGTGGCGAATACAATCACGTTGCCACTCTCGCATGAAGGGAACATCAGCGCACGTTCGTCAAAGGCTTGCATAATATAAGCAAAACTATTTTCTACGCCACGTCGTAAGCCGATGAGGTTCACCCCCAGCACACCTAGGTCAGTCAGACGATTGCGACACACTTGATAGAAGGGCAGCGTGTTCAAGTCGCCTGGATGTGCGCGTTCGTTGAAACCATCTACCAAGATGAGGTCGAACTTCTTGTTTGTCTCCATCACAAACTTCGCACCGTCGTCGATTACGAGATGGATGCGCTTATCGTCTTCCGGAAATTTGAAATAGGTCTTCGCAGCTTCTACCACCAGCGGTTCGATCTCCACCACCGTGATGTGCGCCAAGGGCAGATTGCGATAGATGAATTTGGTGAGTGAGGCGCAACCCAGACCGATTAGCAACACCTTGCGCGGGAAACGTTTGTCATCGCGCAACAGCAAGCTCGCCATCATCTCCTTGGTGTATTCAAGTTCAAGATTCCACGGACGCGCGATGCGCATTGCCCCTTGTATCCAACGTGTGCCGAAATGAAGATAGCGCACACCCGCCTCTTCGCTGATGTCGATAGGGAAACTCATATTGTCTTAAGGGAGTGTTAGCGGGGGGCGATTTGGTTCAATAACCAACGCGCCCATTCTGTCACTTCGGTCGCACTCATGCCGAGGGTGGCTTGTTGCTTTGCCAGCTCATCGCCCGCTGCGCCATGCAGATGCACTGCAAGTAACAATGCCTCGTCTGCGCTCAACCCTTGAGCGATGAAGGCGCCGATCATGCCGCTCAATACGTCGCCCATGCCAGCGGCGCTCATGCCAGGGTTGCCAGTTTGGTTGAGGTAAAACTTGCCTTCGCGCGTGGCGATCAAGCTACCCGCACCCTTCAACACCACGCTAGCACTCAGGTGCTTCACTAGACTGAGTGCAGTCCTAGCGCGATCCTTCTGGGCATCCTCAGTGGTGCATCCAAGCAAACGTGCCGCTTCACCAGGGTGGGGTGTCACTACGGTGGCGGCTTTGCGCGTGTGCAACATGCCACGCAGATCGGGACGGTCGGCGATGATGTTCAGCGCATCCGCATCCAGCACCAGTGGTACATTGAGGAGGAGGGCGTCATAGACTATCTTCTGCGCGGCAAGACTTTTGCCTAGGCCGCAGCCAACGACCAAGACGCTAGCCTCACCCTCAGTTCCTCTCCCAGAGGGAAGCGAAACCCTCTCAACTTGGGAGAGGGTGGGGTGAGTGACTCTCTTCAACGTATCACCCGCAGAATGAATCATCAATTCCGGCATACGCATGTCCACCAGCGGCATCTTGTCCGCCAGTAGGCCGACATGCACGCAACCTGCCCCCATCTTCAACGCGGCGCGGCCTGCCAAAATGGCGGCGCCAATCATGCCGTCACCCCCGCCGATCACCGTCACCGTGCCGAACAGGCCTTTGTGGCTATCGGCTGGACGGGGTTTGAGGAAGGTGGTGACTTGCTTGCGGGTGATAGGGGTAGGGCGGAGGTCGGTCATGCTGTTTTCCGTGAGTTTGATAGGGCGGCTGCATTATAATCGCACCCCGTTCTAATTGCCCTAAAGTGACCGAGTCATGTTCTTCACCTCGATTGGTAAATCTGCCCTTTCCGCCTTCCGTCTCGACAAACTACGCAGCACTCTGAGCGCTACCAAAACTGGTGTCACCCTAGCGGACACGCGCCACGTCTATTTCACCGAACTGTCGTCGCCACTGGCTGCGAACGAAGTCGCCTTGCTCAATCGTTTGTTGAACCTAGATAGCGACGCAGGTGAACCAGACGTCGACGGCAAGGTACAGACTCTGTTGGTCATTCCGCGTCTCGGCACAATTTCGCCGTGGTCATCCAAAGCGACTGACATCGCCAAGCATTGCGCGTTGCCACAAGTGAAACGCATCGAGCGCGGCGTGTTGTTCTATCTCAAATCGAAGAGTAGCAAGCCACTCACTGACGCAGAAAAACAAGCAGTGACACCACTATTGCATGACCGCATGACGGAGTCCGTGATTGCCGACGCTACTGGAATCGAAGACAGAATTTTCAAACACGGCACACCACAGCCGCTGTCCAGCGTGGACATCCTCAAGGGCGGCAAGCTGGCACTGGAGAACGCGAACAAGGAACTGGGTTTGGCACTCTCCATCGACGAGATCGACTATCTGGTAGAGAACTTCAACAAGCTCGGACGCAACCCCACCGATGTCGAACTGATGATGTTCGCGCAGGCCAACTCCGAACACTGCCGCCACAAGATTTTCAACGCAGATTGGATCATCGACGACGAAGCACAAGCCATCTCGCTGTTCGGCATGATTCGCAACACACACAAGTTGCATCCCAAAGGCACAGTTGTTGCCTACTCTGATAACTCATCCGTCATCGAAGGCGCAGAGATCGAGCGCTTCTACCCACGCGCCGGCGGGGCATACGAATTCAGCAAAGAGCTGACCCACATCCTGATGAAGGTGGAGACGCACAACCACCCGACCGCCATCGCGCCATTCGCAGGTGCGGCCACTGGTAGTGGCGGCGAGATCCGTGACGAAGGCGCAACGGGCACAGGCTCCAAGCCCAAAGCAGGTCTCACTGGTTTCACCGTCTCCAACTTGAACATCCCCGGTTTCGTACAACCGTGGGAGCAATACAACCCCCTCCCCAACTCTCCCCTGGTGGGAGAGGGCGCTGGTTTAGCGGTTGCCCCCGAGACCTTTGGCGGTGTGGGTTTTGAACCCTCTCCCACAGGGGGAGGGCAGGGTGGTGGAAATTCCTACGGAAAACCCTCCCGCATAGCATCAGCGCTCCAGATCATGATCGACGGCCCACTCGGTGGCGCCGCGTTCAACAACGAATTCGGTCGCCCGAACCTCACTGGCTACTTCCGCACCTTCGAAGAAAAGGTCAACGGCGAGGTGCGCGGCTACCACAAGCCCATCATGCTGGCGGG
>JAVHQF010000248.1:0-1842 GCA_036170995.1 Sideroxydans sp. | reverse complement strand
TTGAACGAACAGCCTCGATCCTAGCGGCGATTTTCTCGTGGTACTCACGCAGCGATGGATCGAGGTCAACCGGAAAGTCTTCGAGGTTTCTCAACACCAAGATGCTACAGTTGTCTTGAAGCAGGCTACGGACACGGTGGAGGTACTCGTAGTACTTAAGCATCAATCGCTCGGACGCATCCCCGTCCAGGGTGTAGTGGGAAGCACTTATCTGAATCAGCTTGTGGAACTTACCAAGAAAGTTGAGCTTTCCCTTACTCCTGACGAAAGCGAGCGCTGGTTCTACAGCATCGTAGTTGAATTCGGCAACGGGTGATCCAGTGTGGAGAAGGACCGCAACTCCCTCGACTAGATTCCGGAGTTGTGAGAGAACATTTTGCGAGAGCAATGCCCGCTGATCCGCGAGCGATTCGATATTCTGGCAGATCGCCTCGTCAGCACTCTGAATCTGCTTGCTGACCGTAGTCATTACGCCACCGTGACCTGGCCGTTCATCAGCATGGGCAGCAGCCAGTCACGAAGTTTTGCGAGTTCTGCATTTTCTTTTTCGCGGTTAATCACACCCTTTGTGACGCTCAACATCATTGAGGAATATTTTTGAACTAGCGCGTCATTTTCTGGATATGGAATGGCGTGACTCTCAAGTGCACTTTCCCAATTTACATAGGGCTGTTGAGTACCCACCGAAATTTTTGACGCGACATTTATGGTTCGATCTTCGTTACACAGCTGATAGAGGTATGGCAAGTGATTTGGCTCGTTTGGTCTCAAAACAATTATTGTTGTTCTCGTGATGCCATCAAACGGTGCGATGCAAACTCTATGGAAATAGACACGCATTGCACCAATCAATATGTCGTTCTCTTTGTATTGAATTAAACTCGTATTTGCCTCGCTTGAAGACTGCGCTGCACCAAAGCTCATCTTTTTCATTGGCAGTGCATCAATAGGCGTGTAAGGCGCACCACTATCCACTTTCGACGCAGTAATTGAATCGGTGCGACTTTGAAGTAATTCGTTTAGCTGCATTGCCTTCCACCCCGCCGGAATCTCGCGTTTCAGGGTGGAGTTGTAAACCATCTTTCCGCCGGAGAATTTGTAGGGTTTGCCGTTGGCATCAGGCCTGCCCTGAGCGAAGTCGAAGGGGAAGTCGAACTGCACGAACCAGTAGTTGTACAGGGTCTTCGCCATCGCCTCCAGCTCGGCGTTGATGCGGTTGTTGCAGGCTATCTTGGCGTCGAGGGTGGCGAGGACGGCGGCGATTTTCTTTTGTTGCTTAGGATTGAATTGAATCTTAACTTGAATATTATTGAGAATTCCCTGTGTGAGCAGAGGCTGGCTTGATCCAATTCGTTGTTCGTTTAATCGAAGTGATTTGAGGAGGTAATAGTTGTATTCGTTGTTGTAGCCATTTTTCGGTAACCCTGCGATAGCATTGTCAGAAACCCAGCATTTATCGTTTTTGATATGAACGCTGCCGCAATATGCGCCTACGCGGCCTATTATCAGAGTGTTCTCGTAGTTTGATTTGTCGGAGTAGCCAAGTACTCCGTTTCCGCCATAAATAGGGATGCCCCCATCTGTTTTTTTGATGGCTTTCCCGTTGCGAAAATCTATCAGTTGCTCCAGTGTTCCCAATCGGAAGTCGTTACTCATACCGCAACCCCGCCAACTGCTTCTTGATCTCCGTCTCCAGTCCCGCTGATTCCTTGAACAGCGTGTCCAGATTGTCGGTAAAACCTTGCATCTTCGCCGCAAACTGCACAGGGGTGAGGTCGGTATATTCAATCTTTACCTCGAAATACTGCCCCGCGCTCAAGCTGTAGTTCTTGGCGGCGATGT
>JAVHQF010000247.1:0-1842 GCA_036170995.1 Sideroxydans sp. | reverse complement strand
TAAACCCATATCACTTTATGTCGGGTTACGCTGCGCTAACCCGACCTACGGGACTGCAAATGGCATTTGGAAGGCATTCTCTATTTTCGAATTGAGAATGCCTTGGAACATCCCCTTCTGTTCGCGCTGAAAATCAAATTCGATGCTGACCCCGTATCACCCTGTCTATCGGGCGGAAGTTGCTCATGGCGGGCTCGCTATCGGTTTGCGGTGTTCGGGATTATCTCATCTCGTTGAGGGGGCGGTAAGTCCGACAGGCTGCTAGTCTCGAAGTATTGATCTGTCCATATCAAATTGTCGATATACGACAGGTAGTCTGTACTTCTCTCGGAGTGCCGCAAGGTACTTGGTAACATCGTTGTTCGTCTTGTATGGGCTGACAACGACAAGTTCCTTTATGGATACAGGGCTGCCGAAATGAGCATATTCCAGCAGTTGTCCAAGAGCTTCCCTAATGCATTGGCGCACAGACTGCGAGGTCTTGATTTCATAAAACGTGTACTGCGTGCCATGCTGCACTACCGCATCAACAAGGGTTCTTCTACCTGTCGAAATTTCGGTTCCAACATTGGCTTCGCCATACACCAATTTTAGATGCTCAAAAAGCGCAGTTTGGATTCGGTTGTGAAATAAATCTAAGTCTTCGCTCGGCTTTTTGTATGTTGAGCGTCCTTCGCCTTTTCCCTTCTTTGCGTTATGCCCCGGCACAAACGTGAAATCACCTAGCTGGCCAAGTTCAGGGTCTCGCTCCTTGTTTTTTAGATTGTAGTAATCAGATGTAACAGCAGGGTCATCGTGCGAGAATTCGAGCGGCTCGTCGAGAAGCTCCATGTCATCCGCTTTGAATTTTATTACTGCGAAAGTCTCGGGCGTAGTGAATCTCTTGAATGCCTCAACACTAGCTCCCACACGCTCAAGCTGGCGAATCATTTCGTCATACCAACCATTCACCTTGTAGGTACTGAAAACCTTCTTGGATTCTAGTGCGCCGACCACCCGAACATCTTTTATCTTTCCAAGCCACCAGCGTTGTTTGGTATCGCTGTTAATTGAGTAGAAGGATAAATCGTATGTGTCGCCAAAGTACTTGTCACGATGCGACCCGATTGCTTGCACGTAGGCATAGTGATAGCCATCAATTAACTTGGAAGTGTCGAGCAGCCATTCCTCATGTCCGTAGCCATTCTGAGATTCGTATGCGTCAGGGTTATTTGACTTTCCATCCGTACCCGACGGCCTTTGCCACCCTTCCGAGTTCCAGCAGATTCTCGCCAGCTTTTGTTCATTTGGGGTATCACTATCCAAGGCAAACCAACTTTCGCCGATTTTCGTCAGCTTCTTGTGATGCAACTCAGGTTTGAAGCTTTTGATTCTAGCTGGCCCATTCCCATCTTCGTCCATGTCTTCCTCAGAGAATTCCATCGGAAATGTCATAAGACGATAACCCGCTTCCTCGACGAGACGCAGGTGCTCTACGGCTTGCGTATACCCCGGTTGAACGCGGCCCTTGGCAGATACACGCCAGTCTTCGTTTAGTATCTTCTCTGCCTCTCCTTCGACGTTGATGTCCCACGCGCCGAAGATGACGAACTTGCGCTCATTGTTCACAAAAGACCAACTCGTCGCCCAATTGTTGCAGGTGGCTCCACACGATTCGATAAAGCTCTTGCGGCTCATAGTATCCCCTGTTGTGTTCCCTCTAGTTCCGCAACGGCTTCCCACTCTTCAACATATATTCAATCCTTGCTTGCGTCTTCTCGGTCGCGAGCAACTCCATGAAGTTTCTTCGCTCCAGATCGAGCAGCCAGGTTTCATCCACCAGGCTGCCCGTATCCACATCAC
>JAVHQF010000246.1:0-1859 GCA_036170995.1 Sideroxydans sp. | reverse complement strand
ACAGTAACTGACTGGCGTCCTCAAAATGGTGTCGATGCCGGTATCTTTGATGTTGCAGGTTACGCTGGCACACAGTTGAACGCATCGCCACTTGCGCCAGCTGACCTTGTGGTACACGCTGTCATCAATGGTAGTCCTACCGAGTACAACCCTTCATTCATCAAAGGGTTCGAAGTCGAGGATTTTTCTGTACCTGAAAAAAAGGTCTTTGATTCTCTGAATGGTGAAATTAACTCCAACATTGATAAGCGAGTAAAGAACAACGCCCAAGGTGATAGCCAGCGCGACTGGCACTGGAATGCTCGAATGAGTCATGACACCACAACATATGCAGTGCCAATTTGCCATGGTGCTTTCCAGTATGGAGATAAGGTGTACCACGTCTGGGTTGGGGGTCACGATGTAGAGACGATTCGTGCAGACGAACTACCGGTTGACAAGGATAAACAGAAAGCTGCGAATATCGGTTTTATACCTGGGGCACTTGGCTTAATCACCACAATCGGCAGCGCCTATTATTGGAGTTTCGTCTGGTCCAGTTTGATAGCGACCGGTGTAGCGCTCGGTTACGGCTTTATGCGGCGTAAGGCTCTGATTGACTACTCGAAGTCCATTCGAAATTCACTATTGATTCAAATGCAAGCATCGAATCAGGTATCTAATTTGAGTGACGAGGAGCAGGACAAGGTTGCTAAGGCCTTTCAACGCCCCGAGCGCCCTTTCTTCGCGAAGATACATAACGATAAATTCATTCTGCCAGCGGTCGCTGCTCTTGCTTTTTTCGGCGCAGTTGTGCCAAACGCAGTTTTAAACCCAGCGGCAATTAGTCAGCGGTACATCGCCCGGCAAGCTGCGGAGCAGGCTGATCAAGAGCGGAGGAATGCCGAAGTTAGGGCTTCCCAAGAAGCGGTAGATCGCAAAGCGGCAGAGGAACAGGCATCAAAGCGCGCCCAAGAAGAGGCGGTTGCAGCCCAGAAGGCAGAGGCGGAAAAGGTTGCCCAGGCGGAGACCTCTGCAGCATCGAGTCAATCACAGCCTACCCAAGAGGCTTCACCAATTCCGATTTCAACTCCAAATCCAAACACGGCCGCAATAGTTCCACCTGCAGTCTTGCCTGCCGCTACCAGTGGACAAAGTTCGATTTCTGCGGGATTTGTTGTAACAGCACCTGAAGAGTCAAAACTACTGCTTACTGCTATGCTTCAGCAGGCGACAAGTGCATTCAAAGTGTCAGAGATCAAAGGAAAAATAGAAGCTTTTGCTAAACCAGCAACTGGTGATCGCAAAGCAGCACGAAAACTGAATGAGCAGGGTCTAGCAGCGTTGAAAACAGATGACTTTGCACAAGCCTTGGCTTCTCTTAAAAATGCCACGGCTACTGATCCTGCTGATGTCGAAGTTCTCAACAACTATGTTTATGCGCTGATCAAAGCCAAGCGTCTGCAGGATGCAGAGTCAGAGGCCGGTCGTTTGCTAACAATTAGTCCCGGACGTTCATCTGCATGGGCAAATCTGGCAGAGGTCTATGCACTTAAGAATAAGACTGAAGAGGCAGTCGCTGCGCTAGTTTTGGCATTTCAGTTTTCTTCAAATAAAGATCGCACAGTTACTTTCCTAAATGATCGGGCTGGTGACGTGAACTCACCGTTACAAGCAACTGCGAAAAAGACAATTGAAGTAATTCAGAAGATGTGACTATCAATATGCTGGGGGTGCAATAGCATTTATGTCATTCCATTTCGGTATATCAGCATCGCGCAGCCACCTTATTGCTCGTACCCAAAGACGGGCAATAAGGTGGTTCGATCACGAAAGCTCAATGGCTTGAGTGGTTCTGCTTCACTTGCGTCCGCCGAAAG
>JAVHQF010000245.1:1903-8944 GCA_036170995.1 Sideroxydans sp. | reverse complement strand
GTGAAGGCACGGTTGTCGCGTTGGTCGAGGTAGTAGCCAGTCTTCTGACCTGCTGCTACATCAACGGCAAATCTTAAGCCATTCTCGCTGACTTCGATGTGATTGGGCAAAGCGCCGCGCACGATGCAATTGCGCTTAGGCAATCCTTCCAACTCACGCCCGTCGGAGTCGGAGCGTTCGCATATGCATACTGGAGCACACAGTTGTTGCAGGATGTCGGCAAGCGTGTCGCGCCAGTGTTCAGCCCCCGCGCTACCGAGTTGCATCACTAGCACATCGCCATACATGTCCACGATGAGGCCAGGCAGGCCGTCCGACTCGCCGTGGATGATACGCATGCCATCGCCCTGTTTGCTGATGCCAAAAGTGCGGCGCGCCTCAAGCGCAGCAGCAATCTTGGTGCGGAAGAAGTCGGCATTGATGACGTCCTTCTCATGCCACGACCATATGCGAGCGGTGATCTGCGAATCGGCGTTGTAAGCTGCCCATGCTAGGAATTTTCCTGCCACGTCACGCACAGGCAAGGTGTCGCCCCGCTTGGGGGCGCCGTCGATGGTTTCAATCGCGCCAGAGAATATCCACGGATGACGGCGTTGCAGCGATTTTTCTCTACCCTCTTTGAGGAAGATGCAGGGCTGTGCGGAGGTGTCGCCGACACGAGGTGCGCTCACGGTCTGAGTTTTGTGCGTGGTAGTCGCCGCTTTGTCGCGCTGCACACGTTTGCGGAAATCCTTACCGCCTTGTGATTGGCGGTGCGGAGTCGAATGTGATCTGGGTTTGGAAGGACTCATAGTTTCTTCTTGGCACGCGGATGTGCGGCGTCGTAAATTTTGGCGAGATATTGAAAATCGAGATGGGTGTAGACCTGCGTCGTTGAGATGCTGGCATGGCCTAGCATCTCTTGCACTGCGCGCAAGTCGCCCGATGATTGCAGTACATGGGTGGCGAACGAGTGGCGCAACAAATGGGGATGCACGCCACTGGCGATACCTTGCGTGATGCCGCGTTGGCGCAGTTGCAGTTGCACCGTGCGCGGCGAGATGCGTGCACCGTTCTTGCCCACGAACAAGGCAGATTCTTCGGGCTTGGCTATTTGGTCGCGCACGATCAACCATGCTTTCAATGCGCTGATGGCATGGCTGCCCAGCGGCACGATACGTGTCTTGTTACCTTTACCCGTGACGCGCACCGAAGCATCAGCGAAGTCCATGTCGATAGGATCCAATCCGACCAGTTCAGCCAGACGCAATCCCGAAGAGTAGAGCAACTCGAACATCGCCTTGTCGCGCGCATCAATGTTCGTTTCCACTGGCATCTCCATCAACTTCAAAGCCTCGTCGGGTGACAGCGCGTGGGGCAAAGTTTTGGGGGCTTTGGGTGGACGCAAGCCAACACAGGGATTGCTCTGGCAGCCGTGGTCGCGCATCAGGTAGTTGTAGAAACCACGCCATGCAGACAACACGCGCGCCAACGAACGGCCACCTAATCCACCGCTATGTAATTGGGCGATATAGCGCCGGATGTGATGGCTCTTGAGGTCGGCCAAGGGTGTCGCACCCGCCAGTGTGAACAAGCGGCGGATGTCGCGCGCGTAGTTCTCGGCAGTCAGCGTGGAGTAGTTGCGCTCGTTGTTCAGGTAGGCGAGATAGCCTTCAAGCGTGGCAGCAACAGGCGCAACAACGGTTGTTGTCATTCGGGCATCACTGAGAACCCGTCATTCCCGCGCAGGCGGGAATCCAGTTTGCTGATTGAACTGGGCACCCACTTTTGCGGGAGCGACGGAATATGAATTTTTGGAGTTGATCATCAGACATGTAAGCGGAAAGCACTACCCAGCGTCTCAGCGATACGCTGCAGGAACAGCGTCCCCATCTCGGGGTAGAAACGTTCCTTGTCCTCGCTGGCGAGAATGAGCAAACCGATGGTCTGTCCGTTCGCGCGCAGCGGCAGATAGGCAAACGAACGCAGATGCTCCCCAGACTCGCCGAACCAAGCCAAGGTATCCTGCGCAGCATGGTGCGTGCAGACAGGTTGTTGATGTTGGTCGGCGAAGGCCAGCACTTCGGCACTGGGAGGTTCATCTTTCCACAGATGCAATGCGGCATGGGGGATGGAGAAGATGTCGCGCAGATTGTTCACGACCAAACTTTGTAGGGTGGCGCGGTCATGTGGGCCGAACAGAGCGCAGTTAAACTGATGCACTTTGAGTTGTAGCGCATCATTCTCTTTTGCGTATTCGAGCAAGTCGTGCAACTTCTTTTCTAGCTCTTTCACGCGCTCACGCAAGGTGAGGAGTTGGCGCTCGGAAAGAGAAACCGTGCGACCGCCATGGGGGTGCGGCAGAGTGATCTCGGAGAGGAGCTGAGCATGTGCTTCAAAGAACTGCGGATTTTCTTCCAGATATTTTGCGACGTCGTCAGACTTCATGTGTTCACTTCCTTTAGAGATTAATCTCGCCATCAAAAACACTGATGGCAGGACCGGTCATAGTTACAGGCGAACCTTCACCTTGCCATGTAATGCTGAGTGTGCCGCCGCGTGTGGCGACATGGACGGTCGCGTCCAATAGCCCGCGCTGAATACCTGCAACGACCGCAGCACAGGCGCCAGTGCCGCAAGATAAAGTTTCGCCAGTGCCACGCTCGAACACGCGCAACTTGATGTGACCGCGATCCACCACCTGCATGAAACCTGCATTCACACGTTTGGGGAAACGCGGGTGATGCTCGATGAGCGGGCCAAGGGTTGCGACAAGTGCGGTCTCCACATCGGCCACTACTTGCACAGCGTGTGGGTTACCCATGGAGACAGCGGTGATCTGAACTGTGGTGTTCCCCACCTGCAAAGGCTGGGTCACTTCGAAGCGATCACTCACGAAAGGGATGCGCGCGGGGTCGAAGATGGGCGCGCCCATGTTCACCGTCACGCGACCATCGGCTTCAAGGCGCGGCGAGATGAGTCCGCTCTTGGTCTCCACCATGATCTCGCGTTTGTGAGTCAGCTTGTGATCGTGCACAAAACGCACGAAACAGCGCGCGCCGTTGCCGCATTGCTCCACCTCGCCACCATCCGCATTGAAGATGCGATAACGGAAGTCGGCATCCTTGTGTTGCGCCTTCTCCACCAGCAACAGTTGGTCGCACCCAACACCGAAGTGGCGGTCGGCGATGAAACGGATGTTTTCGGGCGACAGAGCAACCTGTTGGCGCACGCCATCAATCACAACGAAATCGTTGCCAGCGCCGTGCATTTTGGTGAATTTAAGGGACATGGTTTTTGCTGTTCAGTTGAGTGCCGAGATTATACGGTGTTCATCCTATCAACTGGGCGTGGTCGCGGTACATGCACCTGTCCATCACCACGGTGATACCTGCTTGCTGTGCGCGTAGCGCAGCTTCTTCATTGACCACCCCATCCTGTAGCCATAGGTTCTTGATACCGAGTTGGATGCAGCTATTGACGATGGCAGGCACATGTTCAGATGCGCGGAACACCTCCACGATGTCTGGCACTTCGGGCAGGCTCTCCAGGTCTGGATAGGCTTTCTCGCCTAGTACCTCAGCAATGAGTGGGCGCACAGGGATGATGCGGTAGCCGAAACTCTGTAACGCTTTGGCGACATTGAAGCTGGGGCGCGCAGGTTGCGGCGATAAACCGACCACGGCCACGCTATGTACTTGGGTCAACAGCACTCGAATCTGCTCGGGGGGGGGATTAGTAAAGGCCATGTCAGTTTGACGTAAAGGTGATGTGCCTATAATAAACCATTGCAACTGGACTAAAAGAGGCCTGCTGTGAGCGTGATTCATCCTTCAGAACTTTCCTTCATCACCAAGCACGCACCGTTTGATCGTATGGAGTTAAACCATGTGTTGTGGATGATGGAGCACATGCAACTGGGATATTACCCCGAGGGCGAGGTCATCGTTTCGCCAGAGCAAGGTGTCGTGGATCGCTTCTTTGTGATTAAACAAGGCGTGGTGCATGGTGAGCAGAATGTGGCCAAAGCATCCGATGCTGACACCTGGTTGGAATTGACGCAAGGCGAGTGTTTCCCGCTTGGCGCCTTACTTGCGAATCGCTCCGTGGCCAGCACCTATCGTGCGGGTAAAGATGCGTTCTGTTACGAATTGCCTGCCGCTGCGTTCAGCGAGCTTATCGGAATGAGCGCTGCCTTTCGCGATTTCTGTACGCGCCGCATTGCCAACTTATTCGAGCATTCCAAGCACGTCATTCAAGCCCAATACAGCCAGTCCAGCGCGGAACAACAATCCTTGGCCAGCCCGTTATCGGCACTTATTCGTTGTGAACCCATTACTTGTCCGCCAGAAACAACTGTCAGGGAGGTGTTGCACATCATGCAAGCACAACGCATCGGCTCTATGGTGGCTGCCGATAGCGAGACTAGGCCTCTTGGCATCATCACACTACACGATGTACTGGATCGTATTGCGATTCCGCAAATTGATTTAGAGCAGCCCGTCATCAATATTATGAGTACCCAGTTATCCAGTTTGCCCCCGCAAGCCTTGGCGCATGAGGCGGCTTTGTTGATGGCGAGGCGCGGCTTCAGGCACGTATTGGTGGTTGACAACGAGCGCTTGGTGGGGTTGGTATCGGAGAAAGATTTGTTCGCCTTACAACGCGTCGGCCTGCGTCAGATCGGCACGACCATACGCCATGCAGAAACCATCGAAGTGTTGCAACAAGGTGCGGCAGACATCCGCAGTATGGCGCGCAACATGATGGCGCAAGGCATTGCCCCAGAACAACTGACGCAATTCATCTCAACCTTTAATGACCTGCTCACGGCGCGCGTAGTCGAGTTGGAATGCAGGGCCAGTGGCATCACTGGTACACCACTGCATGATGGATTGTGCTGGTTGGCACTGGGGTCGGAAGGGCGCTTGGAGCAAACGCTGAACACCGACCAAGACAATGCCATCATCTTCCAAGTGCCAGAAGGGATGACGGCAGATCAAGTGCGTGAGAAGTTGTTACGCATCGCGCGCCGTATCAACGAGACATTGGATCAGTGCGGGTTCCCGCTGTGCAAGGGCGAGATCATGGCCAGTAATCGGAAATGGTGTCTGTCGCTGGATGAGTGGAAGCACGCCTTTTCGGCATGGATTAGCGGCGGTTCGCCAGAGGCCTTGTTGCACGCCTCTATCTTCTTCGATTTTCGTCCGCTCTACGGTGAATTCGATTTGGCACAAGACCTGCGAGCTTGGCTCGGGCGCGTCGCCCGCGAGAATAGCCGCTTCCTGCACATGATGGCAGAAAACGCCTTGCACAATCGTCCCCCGCTGGGGGTGGTACGCGACTTTGTGGTGGGCAAAGAGAACAAGATAGACCTCAAGCTAAACGGTATCACCCCTTTCGTAGATGCGGCGCGTATCTTCAGTCTGGCGGCGGGTGTGGCAGACACCAATACCATTCAACGCCTGCGCTTGAGTGCGGAGAAGTTGCGCATAGACGAGGCGGAGATATCAGCGTGGATAGATGCCTTGTTGTTCATCCAGGTCTTGCGCATGCGCCGTCACGATGAGGCCAGCGCACAAGGTGGCGCTGACCAAGCACTAGACAATCGCATTGCCCCAGAAAAGTTGAACGAGTTGGATAGGCGCATCTTGAAAGAGGCGTTCCGCCAAGCTCGCAAGTTGCAAGCCCGTTTGGCGATGGAGTATCACCTGTGATGCAAGAATTCAAAATTGCTGCTCACGGTTGTTCCCTCTCCCTATGGGGGAGGGTTGAGGTAGGGGGTGAACATGAAGGGGTTTGTCATGTTCGCTAGGTTGTGTCGATGGTTCGGCAGCAAGCCCGAGCTGAGCGCGGCGCATCAGCAGCGCTTTGCCGAGTGGCAGGCGCTAATCCCGCCCCAGTTGGATAAGCCGTTTTCCGAATCGCGCTGTGTAGTGGTGGATGTAGAAACAACGGGGCTAAATTTGATGCAAGACCGCCTCATCTCTATTGGTGCAGTGGCGGTGGTGAATGGCAAGATTGTGCTGGGGGATAGCTTCTATGTGGTGTTGCAGCAACAGTCCGCTAGTGACAAGGACAACATCCTCATTCACGGCATAGGTGATGCCGAGCAACTCCAGGGTGAACTACCTGCGGATGCGTTGTTAACGTTCTTGGAATATCTCGGCAAAGACCCACTGGCCGCCTTCCACGTCACCTTTGACGAGACCATGATTAAGCACGCGTTGCGTGAATATCTGGGATTTAATTTCAAGCATCCCTGGGTAGATTTGGCCTACGTCATGCCTGGCCTCAACCCGCCGTTGGCCAAGAAATATCGTGCGTTGGACGATTGGATAGGGCACTTCAACATCTGCATTGATGCGCGCCACAACGCGCTGGCGGATGCCTTGGTGACAGCTCAGTTATTGCAAGTGGCTTATTCTCAGGGAGTTCGAAAGGATATTGTTAGCATGTCCGAATTGAGCAATCTGGAAAAGAACCAACGTTGGGTCAGTAGGTAAGCTGAACGTAAGCTTACCTACGTAGCATCGCTTCCTGTAGTCATCAGAGGGTCAGGTCTTCTTGGCTCGTTGTTTTTTTACAGAGGAGCGAAAATGTCAGATTCGAACGTGAATTGGTTGGCGATAGATTCCACCCCCAAGTTCCAGGCGCTGCACCACAAGAAGACTGTCTTCCTGTGGGGCTTGATGGTTTTTTCTACCGCGTATTACTTCTTGTTACCTATTGGCGCAGCGTATTACCAAGAGCTGTTCAAGATGAAGGTGTGGGGTGTGGTTAACGTGGGTATCTTGTTTGCCTTGTCCGAATTTGTTGTGGCGTGGATTATCGCTTTCGTCTATTCGCGTAAAGCAAATAAAGAATTCGATGCGATGGCGCAAGACATCATCAACGACGTGAACAACGGGAGAATGAAATGAGTGGCATGAAAAAAATAATCCTCTCGATCGCGGCGTTGAGCATCAGCGGCGCTGCTTTTGCGGGTAACGGTGCGGTCGCGGACGAGTTCAAGTGGTTAACCTTCACCGTGTTCGGCGTGATTATCGCGATTACGATGGC
>JAVHQF010000245.1:0-1803 GCA_036170995.1 Sideroxydans sp. | reverse complement strand
TTACGATGGCTTCATGTACTCGGTTGGTTGGTTGGTGGCTTACATCACTGTGTTGCTGGTGATTGCCGAGCCTTGCCGCAACATCGGTAAGTACACCATGGGCGATATTTTAGCTTTCCGTAACGACCCGAAGAAAACCAAGACTGTTGCCGCATTGTCCACTATCACTGTTTCGACTTTCTACCTGACAGCTCAAATGGTTGGTGGCGGTGTGCTCATCAAGACGCTCATCGGTATCGACTACGAAATCTCTGTGATTGGCGTAGGTATTCTGATGCTGGCCTACGTGGTGTTTGGCGGTATGAAGGCGACTACTTGGGTGCAGATTACTAAAGCCGTAATGTTGGTTATTGCTTCTATTATCCTCGTCATAATGGTTTGGTCGCCGTATGGCTTTAGCTTGCCAAGCTATTTGCAGGCCGTGGTTGGTGATGCGGATGTGCAAAAACAAGTCGCTAAATTATTGGGCGACAAGGCCGCTACGATGACGCCAGCAGAATTGGGTCAACGCTTCCTTGAACCAGGCTTGTTCTTGAAAAATCCAATTGATCAAATTTCGCTGGGCTTGGCCTTGGTGTTGGGTACAGCGGGTATGCCCCATATCCTGATGCGATTCTTCACTGTACCGACAGCACAAGCTGCACGTACTTCTGTTATCTGGGCGATGGGCATCATCGGTGGTTTCTATGTGCTAACCCTGTTCTTGGGCACAGGCGCTGCGATGCTGGTCGGTCCAGACAAAATTGCATCCGTGGATGCGGGGGGCAACATGGCGGGTCCGTTGCTGGCGCAATATTTGGGCGGCGGCGAGAACTCCATTCTGGGCAATTTCATGCTGGCTTTCGTGGCAGCCGTGGCGTTCGCAACCATCGTTGCGGTGGTCGCTGGTCTGGTATTGGCTGCTGCTTCTGCGATGGCGCATGACATCTACGTTGGTGTCATTCGTGGCGATCATGCCACACCCAAAGAGCAGGTTGTTGCTGCGCGTGTTGCTTCTGGTATCGTCGGTGTCATCGCGATCACGGTCGGTATCATGGCTAAAGGTCAGAATGTGGCTCACTTGGTCGCACTGGCGTTTGCGGTGGCTGCATCGTCTAACCTGCCAGCGGTATTCCTCACGCTGTACTGGAAGAAGTGCAATACCACCGGCATCATCTTGGGCATGATCGTAGGTTCTTTGACTGCGATTGGTTTGGTGATGATATCTCCCAACATGACCTACCCAAAGGCAGTCATCGCCAGCGCGAACAAGGTCTTGAATGGTGAACCAGTCGTACCTGCTAAAGAAGCCGCCCCAGCGGTAGAGCGCTCAGCCTTCATATGTGAGTTGTTCGCCTTGGATGGTTGCGTGTTGGCGAAACCAGCACAAGCCGCCACCCCAGAGAAGCCAGCTAAGCCTGGCGCTGCCGAGAAATTGGCTGGTCTGAACGCCAAGCTTCAACCACTGGAATCATCGCTGCCAACCATCACTGACGTGACAGCTAAAGCCGCTGTTGAAGCCGATGTTGCTAAGTTGAAGAAAGACATCGCTGGCGTCGAAAAAGGTAAAGCCAAAGCAGAAGCAGACCTGAAGAAGTTCGAAGGTCAAACCACCAGCATCATGGGCTTGGAAAAACCATTCTTCCTGTTGAAGAATCCTGGTTTGATTTCTATCCCGCTGGGCTTCTTGTTGGTGATTTTGGGTTCTCTGTTCACACGTGACAAACGTGCCGAAGAGATGTGGGACGAACTGTATGTGCGCCAAAACACCGGCATCAATGCAGAAACCGCGTCGGCTCACTAAGTTGTACGGTTTCAAATAAA
>JAVHQF010000244.1:0-1866 GCA_036170995.1 Sideroxydans sp. | reverse complement strand
TGCTTCGGTCGAAATGGTTGAACGGGTTGTGGTTGGCAGGGATGCGGTTACGCACACGGGCCAAGCCCACGGAATCAAGCCGCACCAGCGGAATCGAAAAGCGGCTCCACCATTCTTTTTGGAACTGGGTGAGCATGGCTTTTTGCGTGACCACCAGGATACGTTTGCCTCGGCCACGCTGGATGAGTTCAGTGGCCAGTACACCGGCCTCCAAGGTCTTGCCCAAGCCGACCGCATCCGCAATCAGGATACGGGCGCGGGGTTGGCGCAAGGCTTGCAAGGCTGGGTCAAGTTGATAGGGCACCAGGTTCATGACAGCACGGTGACCCAAATGAATGCGCTCATCATTGACCACGCTGCGACGGCGTTGGCTCTCAAGGTACAACAGTGTCGCGTTGTAGGTGGGGCTATCGTCTGGGATCAGCGCGGTCGTAGCAGGGTCAAGCACCTCAATCTTGTCTTCAAGCGCCGTGAGAAATAAGGCTGATTGACTGCGAACCAGCTCAGAGATTCCATCGCAAGTGAGAAGCCAACCCCCATCAGTGGAAGGATCAACGCGGCGGATTAACCATTCTTCGTCACGAATGACGGCACGGGCACCGGGAGCGACGTGATCAAACATACTTGGCAGCAGCCTCCAGAAACCCCTTTTGCACCTTGGTTCGCAAGGCCGGTGGAGACATCACTTGTACATCCGCCCCAAAGCGCATGATGTCGCTGAGTAACTCACGGTCATCCGAGTACGGGAACGACAGAACGTAACTTCCATCGGCCTCGGTTTTGCTCTCCTGCTGCGGATGCCAGGTTTCCTCGGCCACCCACCTCGCTCGTTCCGGCGTGAACTTGAGTGTGGCCCAAGCTTTGGGTGCGCCACCAAAGATGCCGTAACCAGCACCCACGGCTTCATCAATGCGCTTGGCGGCCACTTCTTTGGCTGTAGCCTCCAGCACTTCCAGGCGCGTGATCGCATCGATGCTGAAACTGCGCAGGTCATCGCGCAGGTGACACCAGGCATCCAGGTACCAATTGTCGCGGTAATGCACCAGGCGCTGCGGTGACACTTCTCGCTCGGTCGTCTTGCCGTTCTGCCGACTGAAGTGCCAGATCTTGAGACGCTTGCGTGCCAGTGTGGCGGCGGCTACTACCTCAAACGATTTGGCGATGACGATGCGCTTGCCCGCATTGACGATGCGGATGCGTTTGGCCACGTCCTGGCTGGCCAGACCGTGCTTGTCCATCAACTGGGTCAGGCGGTCTTTCAGCGGTCTGAGCTTGGCACCGAGCAAACCGGGTTCAAGTTGTTCCAGCAGCTGTTGGATGGTGATGAGCGCCAGTATTTCTTGCTGGCTGAACCAGAGACCGGGGAGCTCACTGTCAGCGTGGTCCGGCTCCATTTGATAGCCGCCCAACTCGCGGTTGAATTCAATGGGTACATGCAACTGATCACGCAGCTTGGCCATGTCGCGCTTGAAGGTGGCGCGCGAGATTTCAAGCGAGGCCATAAGGTCTTCGGCCGAGACCGCACGCCGATCACTCAGCAGGTTTTTGTACCGATACAGCCGAACCACCTCGCTCATGTCGATCCTCTTGTGTCTCTTTGAATCATAGACTTCTTTTTTTGCTTCTCTGAACGCCTCAACACTTCGAGTTTGCTCCCACCGGCGCTCACAGCGTGAGCCTGCCAAGCTGGATGCCCGTACGGGGTATCCCTTTAGCTCCATAGAAGCGGCAGATCCGATAAAACGGAACTGTTCGGCACGGTGGCAGCGTATCGCCCTTCAATGCCGCTCTATGCGGCGAACAGGGTAGCAGCAGAAAACAGGCGTTTTGGTGCCTTCTGGCAGATTGGTACCCGCCGCCTCGATG
>JAVHQF010000243.1:0-1868 GCA_036170995.1 Sideroxydans sp. | reverse complement strand
CGACATAGTTACGTGCCATGCCCGGCACACACGTTTGACATAACCGGCGCTGCGCCGCTTTTTGGCGCAGCGTCCGGTGGACTGCCGGGTTAGCGAGCGGCCGCATCTCTGCACGCCTCAGTTGTCGACCGCACTATGTCTTCAAGCTGTTGCTTGGTGGTCTTTTCGAAGTTTGCGGCATCTATTGAATAGTCCAACGTGCAGCTCGTGACCCCGATAGATGTCTGCCAAGGTTTTTCGAACGCATCTGACTCAATAGGCCGAAAAAATTGCACATCTGATGGCGGTATGTTGTTGACGATCTTCAGAGCAGCAATCACGTTTCCTAGAGACATTGAGACTAACTGGAGTAAGAGAGCTACTTGTTCGGCACTCCAGTTCAGAGACACCTTCCTTGACCGATAGCTGCGGTTTTGCTTTTCATCCACCGGAACCTTTTCTAGCGTGAGAAATGACGAACCGAACTTACTATACGCAATGGTCTTCATTGCCTCTGGCGGAGGCGGTACTCCATATTCTGGTTCAAGTCCGACTCGCAATCCGAAGCCTCCGGGTCTAATTCGGAACCCATGCTTAATTCCGTTGTACTCCGCTATGTGCTCATCCTTGAGGTAATAGACGGCCAATCTTTGCCAGAGGCTGCTAAAGCTCTCAGCATTCCGTTTGACTTCGATTTCATCTGAGTTCGAGTACGCGAAAATCGCGTGGCTCAATTCCTTCCATGAAACGTTATTCATCACCAGCTTTCTTGGCAGAGAATCGTCTCCTTGATTGATGCGTTGGACGATCTTTCGAACGTCCCCCGGATTGCACTTAAGCACCCACCCGTATACGCAATCGGGCGCTTGAATCAGCGCTCCCAGCATGGAAAACAGGGTCTCTAATCCGTGGTACAACCCTTGGCGCATTAGTAGCGCCGCATGCTTCTGATGATGTTCGTCTTCAAGGCCGCTTATCCCGGTGACAGCCAAATATTCGAAGTAGCCGGAGTCAAACTGCTCCAGAAACTCCAAATTGCGCTCAGCTAGAGAGACGTCCCATATGCAATAAGGGTTGTCGTTCACAGAAAAGACTACGTTGGACAGAGTCATGAGGAGCTTGGTCTCGCTAACGTCGAAGGTAACGGGCGGCCAAACAGGCGGCGAAGCCGGCTGTTTGGCCGTCCCTGTTGACCGCAGTGTTATGCGTCATTGCTGTTGATCCGGGATAAATCGGAGGGATTCTCTTTCGTACTTTCCAACTTGGATGTCACCAACGCGAAATGTGTCAGATCGCAAGACCCTCTTTGACCCGCTGAAAGAATCAATTGCCATGACATGCAGCCGAAGAACCGCTTTGTCTGTTATTGACAAGATGTCTTCGAGCAGTAGTTTCTTTTCTTTCGCCAAAGATTTCACATGTTCAGGAAAGTAAGTCTTGTCGAAAATTTTCACAAAGTCATCGTCGTTAATGTTCAATGAAATTCGGCGATTCCAGCCAGTGTTTCCTTCCTTCTTTGGAGTGAGTTCGAAGATATGTTTGCCGCCAATAGGAATGGAGTACATATTGGTTACTCCTGGCGAGGGAAACTCCGGAAAGTAGACGGTAGCTCTTACATCTAGGTCAATTGCTGATGACCTTCTCTTCATATTCCCGATCTTGAATTGGTAGTAGACGCCAGTACTTGTATTGGCGGTCTTTTCCTTCTTGATCTTGTCAGCAAACTCGATCTTCGGGGCCATGAGGTGGTATAGAACCCACCAAGCGGCAAGCGACGCGATGACGCCGGTCCCGATACCGACAATTATTGATACGAGCAACCTACGCTCCTTTGTGACGCCCAACGTGGTTCGAGTTGAGCGTCACCCCCGCAGTGCGGGGTAGTGCGA
>JAVHQF010000242.1:0-8978 GCA_036170995.1 Sideroxydans sp. | reverse complement strand
CGTCGCTGGTGGAAGATATGTTGAGCCGCGTCAGCGACGCCTCGCGTCCTGATGGGCTAGCACCCGAATTCGGTCTGGTCGGTACAGGTAAGGATCGCGGCTACTACCTCTCCGATGCGCAGACGCAAGCCATCTTGGAATTGCGTCTGCAACGCCTGACTGGGTTGGAGCAAGACAAGATTGTGGGCGAATACCGCGAGGTGATGGACAAGATCGCCGACCTGTTAGACATCTTGGCGAAGCCTGCGCGTGTGACGCAAATCATCGGCGACGAACTAGTGACCATCCGTTCGCAGTTCGGCGACAAACGTCGCAGCGAGATTGTGACGCACACGCAAGACATGAGCATGGAAGACTTTGTCACTCCAGAAGATGTGGTGGTGACCCTGTCGCACAGCGGTTATATGAAAGCGCAGAAGCTGGACGAGTACCGTGCGCAGAAACGCGGCGGACGCGGCAAGCAAGCGGCTTCGACCAAGGAAGACGATTTTGTAGATAACCTGTTCATCGCCAACACGCACGATTACATCCTGTGCTTCTCCAACCGTGGCCGTGTCTATTGGTTGAAGGTGTATGAAGTGCCACAAGGTACGCGTATCAGTCGCGGCAAACCGATCGTCAATCTGTTGCCGCTGGAAGCAGGTGAACAAATCAACGCCATCTTGCCAGTGAAGGAATTCTCCGAAGACAAGTTTGTGTTCTTCGCGACGACCGACGGCACCGTGAAGAAGACGCCGTTGTCTGATTTCGCGAACCCGCGTATCAAGGGCATCATCGCTATCAATCTGGATGAGGGTGACTTCCTTATCGGCGTGGCAATTACCGACGGCAAACATGATGTGATGCTGTTCTCTAACGAGGGCAAGGCAGTACGATTTGACGAAAACGACGTGCGCTCCATGGGGCGTGTTACACGCGGTGTACGCGGTATGAATCTATCCAAGGGCGGCAAAGTGATCGCGCTATTGGTGGCGGAGAACGAGCAGCAAAGCGTGTTGACCGCGACCGAGAACGGCTTCGGCAAGCGCACGCCTATCGTTGAATACACCCGTCACGGTCGTGGCACGCAAGGCATGATCGCGATACAGACTTCCGAGCGTAACGGCAAGGTGGTGGCGGCGACCTTGGTGCAAACCGATGATCAGATCATGTTGATCGGCACCAATGGTGTGCTGATCCGCACCCGCGTCAAAGAGATCCGCGAAATGAGCCGCGCGACCCAAGGCGTGACATTGATGAATCTGGACAAGGGCGACAAACTTGCAGGGTTGAGCCGCATCGCAGAGACAGAAGAAGATTCGGAATAAAGGCAACCCCCACCAACTCCCCCTTGTCAGGGGGATGGTAGAGTGGCTCATCCCCTGATAAGGGGAGGTTGGGAGGGGTTAGGTTTTTTGGTGATTTAATAAACTTGAGGAGTGACTACGACATGACCATCTACAACTTCAGCGCAGGTCCAGCAGTTCTACCCAAAGCGGTATTGCAGCAAGCTCAAGCGGAATTGCTTGATTGGCACGGTAGCGGTATGTCAGTGATGGAGATGTCGCATCGCGGCAAGGAATACATGGGCATCCACGCCCAGGCCGAAGCCGATCTGCGCGAGTTGATGGGCATCCCTTCAAACTACAAGGTGCTGTTCCTGCAAGGCGGCGCGCATCTGCAATTTTCCATGATCCCGCTGAACCTGTTGCGTGGTAAGGCTTCCGCCGACTATGTGAACACGGGTGAATGGTCGAAGAAGGCCATCGGTGAAGCGAAGAAGTTCGCCAACGTTAATGTGGTGGCCGACAACAAAGACAAGAACTGCACTTACATTCCTGCTTTCGATACTTGGAAGTTGGACAAGGATGCGGCCTATATGCACTACACACCGAACGAGACCATCGGGGGTGTCGAGTTCAATTGGATACCTAAGACAGGTGACGTACCGCTGGTGGCAGACATGTCGTCCAACATTCTGTCGCGCCAGATTGACGTGTCGAAGTTTGGTCTCATTTACGCAGGCGCACAGAAGAACATTGGTCCCGCTGGTCTGACGCTGGTCATTGTGCGGGAAGATTTGGTGGGTCACGCCGATGCGCGTCTGCCTACCATGATGGATTACAAGATTCACGCTGATAACGATTCGATGTACAACACGCCACCGACCTATGGCATCTATATGGCTGGTCTGGTGTTCCAGTGGCTGAAGAAGAACGGCGGCATCGCTGCGATGGAAAAGAACAACATCGCCAAAGCGAACTTGTTGTATGCCGCTATCGACGGCAGCAACGGTTTCTACAACTGCCCTGTGGCCAAAGCTGACCGTTCGCGTATGAACGTGCCATTCACGCTGAAGGATACCCCTTCGACTGGCTCAGGACTGGATGGTGATTTCCTGAAGCAAGCGGAGGCACGTGGTCTGCTGCAACTGAAGGGACATCGTTCCGTCGGCGGTATGCGCGCCTCCATCTACAACGCGATGCCGTTGGCTGGTGTGCAGGCTTTGGCTGATTTCATGGGCGAATTTGCAAAGAGCAAAAACTAACAAAACTTCGTTCGCCCTGAGTTTGTGAAAGGGCGAACTTCGCTAATACCGTTCATGGTTTGACAAACTCACCCCTAGGGTGCGAGTACCTCTTCGAGGCAACGAACGTTTTTTTTAGGATGCTTGAATAACCAAAATGGTCAAGACCTTTCAAGTCCTCACGCTTAACAAAATTTCCGCTGCGGGATTGAAGCGCCTGCCTGCCGAACGTTATGTCACGGCTAACGACATTATTCACCCTGATGCCATCTTGGTGCGATCGCACAATATGTTGGAAATGGACATTCCCTCCAGCGTGTTGGCAATCGCACGTGCTGGTGCGGGAACGAACAACGTCCCAGTGAAAAAGATGAGCGTGCGCGGCGTGCCAGTATTCAATGCACCCGGAGCGAATGCCAACGCGGTGAAGGAATTGGTTATCACTGGTATGTTGCTGGCATCGCGTAACATTGCGCCTGCTTTGCATTTCACAGCAGGTTTGAAGGGAGATGACGCGACCATGCACAAGCTGGTTGAGGATGGCAAAAAAGCCTTCGCAGGTTCTGAATTGATGGGGCGCACCTTGGGCATCGTAGGTTTGGGGGCGATTGGTCGTTTGGTGGCGAATGCCGCCATCGGGCTGGGGATGCGCGTCATCGGCTACGATCCCGAGATCACGGTTGATGCGGCGTGGAGTTTATCGTCGCAAGTGAAGAAGGCCGCCAGCATTGATGAGTTGCTCAAGCATAGTGATTTTGTCACTTTGCACGTCCCTTTGTTGGATGCGACACGCAACTTTATTGATGACAAGCGCGTGGCGACGATGAAGGCGGGTGCGGTGTTATTGAACTTCTCGCGCGATGCGATTGTGAACGAGGATGCTGTGATAGCAGGTTTGGCGTCTAAACACCTGCGTTTTTATGTGTGCGACTTCCCCAGCAACAAGACGATCACAAATGACAAGATCATCGCCTTGCCGCATCTGGGCGCTTCCACCGAGGAGGCGGAAGAAAACTGTGCCGTGATGGTGGTGGAGCAACTGCGAGAATATCTGGAGAACGGCAACGTCACCAATACGGTGAACTTTCCCAATGTCTCCATGCCGCGTGAATCCAAGTCCCGCTTGGCCATCGCCAACGCGAACGTGCCGAATATGTTGGGGCAAATATCATCCACTTTAGCTGCCGCAGGAATCAACATCCATAACATGACAAATAAATCGCGAGGTGAGATGGCTTACACCTTGGTGGACACCGATGCCGTATTGCCAGATAGTCTGATCGCGCAGATTGCTCAGATCGCGGGCGTTTTGATGGTCCGCGCATTGCCGTTGGAGGCGGACGCATGAGTGAAGAACTGAATAAATATCGTGGTCAGATTGACCGCATTGATGACGAACTGTTGAAGCTATTGAATCAGCGTGCAGGTATCGCCCAGCAGATCGGGCACGTCAAAGTTAGTGGCGCAGTGTTGCGTCCAGAGCGCGAGGCGCAAGTGTTGCAACGCATGAAGGAAGCCAATCAAGGGCCATTGTCCAATCAGGGCGTGCGCACGTTGTTCACCGAGATCATGTCGCAGTGCCGTGCTTTGGAAGCGCCGTTGCGCGTGGCTTATCTAGGCCCCCACGGTACGTTCAGCGAGGCGGCGGTGTTCCAGCGTTTCGGTCAAGCGACTGAAGGGATTCCAGCGGATAGCATTGACGGCGTGTTCTCTGCGGTGGAGAACGAATCGGCCAACTACGGTCTGGTGCCCGTAGAGAATTCCACTGAAGGCGCGATTGGTCGGACACTTGATTTGTTATTGACGGGCAATCTAAAAATTTGCGGCGAGGTATTGTTGCAAGTGCATCAATGCGTATTGTCGAACGAGAACGACCTGACGATGATCCGCAAGATATATTCACATCCGCAATCATTCGGCCAATGTCAAGAATGGCTGAATGTGCATCTCCCCCATGCTGAACGCATCACCGCGCCCAGCAACGCCGATGCGGCACGTATGGCGGCTGAAGAATCTTTTGCAGCTGCGGTCGCAGGTGCGCAAGCGGCAGAGCATTTCAAGTTAAAGGTGTTGGCACAAAACATTGAGGATGACACACGCAACACGACACGCTTCCTTGTTATTGGCAAACAAGAGGTCGCACCTTCGGGTAAAGACAAAACCTCGCTGGTGATGTCCGCCCCGAACCGTCCGGGTGCAGTGCATGATCTGTTGGTCCCGCTGGCGCGCAATGCTGTGTCCATGACCAAACTGGAATCGCGTCCCTCGCGCACTGGGCTGTGGGAATATGTGTTCTATGTCGATATCGAAGGTCATCAATCCGATGCCAAGGTGGCGGCTGCACTGGCACAACTCAAGCAGATCGCCGCTTTCGTCAAGGTACTGGGTTCTTATCCAGTCGCTGTTTGAATAATGATTATTGAATAATTTCAGAACCGCGAACGACACGAAACAAAAGTAGAATCGGTCTTGTTCGTGTTATTCGCGGGTCTCGCTGTCTTTGTTGTGGATTAATTTATGAATTACGCTGATCTAGCACCTTCCTATATTCGTGCCATCGCCCCGTATCAACCGGGCAAGCCTATCTCTGAGTTGGAGCGGGAGTTGGGCATCACGGGTATCGTCAAACTCGCCTCCAATGAGAATCCATTGGGCGCGAGTTCGGCTGCCGTCGCTGCCATGCAAGAAGCCATCAAGACCATTGCCTTGTATCCCGATGGCAATGGTTTTGATTTGAAGGATGCGTTGGTGAAACGCTATGGTGTCGCGCACAACAACGTCACGCTGGGTAATGGCTCCAACGATCTATTGGAACTCGCTGCGCGTGCGTTTCTAGCGCCTGGCGATAAGGTGGTGTACTCGGCACATGCGTTCGCGGTGTATGCGCTGGCAACGCAAGCGGTTGGGGCAACAGGCATCACCGTGCCTGCGGCTAAGGATTTTGGGCATGACCTGACCGCGATGTTGAAGGCGGCCGTAGAGAATAAAGTGAAGATGGTGTTCATCGCCAACCCGAACAATCCTACGGGTACGTTCTTGAGCGCGGAGGATTTGTTGCAGTTCTTGCGTGCATTGCCCACAAATATCTTGGTAGTGTTGGATGAGGCGTACAACGAATATCTGCCTGAAGACAAGCGCTACGATAGCGTGAGTTGGTTGAAGGAATTCCCGAATCTCATCATTTCGCGCACTTTCTCCAAGGCCTATGGATTGGCAGGTTTGCGTGTCGGTTATGCTTTGGCGCACGAACAGGTGACGGACATGATCAATCGTGTACGTCAGCCATTCAACGTGAATAGTGTTGCACAGGCGGCGGCTGTCGCTGCTTTGCGCGATGTGTCGTTCGTGAAGCAAACCTTTGAGTTGAACCGTCGCGGTATGACGCAGATCACCGACGGTCTGACCAAGTTGGGACTGGAATACATCCCGTCCTACGGCAACTTCGTGGCGTTCCGTATCGGCGGGGCGGGTGCAATGTACCAACGCTTACTTGAGCTGGGCGTGATCGTGCGCCCAATAGCGAACTACGCTATGCCAGATTGGTTGCGCGTCAGCATTGGTCTGGAAAGTGAGAATGCGAAATTTTTGTCGGCGCTGGAGAAAGCAATGAATCAGCAGACACTTGGAGAAAGTAAATGATCATCGTAATGGGTACAGAAGTCACCGACGAACAGATTGGAACTGTTGTAAAAAAGCTGGAAGCGGCAGGCCTCAAAGCCAACATCTCGCGCGGTATCGAGCGCACCGTCATTGGTGCGATTGGTGATGAGCTCAAACTCGAAGCCGACATGTTCACCTCGCTACCCGGCGTGGAATCGGCGATGCACATCGCCAAGCAATACAAGATCGTGTCGCGTGAAGCACACAAACAGAACACGGTGATTGACGTGGCTGGCGTGCCGATTGGCGGCAATCAGATTCAAATCATCGGCGGTCCTTGCTCGGTGGAGACACAAGAGCAAATGGATTTGTCTGCCAAATATGTGAAAGATGCAGGATGTCGATTGATGCGCGGCGGTGCGTTCAAACCGCGCACCAGCCCATACGCTTTCCAAGGTCACGGCGTGGAAGGTCTGGACATGTTCCGCAAGGCGGCAGACAAATACAAATTGCCTATCGTCACTGAATTGATGGACGCACGTCAGATCGATGCGTTCTTGGAATATGACGTGGACGTGATCCAGATCGGTACGCGCAACATGCAGAACTTCGATCTGCTCAAAGAAGTCGGACGTATCAACAAGCCCGTCATCCTCAAGCGCGGTATGTCGGCCACTATCAGCGAATGGCTGATGTCGGCGGAATACATCGCGGCGGGCGGTAATCACAACATCATCTTCTGCGAACGCGGCATCCGTACGTTTGAAACGGCTTACCGCAATGTGTTGGACGTGACTGCCATTCCTGTGCTGAAGAAAGAGACTCACTTGCCGGTTATCGTCGATCCTTCACATGCCGGCGGTAAGGCGTGGATGGTGCCAGCATTGTCGCAAGCCGCCATCGCTGCCGGTGCGGACGGCCTGCTGATCGAGATGCACCCAAGCCCATGCGATGCATGGTGCGATGCGGATCAAGCACTGACACCCGATGAGTTGAAGAAGCTCATGGGTACGCTGGGCGTGATCGCAGGTGCGATCGGCAGAACGATCTAAGCCATGCAACCCGCTTTTCGAAAAGTCGTCATCTTCGGCGTCGGACTGATTGGCGGGTCTTTCTCATTGGCATTGCGCAAAGCGGGCGCGGTGACGGAAGTCGTCGGCTTTGGGCGCAGTGCGGCGACACTCAACGAAGCTAGGCAGCTCGGCATCCTCGATCGTATCGGTGACGATGTGGCGCGCGAGGTGAGTGATGCCGATATCGTGTTGGTCGCCACGCCCGTGGCGCAGATGACCGAGATATTCAAACGCATCGCTTCGCATCTTGGCGCCAACACCTTGGTCACCGATGGTGGCAGCACCAAGGGGGATGTGGTGGCTGCGGCGCGCGCCAATCTTGGCAACAAACTTTCACAATTCGTTCCTGCACATCCCATCGCGGGCGGTGAGAAGAGTGGCGCTTCGGCGGCACATGCTGATCTGTATCAAGGCAAGCGCGTCGTGCTTACGCCGATGCAAGAGAACGCCAAAGATGTTGTGACGCGTATCCGCAAGGCATGGGAGCTATGCGGTGCCAATGTGAGCGAATTAACTGTGGAGCAGCACGACACCGTGTTCGCCGCAGTGAGCCATCTGCCGCATCTGCTCTCTTTCGCCTTGGTGCATGATTTAGCCAAGCGCGACAACAAGGATCAGTTGTTGTCTTTCGCTGCGAGTGGTTTTCGCGACTTCACGCGTATCGCCGCCAGCTCACCTGAGATGTGGCGCGACATCTGCATGGCGAATCGAGATGCTCTCATGGTCGAACTGCAACAATACATGAACGAGCTAGAGGGATTGTATTTAGCCTTGGGAATGAATGACGCTGATAAGCTCGAAGAGGTTTTTACAAAGGCGCGCGAAGTGCGCAGTGGCTGGACACAACAATAGTTGCATCATTCCGGCGTAGGCCGGAACCCAGTTATAAAAAAACATTTTCCGCGCAAGCGGTACAAACCCTAAAAACCTAATTTAATAAAATCGCTGGATTCCGGCCTTCGCCGGAATGACGGAATCTTGAAAGTGCAACATGAATCATTCTGAATTTATCGAATTCCCTCCCTTGATGTCCGCGCACGGCACTGTCCGTCTGCCTGGCTCCAAGAGCATCTCCAATCGTGTGCTGTTGTTGGCAGCGCTGTCTGAAGGCGTGACGGATGTGTGCGACTTGCTGCATTCGGACGACACCGAGCGCATGTTGGATGCATTGCGCGTGCTCGGTGTGCCTGTAGAGTCTCTTGGCGATAAAACCCTTCTACAAGACTCAGGACAGGCCTATCGCGTGACAGGTTGTGGCGGAAACTTTCCAAATAAGGAAGCAAAGCTTTTCCTTGGCAATGCGGGTACGGCCTTCCGTCCCTTGACTGCCGCACTGGCGTTGTCAGGTGGTAGCTATGAGTTGTCTGGCGTGCAGCGCATGCATGAACGTCCCATCGGTGATTTGGTGGTTGCCTTGCGCCAACTCGGGGCGAACATCACTTATCTGGGAAATGAAGGTTTTCCGCCGCTGCAAATATCCTCCGCCAAATTGGCTGGCGATACCGCGCAGGTGCGCGGCGATGTCTCCAGCCAGTTTCTGACCGGGCTGTTGATGGCTTTGCCTTTGACAGGGCGGACAGTCAAGGTTGAAGTCGTCGGCGAGTTGATTTCCAAGCCTTACATTGAAATTACGCTAGCGATGATGGAGCGTTTCGGAGTCAAGGTTGAACGTAAAGATTGGCAGTGTTTTGTTGTGTTCGGTGGGCAACGCTACAAGAGCCCCTGCGTCATATTTGTTGAGGGCGATGCTTCATCGGCTTCCTATTTCCTAGCGGCGGGCGCCATTGGTGGTGGCCCAC
>JAVHQF010000241.1:0-1871 GCA_036170995.1 Sideroxydans sp. | reverse complement strand
TGCTTGTCGCCTTCTGGTAGAGAGGATATAAAGGGACAAAAACAAGTGATATCAACATACCAAGTAAGTCCATCAATTCACCGATTCCTTAGGGAAAATACAATGAGTAATTTTTGTCGGGGGCTAAGGCTCACCATCTATTGATTTACATTCTACATTTCTTGACTCAAACCCAAGCGTATTTTAGTTCAAATCCAGTTTGGCTACAATTTCACCCTGATATAAATAGCACTTGCGAACTTAGCGATTCGACATGATAAGATAATGCTTGAACCTATAACTATGAGACGTACTTGTTTACCGTCCTGTGACAGGTAAAACAGAGGCTTGACGTAGATAAGAAAGACTGGATACAAGAGGCGGCGGTGCTTCGCCGAATCGTTGGAGTTGAACAAGATAATCGAGGATCGGAACCGAATGTTGATGGCACGTAACCAATACACTGGCCAAGATGGCGTGAGTCTCTGCTCCAGACTGGTTGCGATTGCACCCATTGGTTTTACGCGTAATCACCGCAGGACGGATCATCCGTTCGGCCTGATTGTTGGTGGCGTCCAGGCCGTCGACGTAGAGGAAACGCAACAAATGAGGACGGTGCTTCCGCAGGCGCTTAGCAAAGCGGGCATTGTCCCGGTCGGTCAGTCGGCGCTGAGGGGCAACCAACTGGTCCAGCCGAGTTTCCAAGGCTTGGGCTCGTTGAGCAAAGGTAAAGGGATCCAGGTTCGGTTTCTCGACCTTCAACTTCAGGGCCTCCTGCAAGAGAGTGGTCACTTGCCTGGCGAACTGCAGCGCTCGACCGGTTTTGCTTTCCTGCATGTCTTTCAGGTCTCTCAGCAAGTGGCCCACACATTTCTGCTTGAGCCAGGCAGCCAGCCGTTTTTCGTCATAGGCCAGGAACCCATCGGAAGCCAGGACGCCTTGGAACTTCTCGCCCAGGATATCGATCACCACGTCGCTGCTACGGTTGGCACGAATATCGTAGACCGTGATCTCGTGATTCGTGAACACCCACAGCCAGGCCGCCAATGTTCCAATTCTCCAACCCGTTTCATCTGCGTGCACCACACTGCATTGACGGATCAACTCGATCAATCGTTCATACACCGGTCGGGCGGTACGGGCCAGTTTTTGATCCGCCCGACACCAGCCACTACGACTTACTTGCAAGCTGAAAGTATCGTTGAGGATCTCGCTCACTTTGCCATACGAGACACCCAGACGATGCTTCAGGTTAGTGGCCAGAGCCTTAGCGCGCGGGCCGACCACCACCGCCCCCGCAGCTCCGCTCGCCTCCGAAATTTGATCCGGATGCCACGACCTGACTCGCTTCTCACAATGGCTACAGTAGCCACTGTAGGTCAGAAAACGCGTGATCACCGGCTGCACTTTCGGAAGATCAATCTCAAATTGCTCATGTTTGTGTCTCTGACGCAGCCTACCGCCGCACTCCGGACAGCACGGCAGTTCGGCGACCTTCGTCTCGTTCACTTCTTTCAAGCTCGGCTGGGCTCGCTGCACAAAGCGCCCCTTCCCCGCTTTACGCCCCGGCCGCTTGGGATGTTCCACCCACTGCCTGCGAGCAAACGGCGCCGCTTGCCGTTTCCCGGCTCGCTTCAATTCATCTACCTCAGTTTGCAAAAGCTCTACTTGCTTCTGCAATTTCTGAATCGTCGCCAGGGCCTGCGCCAATTGCTGCTCCAGTTCCGCGATCCGTTTATCCTTCGTATCAGGCAAGTTGCTCTTATTCCGTCGTTTGCTCATATTCGAAAGTGTACAATTCTTATCACTCCTTTGACAAGAGTCGTTCAGCCTGTTTTTTCCCAGACTTTCGACCCTTTACAAAATTATGCTTCCACACGGTAAACAAGTAC
>JAVHQF010000240.1:0-9007 GCA_036170995.1 Sideroxydans sp. | reverse complement strand
GGCAGTTGCCGCAGGAACGTTTTTCAGCTTTAATGCGCGGCCAAAAACTTTTGCAGTTACGTTAGGAGAGTAGCAATGAAATTTTTAGAAAGAATATTTGAAGGTGCTTTATGGAACAGCCGTTTTGTCATTTTGACCGCAGTACTTGGTAGTTTGCTCGCTGGCTTTGCTATTTTCTATATGGCATCGGTGGATGTGGTGAATCTTGTTGATCACGCCCTGCACTATGCCGATGTCAATTTAACAGAGGAAGCTCGCAAGGCGCTGCACGACTCTACCGTGTCTCACATCGTGGAAGTGGTGGACGGCTATCTGCTGGCAACGGTATTGCTGATTTTCTCCTTGGGTTTGTATGAACTGTTCATTAGCGATATTGATCAGGCACATGGCAGCAAGGCTTCCAGCAAGATTCTAGTGATCAGCAACTTGGACGATTTGAAAGGTCGTCTGGCCAAGGTAATTCTGATGATTATGATTGTGACGCTGTTCGAGCAAGCACTTGGGATGGCAATCGAAAGCCCAGTTGACCTAGTTTATTTTGGTGCGGCCATCGCCTTAATCTCGCTTTCCTTGTATTTGACTCATGCCGCAGATGGACACAAGACAGATGATGATGAGCACGTGACTGACATCGAGCACGACGAAAAAGTGGGTCATTGATGTTCTCTGGACTTCGTCTGCTCGTCGCAATGCTTCTCTTGGTGGGATGCACTCTGGGGGCAACAGCTCAGCCATTCGTATTCAAAGATACGCAAGGTAATGCCCAGCGATTGAGCGACTATCGCGGTAAGTGGGTGTTGGTGAACTTTTGGGCGACTTGGTGTCCACCTTGTCTAGAAGAAGTGCCCGATCTGGTTAAGTTACATGAGGCACACAAGGCTAAGGACTTGGTAGTGATTGGGGTAGCGCTAGATTCGACGGAGAAATCTGTAAAAGCATTTGTCGCAAAACGCAACATCACTTATCCCATCGTGCTGGGCGATTACGACATGGCAGAACAAGTGGGCAAGGTGGAGGTTCTGCCAACATCCTACCTCTACAATCCGCAAGGCGAGTTGGTGAGTTATCAGGAAGGTCTGTTATCTCGCGAAAGCGTGGAGTCGTACATCAAAAGCAAAACCAAGCAGTAGTTAGCTGGTTGTGCGGCGACCAGGTATCCAGTGTTTGTGCCATGCAGCCTTAACTAGGTTCGGATATTCAGGTTTCCCTAGACTGCCGTTGTAGCGTCCCAAGGCGCGATACAGATCGCCCTTCTCGATATCCAGATAGTGTCGCAGGATGGTGCAACCGTAACGTAGGTTGGTACGCAAGTGAAATAGATTGTGATCGCTAGCACCGATGGATTTCTTCCAGAATGGCATAACCTGCATGTAGCCGCGCGCACCGACTTTAGACACGGCATACTTCCTGAATCCGCTCTCCACTTCGATCAAACCCAATACCATGTGCGGATCCAGCCCAGCGCGCGTGGCTTCGTAATGTACGGTACTCAACAGGTCGAAACGATATTCCGCATCAGGAATTTTCTTTGCAAGTCGCGCCGACATCTCATCCAGCCATGCTTGAGCTTCTTGTTGAGAAGAGAAAGCCAGCTTGGGGGCGGCTTGGTCGGACACCGCACGTTGCAGCATGGAGCGCACACTGGCGGACAAGACTTCTTCTCTTTGTGCCCCTGCGTGCGCGAGGAGTGGAAGGCAAAGCGCTAAGGCTAGGATTGAGGATTGAGGATTGAGGATTGAGGGAAACGCGAAGCTAAGGAGTGCATTGATGCACGCCCTAAATCCTAAATCCTCAATCCTATATCCTGAAGTTCTCATAGCTTCGATTGTACGAGCTTGCTCACATCTTGCAAGGCGACGGATTGGGCTTGCGCATCTTTGCGGCCTTGATATTCAACATTGCCTTCTTTCAATCCACGGTCGCCGATGACGATGCGATGCGGGATACCGATCAGTTCGAGGTCGGCGAACATCACGCCAGGGCGCTCGTCGCGATCATCAAACAACACTTCGAGGCCAGCGGCGGTGAGTTCGGTATAGAGTTGTTCCGCCGCATTGCGGACAGCGTCACTCTTCTTGATGCCGATTGGCGCAATAGCAACTTGGAAAGGAGACATGGCTGCTGGAACGGCGATGCCGCGTTCGTCGAAGTTCTGTTCAATGGCGGCGGCGACAATACGGGAGACACCAATACCGTAACAGCCCATCTCCATCACTTGTGCCTTGCCATTCTCATCGAGGTAGGTGGCTTTCAGTGCTTCCGAATATTTGGTGCGGAGTTGGAAGATGTGACCGACCTCGATGCCACGGCATATTTCTAGCGTTCCCTTGCCATCGGGCGACACGTCGCCAGTGACGACATTGCGCACATCGGCGATGAGGTCTGGTTCGGGCAGGTCGCGTCCCCAGTTGATTCCAGTGGTGTGGAATTTGGCGATGTTTGCGCCCATCACAAAATCGCTCATGGCGGCCACTGTGCGGTCGGCAATGACGCGCACTTGGTCGCGTGCTATGTCGACTGCGCCTAGGAACCCGGGAGGGCAGTTGAAGAAGGCGCGGATCTCGTCTTCGCGCGCGAAACGGAAATCTGCTAAGCCTTCTAGCTTGCTGACTTTGACTTCATTGAGCGAGTGGTCTCCACGCAGCAGAACGATATGCAGTTCGTCATTCGCTATGAGCGCGATGAGTTTGACAGTGCGTTGCAGTGGCAGTCCCAACAGTGCTGCGACATCTTCGCAGGTGGTCTGCTTAGGGGTTTCCACATTGCGCATTGTTTCGGTCGGTGCGGCACGCGGGGTGGTCGGTGCGAGGGCTTCAGCCAATTCCACATTGGCGGCGAAGTCAGAGGTGGGGCAGTAAGCCAGCGCATCTTCGCCGGAATCGGCGAGTACATGGAACTCATGCGAACCACTGCCTCCGATGGCGCCCGTGTCGGCAGCCACGGCTCGGAACTGCAAGCCAAGTCGCGTGAAGATGCGGCTGTAGGTCTCGTACATCAGCTTGTAGGTTTGTTCCAAGCTCTCAAAATTAGCGTGGAAAGAATAGGCATCCTTCATCATAAATTCACGTGCGCGCATCACGCCAAATCGAGGGCGGACCTCATCGCGGAACTTGGTCTGGATCTGATAAAAGTTAAGTGGCAATTGGCGATAGCTTTTTATTTCACGGCGCGCGATGTCGGTGATAACCTCTTCGTGTGTTGGGCCGAAGCAGAACTGCACATCGTGACGATCTTTGATTTTCAACATCTGCGGTCCGAACACTTCCCAGCGCCCAGTCTCTTGCCAGAGTTCGGCTGGTTGTATGGCAGGCATCAATAGTTCGATACCGCCGCTTTTGTTCATTTCTTCGCGCACGACGTTCTCGACTTTACGTAATACACGCAAGCCTAAAGGCATCCAAGTATATAGGCCGCTCGCAAGTTTGCGGATGTAGCCCGCACGTAACATCAGGCGGTGGCTGGGCAACTCAGCTTCGTTGGGAGCTTCTTTGATGGTGGAGATGAAAAATTGTGAAACACGCATGTTGAATACTCTTCAAGCTGATTTAGAGGGCGCGATTCTACTGTAAGGCGACGCGTTCGTCTTTCCAGTGGGGGCGAAATGTGGAACAATCCTACCCATTCAAAATCTGTATGGGGCGAATTATGATTGACCGAGAAGGTTATCGCCCGAATGTCGGCATCATTCTGACTAACGCAAAGAATCAGGTGTTTTGGGGCAAGCGCATCCGCCAAGATGCATGGCAATTTCCGCAGGGCGGCATTCAGCATGGCGAAACGCCAGAGCAAGCGATGTACCGTGAGTTGCATGAGGAAGTTGGTTTATTGTCCGAACATGTCCAGATACTTGGACGTACCCGCGATTGGATGCGCTACGATGTGCCGCAAAGTTGGGGCAAGAAAGAGTCGCGATCACATTACAAAGGCCAAAAGCAGATATGGTTCTTGTTGCGCTTAGTTGGACGTGATACGGATGTCTGTTTGCGAGCGTGTGAGCATCCAGAGTTTGATGCTTGGCGCTGGAACGATTATTGGATCGAATTAGACTCGGTCATTGAGTTCAAGCGAGATGTGTATCGTTTGGCGCTGAATGAGCTAGTGCGTTACCTGCCAGCGATGAAGAATACAACTTCACTGAAACACAACCATCCGCAGGGGTAAATTTTGGAATTTCAAATCATTTAGGAGGAAACATGCCAACACAGTTCAAAGCTTTGAAATCCACACCTTTGAGGACTGGCTCTTCATTCGTGCGCCCAGTCCAGAATCTTCCTGGGCGTGTCAAGCTGAGTAGCCCAGCTACTGATGTGATGACCGACTTGACCAAAATCTCGGTCGTCAGTGTGCGTGCCAAGACTTCAATGGATCAAGCTAACGCCAAAATGATTAAGTATGGCGTGCGTATGTTGTTGGTGTTGGATGAAAACGAACAGATTGCTGGTTTGATTACTGCAACCGATATTTTGGGCGAGAAGCCAATGCGGTTTCTGCAAAACATGGGCGGTACTCATGCCGACATCATGGTTCGCGACATCATGACGACTCAGCGCGAATTGGAAGTGTTGAACATCCAAGACGTGAAGGGAGCAACCGTGGGCGATATTGTGGCTAGCTTGAAACAAGCCAATCGTCAGCACTCTTTAGTTGCATCCGAAATGGATGGCCGTCAATCAGTTTGCGGTCTATTCTCTATCACTCAGATTGCCCGTCAATTGGGTGCCCAGGTACAGAGTTTTGAATTGGCGCGCACCTTGTCGGAGATTGAAGCCGTCATCGGACGCGGCTGATTCATCGGGAAGCCACAACGAGCAAAAAATGTGTTTGCCGTGCACTCACTCTTTATCATTCACGTATTCAAAGGAAGTTAATGCGTAAGATTTGTTCGCTGATTACAGTTTTTCTGCTCTCATTAGGTATTGCTGGATGCACTGATTTATTGGGTTCGGTAACCGACCACGGGAATGAATTGCGTATTCGCGAGGAGACTAAACCAAGTCTTAATGCAAGGGTTGAGAAGTATCAGATAACGATACGAATGACTGGCTACACCGATGCGCGTAAGTTTGATAGTCCGCGTCGTGTTGGAACTTCGAGTGAGCGTATCTCTGGTTTGACGGGTAAAGAGATTATGTCTGATCGCGATGTGACCGAGGTGGTGGCGGAGTCGATGAAGAAACGATTGGGTGATGCTGGTTTGCAGGTGATGACGGGAGAAACAATCGGCGCTCAGTTTCAATTGAGTGGCACGGTAAAGGAACTCAGCATCAACATCAAAGATCGCGACTATGTGAATGTTGCTATCGAATCTACATTGACAGAGATAACAAGTGGCAAGGTTATTTGGTCTGGGCTGGTGGTGGAACGTGCGGATAGATTCGCGGGTATATCTGGTAATGGGAAACATGATGTCGAAGAGTACTTGAGGAAGGGGTTGGGTGTCGTCTCTACTAAGACGACGGATTCCATCTTATCGGTGCTAATGGCCACGCGCCCTGAGATGTTCAATATGGTGGTCGGTATCAAGCCTGTTCAAGGTGTGACTATCTATTCCAACTCTGCGGGCAGTGCAACTTCTATAGTTGCGCCCGTAGACATTCCAACGGAAGCTGCGACTACGAATGGTACGCTGGCGATCAGTTCCAGCCCGTCACGTGCCAAAGTGTATGTGGACGGTGTCTATTTCGGACTGACCCCACTGCGAGCAGAATACAGCGCGGGGATACATGAGGTGAGCATCAAACTAGAGGGTTATAAGACAGCTAGTGAGAAGGTATCGGTGCGCAAAGGGGATAATACCGAGATGGATATCAAGCTCCTACCTTGATTGGGATGTCAGAAAGCAAAGAGCCTCGCGATCAAGCGAGGCTCTTTGCTTTGATGCTACCGACTCAGTGCTTGCCAGTACTGCCGAATCCACCTGTCCCTCTGTGGCTGATGGGGAATTCATTCACAAGATTGAATTGCACTTGTGCCACAGGGACGATGACCAGCTGGGCGATACGCTCCATCGGCATCAAGTTGAATGGATGGTGTCCGCGATTCCAGATTGAGATGAATATCTGTCCCTGATAGTCGGAGTCGATGAGTCCGACTAAATTACCCAGTACGATACCGAACTTATGTCCAAGGCCAGAACGCGGGAGAATCATCGCGGCATAGTGCGGATCGTTCAGATGCAACGCGATACCGCTGGGGATGAGTTCACATTGCCCAGGCTGTATCGTCATGCTGCTCTCGATGCAGGCACGCAGGTCGATGCCAGCCGAGCCAGGTGTGGCATAGGCGGGTGGTTGCTCAAGCAAGCGCGGGTCGAGTACCTTTACATCCACTTTCTTCATTTTGCATTCCCTTTCTTTTCGTTATTCCAGCGAAGGCGGGAATCTGGTTGTTCAAAATGCATGTTAATTAAATCCACTGACTACCAGCGTTCGTGGGTATTACAGATTTTAGGTTTTCAATTTTGATCTCAACTTGGTGGCGTGGCGTAACAACGCCCGAGCAACTGTGAGCTTGTCCAAACGCGGCAACACGTGCTCGCCTGCATCGTCGAACAGCACCAATTCATTGTCGTCGTTACCGATGGCGTTCTGCACTAGGTTGGCGGCCAGTAGCGGGAGATTTTTCTTCTTGCGCTTGGCAGTCGCGTGTTCGTGCAGCTTCTCGCTCTCAGCTGCGAAGCCCACACAAAACGGTGCATGAGGCAGGCTGGCAACATAGGCGAGGATGTCCGGATTGGGAACCAGCTCCAGCGTCAGCGCAGCATCGCTCTTTTTGATCTTCTGCTCACTGGGATGCGCAGCGCGGTAATCCGCCACGGCGGCCACGGCGACGAACATATCTGTGTTTGTAACATGCTGCTTCACCGCCTCGAACATCTCAGCGGCGCTGGTGACATCCACACCTTGCGCACCCTGCGGCTTGGTCAATGTAGTCGGGCCAGACACCAGCGTGACCTCGGCACCCATCTCCAGTGCGGCCTGCGCGATGGCATAACCCATCTTGCCGCTGCTGCGATTGGTGATACCACGCACCGCGTCGATGGCCTCATAGGTTGGGCCAGCGGTGATGAGCACCTTGACACCACTCAACTCCTTCTCTAGGTTTTGTCCCCCCCCCCCTTGTGCGAGGGCTAGGGTGAATGAGTACGCATTCAAGAATGCCAAAATATCTTGTGTTATCGCCTCTGCCTCCAGCATGCGCCCCATGCCTTCCTCTCCACAGGCTAGCACCCCGCTGGCCGGACCGAGCAGCGTGGCGCCATCGTCGGTAAGGCGCCGCAAGTTGCGTTGAGTGGCTGCGTTGACCCACATCTGCTTGTTCATCGCGGGTGCCACCAGCAGTGGACAATCGCGCGCCAGACATAAAGTGGAAAGCAGATCATCGGCCAAACCGTGCGCCAGTTTTGCGATGAAGTCAGCCGTGGCGGGCGCGATCACGATGGCATCGGCGATGCGGCTGGAGTGAATGTGCGCCATGCCCTTGTCGTCCTGCCACTGGTCGAGCAGCACTGGCTGCCCGGTGAGCGCTTGCATCGTCGCGGGCGTGATGAAATGCGTCGCCGCCTGCGTCATCGCCACCTGTACCACGATGCCTTTCTTCACCAGCAGGCGTGCCAGTTCCGCCGCCTTGTAGGCTGCGATGCCGCCAGTGATGCCGAGCACGATGTGCTTTGTTTGGGCTTGTTCCATAGTGGCACGCATCTTAGCAAGAAAGCTGCGTGTACTAATAGGGTCTGTCACAAGTCTGTGGGTGAAAAGGGGGTAGGGGGGATTTCGATGCGAGTTTGATTTGACTTGGGTGGTTTGATTTCCTATCCTTTGCCTACCATATTTTTTATTTTGCTAGCTAGTGACGATTATGAAGTAGGGAATATTTTGGTAAGCGGTATCGTCGATGGACATATCCAGCTTGCTCTTTCGATGGCGGCTAAACAAGCCAATAGCTTCAACTTAAAAAAGGCGACCGAGGGCGCCTTTACTTAACATGAAGTCACGAATATTTTTTTAACCGTCAAAAATCAAGAAAAAATTGGGGACGGGATCGCAATTATTTTTTGTTTCACATAAGCTGCCCGAATGAAGATGCCAATGCCTACTAGATAAATTGTTTGGTTGAGAACATTGTTTAGGCTACTTTGATGTGCGCCAAGAGGTCTGTGCTACGAGAACTTAATAAATGCAAACGGGAGAATTGTGAGCATCACTGACTGGCCTGCTGGAGAACGTCCACGCGAGAAACTTTTGGAGCGCGGCGCGGCTTCGCTGTCCGATGCCGAGTTGCTGGCGATCTTCCTGCGCACTGGGGTGGTGGGCAAGAGTGCGGTCGATCTGGCGCGTGAGTTAGTGCGGCAGTTTAATTCCTTGACTGGTCTGTTTGCGGCTACCGAGGAAGAATTTTGCGCTATTCACGGACTGGGGCAGGCCAAGTATGTGCAGTTGCAGGCGGTGCTGGAGATGTCGCGGCGCGCTTTAAAGGAGGAGATGCAGTCTGGTGATGCGCTGAATTCGCCGCGCGCCGTGCGTGACTATCTGCAACTCTTATTGAGGTCGCGCCAGCAGGAGGTGTTCATGGCGCTGTTCCTCGATGCACAGCACCGGGTAATCGCCTCCGAGGAGTTATTCCAGGGCACCTTGACGCAGACCAGCGTGTATCCGCGCGAAGTGGTGAAGAGGGCATTGCATCACAATGCGGCGGCAGTGATTTTTGCGCACAACCATCCCAGTGGTGTGGCGGAGCCTAGTCAATCCGATCAGTTGTTGACCGATGCATTGAAGCAAGCGCTGCAATTGGTGGACGTGCGGGTGCTGGATCATTTCATTGTGGCGGGAGCGGGCTGCCTGTCTTTCGCTGAGAAAGGCCTGCTCTAAACCGCCAGTGTCACTTTGAAAGCCGCGCCCAAGATACTTTTTCACTCCCTCACGTAATTTCCCTTTGACAGACCACGGCGTTCTATGGATAATCGCGCGCTCTTTTTGGAGGGGTGGCCGAGTGGTTAAAGGCATCAGAC
>JAVHQF010000239.1:0-1873 GCA_036170995.1 Sideroxydans sp. | reverse complement strand
AAAATTATTTCATCCACTGGATTCCCGCTTTCGCGGGAATGACGAATTATTGTGGAGGTGTTCATTGCAACCTCACCCTCGGGTCTACCACGGTGTACGACATATCGGTCAGTATCAACCCCACGATGTACAGCACCGATCCCAAGAAAACCATCGCACGTACCACGCTGAAATCTTGCGCGTTGATAGCATCGATGGTGTAGCTACCCAAACCAGGGATGCCGAAGAAAGATTCGGTGAGCAGGCTACCCATGAACAGCAAGGGGATGACCACCACCACACCGGTCAGGATGGGGATCATCGCGTTCTTCAACACATGGGTGAACAACACACGCAGCTCGGACAAGCCCTTGGCACGTGCCGTGCGCACATAGTCCTTGCCGATCTCTTCGAGGAAGATGGTGCGATACCAGCGACTGCTGGAACCAATGCCGCCGACCACTCCGATGAAGATGGGTAGCACCACGAACTTAAAACTATCCATGCCGCCCGCATAACCGGAGATGGGTACCAGATTCCACAGTTTACTCACGAGGAATTGCCCACCGATGATGTAGAACAGACTGGAGATGGACATCAACACTACGCACAATGTGACACCCGCCACGTCCAATGCGCTCGCGCGGAATAGCGTCATCAGCAACGCAAAGCTGACATACATGAGCAGACCGATGATGAAAGTCGGCAATGCAATGGCGAGGCTAGGCCCCATGCGCGTGGCGATCTCGCGACCGATGCTGCGGCCGTCATCGGAATAACCGAAATCGAACACGAACATGCTGGCGGATTTTTGCCAGAAGATGGTTTCAGTGATTTTTTCAGCTCCGCTGGCTGCGCTGTTGATGAGCAAGGGCTTGTCGTAACCGCGCTGCTGCTTCCACTTCTCGATGGCTTCCGGTGTCACCCGCTTCACACCCAGCTGCATACGCGCCATATCGTCGGGCGTGTTCACCACGAAAAACAGCGCGAAGGTGAGCAGATTCACCCCGATGAGGATGGGTATCGCGTAAAGGATGCGGCGGATGAGGTAGGCAATCATGAGTGGCGCTATTGTAAGGGTAACTCCCGCATTGCCAAACCCTGAAAGCTACGGGAGAATGCGGCGACCATGCACTTGGGCGCACTTGATGCGAGTCCAAGCGAATCCCTAACTCCACCCCCAAAGAGATCAAGTTGAATGACGTAAGCTCACCCCCCGCCTCTTCCGACCGCGAACAAACGCGTAGTGAAGAGATCGCCAATAGCAGCATTCACGGCGTCGGTATGCTTGCTGCTATCGTCGGCACGCCGATGTTGATCGATCACGCGGCACGACATGGAGAACTGGGCTACATCATCGGCACCAGCATCTTCTCCGCAACCATGATCCTGCTCTACCTAGCTTCCACCATCTATCACGCGCTGTTGCCCTCCCAACACAAAAACTTCTTTCACTTGATCGATCACATCATGATCTACCTGCTCATCGCGGGAACCTACACCCCCTACACCTTGGGGGTCTTGCACGGGGCATGGGGGTGGACACTTTTTGGCATCATCTGGGGACTCGCCGTCACCGGAATGACGTTGAAGATATTCAAACGCATGGGACATCCGGTCATTTCAACGGGACTGTATCTGGTGATGGGCTGGCTCATGCTGGTCGCCATCGAACCCATGTTCGCCAAGGTCTCCACACTAGGTCTGTTATGGCTGCTGGCGGGGGGTATCTGTTATACCGTCGGGGTATTCTTCTATGCCACGGATGACCGCTTACGCTACGGGCACAGCATCTGGCATCTGTTCGTACTGGCGGGCACGGTCAGCCACTACTTCGCTGTCTGGTACGCGATCTGACACCCATCATCACGCCGCTTCGCGCTTCTGCAGTGTA
>JAVHQF010000238.1:0-1876 GCA_036170995.1 Sideroxydans sp. | reverse complement strand
TGCGTGACTTGCTTGAACAGATCCAAAATTGATTTCATGTGGTAGCTCCTTGTTTAGCTTTGTACGCGGTGGTCTTAGTGACGTTCCAGATCAATGTCGATACCCAGAGAACGGATCTCTTTGGTCAACACGTTGAAGGACTCAGGCATGCCTGCGTCGATCTTGTGATCGCCCTTGACGATGTTCTCGTACACCTTGGTACGACCGTTCACATCATCGGACTTCACCGTCAACATCTCTTGCAGGATGTAAGCGGCACCGTAAGCTTCCAATGCCCAAACTTCCATCTCACCGAAGCGCTGACCACCGAACTGAGCCTTACCACCCAACGGTTGTTGTGTGACCAAGCTATACGGACCAGTCGAACGTGCGTGCATCTTGTCGTCAACCAAGTGATGTAGCTTCAGCACGTGCATGTAGCCGATAGTGACCTTACGATCAAAGGCGTCACCAGTGCGACCGTCATACAACTGAATCTGGCCAGAAGTTGGCAGATCAGCCAATTCCAACAGCTCCTTGATTTCTTCTTCGCTCGCGCCATCGAATACTGGGGTCGCAAAGGGCACACCTGCACGCAGGTTGCGGCTCATCTCGATCACTTCTTCATCAGTGAAGGTGGCGATCTCTTCGGCTTGCTCGCCCTTGTAAATCTTGCCCAGGAACTTGCGTACGTCAGCGACCTTGGCTTGCTCTTCCAACATCTTGGCGATCTTCTTGCCCAGACCTTTGGCTGCCCAACCCAGATGCACTTCCAACACCTGACCGATGTTCATACGAGATGGAACGCCCAATGGGTTCAGTACGATGTCCACAGGTGAACCATCTGCCATGTGCGGCATGTCTTCCACGGGAACGATGCGCGACACCACCCCCTTGTTACCGTGACGACCAGCCATCTTGTCACCCGGTTGCAAGCGACGTTTTACCGCCACATATACCTTGACCATCTTCTGCACGCCAGCTTGCAGCTCGTCGCCTTGCGTCAGCTTCTTCTTTTTCAGCTCGAACGCAGCATCGAATTCAACGCGCTTCTGTGCCAGACCTTCTTTAATCTGCTCCATTTGTGCGGCGATTTCATCATCAGCCACGCGAATATCGAACCATTGATGATGCTCGACGCTGGACAGATATTCCTTGTTCAACTTAGTGCCCTTAGCCAGCTTCTTGGGACCGCCATTTGCCACCTTGTTGTGCAACATCTTTTCCAAACGTGAGAACGCATCCAATTCAACGATACGCATTTGGTCAGCCAAGTCCTTCTTATAGCGCGCCAACTCGTCATCCACGATCTGTTGTGCGCGTTTGTCGCGTTGCAATCCTTCGCGGGTGAACACTTGCACGTCGATGACAGTACCAGAGATACCAGCCTTCACGCGCAAAGAGGTGTCCTTCACGTCGGAAGCCTTCTCGCCAAAGATCGCGCGCAACAATTTCTCTTCTGGTGTCAGTTGCGTTTCACCCTTAGGAGTGACCTTGCCGACCAGTACGTCGCCCACCCCAACTTCCGCGCCAATGTGCACGATGCCGCACTCGTCCAGACGCGCCATCTGTGCCTCGGACAAGTTGGGGATGTCGCGTGTGATTTCTTCCGTACCCAGCTTGGTGTCACGTGCCATCACGGTCAGCTCTTCGATATGGATCGAAGTGAAGCGGTCTTCTGCAACGACGCGTTCGGAGATCATGATCGAGTCTTCGAAGTTGTAACCATTCCACGGCATGAACGCGATCATCATGTTCTGGCCCAGTGCCAATTCGCCCATATCGGTCGATGCACCGTCAGCCACCACGTCACCGCGAGCGATGACATCGCCGATGCGCACTAGCGGACGCTGGTTGATGTTGGTGTTCTGGTTGGAACGGGTGTACTTGGTCAGGT
>JAVHQF010000237.1:0-9035 GCA_036170995.1 Sideroxydans sp. | reverse complement strand
TTGGCAGCATCACCGTGAACACCCCGGCGCGCGCCGCGGGCACGGTTTTTAAACCGGTCATCCATAGCCACACCGTCCACACACTGGCCGCCAGCGCGTAAAAGAGCAGCAGCAGCCACAGCGTAGGTTGGACGGATGCAAAGTCAAATGCCCAGGCCGCATACAGACCAAAAGGGGTCATCAAGGCCAGACCCCACAGATTGATCAGAGCCGTGATGCGTTTGGGTGACACGTGCGACGTGAGTTTTTTGCCGATCACGGCATACGAGGCCTCACACACCACCGCACCAAACACCAGCAGGTTACCAAGCCATCCGGAATGGTAAAATAAATCACCATCTAGCCCTGATGAAATATGACTTTTAAGCTCTGATTTTGATAGCGAAAAAAGTGTGATTCCAGCCACCGCACAAACAATAGCGGCCCACACACGCAAGCCAATGCGCTCACGCAAAAACAACCAGCTCAGCAGCGCCACCACCGTTGGCAAGGCGGCCATGATGACACCCGCAGAAACCGCTGTGGTCAGGCTGACACCAAACAGCATGCACACGGTGAACATGAAGTTGCCCAAAAATGATTCAAGAAACAGCAGGCCTTTGGTGCTGCGGCTCATCACAGGCTCGTCCACCGGCTTGTGCAACCAGTGCGGCATGGCCAGTGCGCCGATGCCAAACCGCAACCATGCCAGTAAAAACACCGGTAACGCGGCCACCAGTGGTTTGCTCAGTGCGACATAGCTGCCCACCAGAGACATGCTCAAAGCCAAAAAAAAGTAGGCCAACCACAAGGGTGGGGCGCGCAGGACTCGGGACAGGGTTGAGTTCAAGATGTTGGCAAAGTGAGTGGCTAACAGGCGCACATCATGCCTGAAACCGAGGAGCCAAATGGCTCCCCACTTTCACTGATAACTGGTTCATGGCATTCTGTGCTGCAGGGTTACCATGCCCCAACCTTATTTTTTGGAGCTGCCGTGGGTCTTGGACATTTTGCCTATGCCAACCACACCCAGCGTTTTCTGGGTGCGCCCGAATTGACAACCCAGGCCTATGCCGTGGTGGGGGTGCCCTTTGATGGCGCGGTAACAAACCGACCAGGTGCGCGCATGGGGCCGCAAGATATTCGCCGTGCCAGTTTGATGCTGTGCGACGGAATTCACCCGTATTTTGATGTCACCCCGCTGGGCGTGCTGGGTGATGCGTACGACATGCGCTTGCCCAATGCGTCCCCACTGACAGAAGTGCGCGCCCAGATTCAACGTCAGGCGGCCATGCTGATGGCACAGCATCACTGTGCATTTCTTGGCGGCGACCATTCTGTGACCTTGCCGCTGCTGCGTGCTGCCCATGCGCAACATGGTGAATTAGCACTGCTGCACTTTGATGCCCATTGCGACACCTGGGTTGACCATTTTGGCGAACCATCAGGTCATGGCACGTGGACCTATGAAGCCATTGCTGAAGGTCTGGTGAACCCGTTGCACACGGTGCAAATCGGCTTGCGCTCCAGCGGTGAGCGGGCTGCCCGTGAATATGTACAAGACCAGGGCGGTCTGATTTTCACCGCCAGGCAGTTGCGTGGACTTGATGGTGCAGCGTTGTCCCCTGTGGTCTCTGAAATTGTCCAGCGGCTGAAAGGCCGCCCGTGCTACGTCACGATCGACATTGATTGCCTTGACCCCGCTTTTGCACCGGGCACCGGTACGCCCGAACCGGGCGGCTTGAGCAGCTCACAGGTGTTGACCCTGCTAGAAGCGTTGTCGGTACTAGACTGCGTTGGCATGGACTGTGTGGAGGTGGCACCGGCCTATGACCACGCCGAACTCACCAGCACGGCAGCCGCCACGTTGGTGTGGACTTACCTTTGCGGGCAAGTGGCCAAGCAGCGCTAACTTGTATGTTGCTCGATTCTGATACCCAACTCAACCAGCACAGCTATTACGAAGCCAGCGTGCAACGTCCTGCACTTGAGCCCATGTTGCGGGGTGAAGCCGTGGCCGACGTGGTTGTGGTCGGCGCAGGCTTTGCCGGACTCTCCGCCGCGATTGAACTGGCACGGCGCGGCTACCAGGTGGTGGTGCTGGAGGCAGACCGGGTTTGCAGTGGCGCATCGGGGCGCAACGGCGGCCAGGCCATCGCCGGTTTTGCGTGCGGGCAAGGGCTTTTTGAAGCACAACTGGGGGCTGATCTGGCGCATCAGGCCTGGGACATGTCGATGCAGTCAATTGACTTGATTGACCAGCGCATCCGGGACTTTGACATTGCCTGTGACCGAGTCAAGGGCTATATGTACGTGGCAGATTCTGTGCGCAAAGCCCATGCGCTTGAAGCCGAATGCGCGGCCATGCAGCGTGACTATGGTTTTGCCCATGAATTTGTCAGTGGGGCAGAGGTGCAACGTTTCATACAGAGCCCACGCTATTGCGCTGCGGCTTTCGAGACCTCATCAGGTCACTTGCATCCACTTAAATTCGGTTTGGGTCTGGCACGTGCCGCACAAACGCTGGGGGTCAGGATTTTTGAAAAATCGGCGGTGACCAGGCTCAAACGGGGTTCAGCCCTGTGTGCCTATGCCGCGCAAGGTCATGTTCGGGCCAAATTTGCGGTGTTGGCAGGTAACTGCACGTTATCGGAATATGGTTCGGATGTAGCCCCCGAGCTGACACCCCGCATCATGCCGGTGGGCACATACATGATCAGTACGGCTCCATTGTCTGAAACCCTGTGCCGCCAGCTCATTCCCAGCCATGCTGCGGCTTGTGACAACAATTTTGTGTTGGATTATTTCCGTTTCAGTGCCGATCACCGCATGCTATTTGGCGGCCGCGTCAGCTACTCAACCCGTACACCGGCCAGGTTAAAAGAAGTCATGGCACATCGTCTGGGCTTGATTTTTCCATCGCTCAAAGCTGTGCCGATCGAACATGTCTGGGGTGGTTTTGTAGACATCAGCATGAACCGTGCGCCTGATTTTGGCCGTGTCGACGCGAATTTGTTTTACCTTCAGGGTTTCAGCGGTCATGGTGTGGCACTGACCGGTTTGGCAGGCCAATTGGTGGCACAAGCCATTGCAGGGCAAGCCGAGCGCTTTGACGTGTTTGCACAGCTGAGTCACCGCCAATTTCCAGGCGGGGCGCTGTTGCGCACCCCCAGTTTGGTGTTGGGAACGCTGTACCACCGTTTGAAAGATTTTTGGTAGCTTTCGGTACAACCCAATTGAAAGCTGTCTGCAGCATACTTTATACGATGTATAGAAAGGTTAATAGCCGGGCGGCCGCACGCCCAGCGATATTACCCCCAAGGAGTTTGACGGTCGAAGCAAGAACCGGTTTTAGATAAGGTAGGACGTTTGAGTCTTTACGGGGGGAACCTGCCCTATGTAACGATCACCTGGGGGGCTCACCCCCAGACCCCCGGCATCAGGTTGACGCTATTCGCTACCTGATGCCAGCAAAGGCAATGTTTAGCAGGATGATGTGGAGGGGCTCAGACTTGCTTATCAACGAGCACAGGCTTTGCACCAGCAGCACCAACAGAGCCCCAATCCTTGAAATAGCCATCCTTAATGATCTGGAGGCAGGTCACGGCCGGAACATCAATTTTTGTGGCTTGAAGCGTGTAGCAGGTGCACTTACCAGCCATGGCAGCACACCCGGCAGGGTAAGGCGCTTCAGTGGGGACAGTAATGGCATCGTAACGCGGCGCGGTGTTCGGGAAGCCGTGCAGGCGCGGTGTGAATGACTCCATGTACTGCGCGGGAGTCATTGGGGCAGGCGCACCAGCTGTAGCGGGGACACCACCGGACACCACGACAGCGGGGGGGGCAGGCGCAGCCTTTTTGCCCACCAAGCCGAAGCCGAAGTAAAAAACAAGGGGGATGAGCAGGACGAGCGAGCCGAGCAGCCAGACCTTAAAGGGAATTGAGGCCTTAGCCGTGTGCAAAACCGCCGAGTCATACCAGTCATAGACATGCTTGGGAAACGGAACCATTGACACCTTAGCCGATGACCCCGCCCCAGATTTTTCACAATTCGGGTTAACGGCCGACCACTCCAGCATCGAAACCATATCAGCACCGAACACCCTTTTAAAATGCCGATGCCAGCCCGGAGACCCGATAAGCCGCCGAACGAACGAATCAATATTTTGCGGGTGCTGGGTAACCATAAAAAAGTCAAACCCGCGTTTTCGGTGCTCAGCCAAGGCTGCGACGTAGCCGGGGACAACAGACCCGGCAGAGCGAACGGGGAATTCTTTTTGGCACTCATCACAGATCAAAATGCCACCGTCTGGCAAGTCCTGCCACTTCAACGGGTCAAAGGGCAACCATCCAAATTTCTCGGCGACGGCAGGCTTGATATCAAAGCCGTGGAAATAGACGGTTCGACCTTCTTCAAGCTGTTTTTTGCGAACGATGTCGAGTGTGTTTAAGGTCTTGCCCGCGCCATTTGCGCCCGTGATGAGGTAGATCATTTTTTATTTAGTGACCCATTTTTTGATGGTGTCGCCAGTAAGGCCATTGACCACGAGGCGAGCAGTCAAAGCAGAGAACAAAATAGACACGCACGTACCGACCTGCAACACAGACAACATGCCGACAACCTCTGGCGGAAGAGCGGTAAGGTGCTGGAGTGCTTGCGTTTTCAGGAAGGTAAGACTAGAGCCAAACCCGGCATAAGTGACGGTGGCCGCACCAAGAGACAGCAGCACGCGGCCGACAAGCGACCCGGCAATATCGACCAAACCAGTAAGAAGCGCACCAACAAGCCAAGGCATTTTTTTTACCCTCTAAAAACAATGACAGCGGCACCGAGAAGCGACACGGTGACCATGATTTGACCAAGGATGACAAGGTACGAGCACACCCCCGACAAGGGGATTTGAATCACTTGCCCCATGACCGTAATAGAACGATCTTGGATACAAGAGCCCGTCAGCATATTGGTTTGATCGAAATTATTCGGGCCAAAAGTCACAGACAAATTACCCGGCAATGTGCCAATGACAGCACCGGGAGTCGTGCCCGGAGGCTGGACGATAGCGGCCAGCTTTGCGGCCATGCCATCGTCTGGCGGGTTAAGTGCGCAATTCGTGGCAAAGGTTGCAGCGGCAATGGCGCAGGTGACAGCATCGCCAGAACAGACAGGAGGTGAACCACAAGAGCCGGAAAAAGACGAATTTTTGCACTGTAGGGCAGTCGGGTTCGTCGCGCAAAAATCGGTAAGCGGCTCAGTTTTGCTTTCGGTTTTGGTTGTCGTCCCCGTGGGGGTTGTTGTGGTCGTGGTGGTTACCGTAGTACAAGAGCCAGCACCAGCACACGTAGTCACTGAGCTTGAAGAAACCGATGCGGTATCGGAACCAGTGGGCGAAGTGGTCTGGGTGTCGGATGAGGTTTTTTTTGTGCTCTCAACAATATTGGTGTTGGGGTCAACATCGACGCACACCTCCAAGCCATTGACCATGCCAATAGTGCCCTTGCAAGTAGTCGCAGCAGCGGCGGTGTCGGGTGTAGGGGTGCACGGCGTGGCGGTAATGGTGGCATCGCCCTGTGACGTAGTTTTACCAGTCGCACGATCAGTAACGCGCATTACGAAATCCGACCAAGTGACATTACAGCCGATAGCGCCGCAGACAGTAGCGCCGGGCATAGCAGAACCGGGACTGGTCAAATAGGTAGACTGCCCAGCCAAAGATTTACAAAGCGCCGTATTAGGGTCAACGAACGGCACACAAGACGTATGCGAACTATCCTCGACATAGCCTGACACACAAGAACAAGACGACCCGGATAGTTGAGCACCACCAGGACAAACGAGAGGGACGACAACAGACAACGCGGCCTGTACCGGATAAAACCCACGAACCCCATTCGGATTCATGTATTCTTCGGATTTTTCCCAACCCCAAATCCCCGACCCGCCAGTAATATGGCAAGTCCACAATGTAGGCTCCCAACCAGAGCCGGGATAATCGTAAGAAGCCAATGTTGGCGCACAAACAGGATTACCAGCAACTGCGGGGAATGCAGCAAAGGCTGGCGAACTCGCGGACAAAACACAAAAGCAAATCAGGCGGAAAATACAAGCCATCCCGCCCCCAATATTGCGATAAGCACCCAAAGACCCATTTTTTTCACCCCTTAATTTTTCCAGTGCCACCGCGGCAGCAGAGGCACCAGAAAAACCACTGGTTTAGCGAATAGCCGAACGCACCCAATTGAAGGTTTTAAGAGCGACCATCACCAGCAACACGCCGGAACCGATGGTCGTAATGGGCACGATCACATCAGACACAGCAGTGGCAACCGCGGTCACATCAATGGCGGCGGCGTTCGCAGCAACAGCACCCAACACACCAGCAGCGACAACAGCGCCACGTTTGAACATTTTGTTCATATCGAACCTTTCAAAGTTAAAAAAACGACTCAAGACGAGCCCCTAAACCGCCTCATGGAAGCGGCTTAAAAATCATCCTGAACAACATCAGAAGAACGAATCAATTTCGCCAACATGCGAAAACCATAAGCAGCCGCCCAAACCAACAAGATCGACGCGCCAATTTGCCCCCCCTGATCGACCGTTAAGTTGAACGGCGAATTCACCCAAGCATCGGATTCGATTGAGGTAAACAGCGCCACATCGTCGGCGGCACAAACAGCACCAGCAGGACGAAGCACAAGAGCCCCGGCTGAAACGTACGCGCACAACATCAAACAGCACTCCAAGACGAGTAAACGCCATCAAACCACCGGGCAGGAACTTCACGAATTGCCGTGATATCGAGCCCCCATGCGGTTTTGACCACCTTGTAAGGGGTCTCCAGAACTTCGCCCGTAGCCTTCAGGACGAAGGACGTACCGACCTTGCACACATCCCCCACCCCGGCCACCAGCTTGACCCATGCAGGGAGATTGAGCCACCGACGCACCGAACGCCCCTGATCGGTTAAGCCGCCAATGCCATACAGCCGCAACCCCTTCGGGAACACCGTCAATTCACCGAGCTTTGACAGGTATTTCATGAGGTAGCCAACGCCGGAAAACGCTTTTTCGCGGTTTGCCATGCCGTGCGGCCAGAAAGGGAGCCGATACCCGCCCCGCTTACGTGTGGGAACATCCCATTTAGGCATCACAACGCCATCAGGGAGCCATGCGAGCAAGTGGTAATGCACCACCGCCTGCCCAGTGCGTTCGAGGCGCTTAGGCTGTATTTCAGCAACCCACGTATAACGGCAAGCCACACCGACCGACGCGCACCAATTGCGATAGCCCTGAACCGCCTTAGACATGTGATCGGGCATCCAAGCATTGGCCAGTGCATAGGTCAATGTGACAAACCAGCATTTTGTAAAACGGTCATGATCGTCCAGGCCGTGCAGGTGACCAGATGCCCAGACCGATTTTTTAAGACGATTGACCCGACGCTCTGCAACGACTTCAGGCGAAAAAGAAACGCTAAGGCTTGTTCCAAGACTTGTTTTATATGGGACACGCCCGGCGGCTTCGCCGCCGTCCGGGCTGCGCTTCGCTTGCGCCCCGTCCGGCTGCTGCGCCGTCCCGAACGTGTGCACAGACGCAGGTAGCAACGAGGCCTGAACGCCACGCGCCACAAGCGCACCAACACAACCGGTAAACGTGTTCACGCCCGGCCGGACAACGGGGGCAGCAAGGCGGAAGCCGAGTGAAGAATCAGTTTTCAAAATGGCGCAACCTTGGACTGGATGAGGCAGCAGAAAGGAAGCGGCCAGACCTTGACGTAATCAGCGTCAGGCCAGCCGCGGATATAGGCAGCGAAGGTCTCGACATGGGCGAAAGCCTTTACCGTGCCATCGGGCAGACGAACAGAAAATTTCATGCGACCACCCGAACAGCGAAAGATTTAGCACGGGAGACACGACGCGCCGACGAGAAAGCGGTAGCTACAGCCTCAAACGAATTACCAGCACAACCAGCAGCCCAAACAAAACCAGAACGCCCCATCACCGCCCAGTGGCAACCGGAATGAAGCGAGCCAATAAACGGAGTGATTTCGATGGAATAGCGCATAAAGCCACCTTTGAAATGAGAGTCAAGACAGATCAGGCTCAGACGAGCCGCCAGCATCACAGAAGGGAAACCCCGCAGGCGAATCAGGCAGGTCTTGCACCGTGGAGAAGGTCAAAAAATCACCGTCAAAAACGATGGTGAAGGCACGGTGAATCTCAGAATGCGAAAGAATCAGCTGGTCAATGGCGACCATGTCCGCATCGTTGAACCCGTGCACACCAGAGGGGAGGCCAACGCCGAACATGGCTTACTTGGCAGGAGTGGCGGGGATAGCGACCAAACGCACACGAGCTTCAAGTCGACCATCGCGTGACACTTGGATAGCCGAGGGTGACAAGAAATACTGACCGCGCGGGTAAGCGTCTTCGCCGTCCTGAAGGATGAATTCGAACTTGTCGGGAAAATCCGCCACCACGCCATCGTCACCGACAGAATGCAGATATCCGGTTTGGATACGGAGTTCGTAGGGTTTGCCGGACTTGGCCGACGTGCCCTTGACAACATTGAGGTCGGGTTTTGTGATAGTGATTTTTGTACGCATTTGGGTTACTCTTTCTTTGAAATCCGGTTTAGGAAACGTACTAAAAACCTAGTACGTGCCGGATAGTACCAAAACTTTAGGACACAAAATGGAAAGCGAACAATTGAATTTGTTGATCGACAAAGCGGCAGCGATAGCCGGAAGCGATTACAAGCTAGCAAAAAACCTAGGCGTTACCCGGCAATATTTAAGCGACTGGAGACACGGGAGGAAGCCCGTCCCCATTGGTGAAATCGTGCTGATGGCCGACATTGCCGGGCTCAAGCCTGACGAGTGGCTGGCACGCGAAATCGTATCGAAGCACGCCGGAACGGAGAAAGGAACCCGGCTCACGGAAGCACTAAAAAAAGCGTGGGGAGCGACTGGCGAGGCAATCGGTTTGTGTGGGGTAAGCGTCCTGACGCTGGCCGCGTGGGCTGATTTTGGCCAGTCGTACTTGATACGATGTATA
>JAVHQF010000236.1:0-9053 GCA_036170995.1 Sideroxydans sp. | reverse complement strand
CACCCATGGGCTAATTTAGGCACCACTGGTATCCAGGACGCGAAATCGCATATGCGAAAGCAAAATAATTCTATTCGACTTTTGCTCTCAGTTGCATACCGATTTGCAGTGGTTTTTCTTGAAGAAATCGAATACACTGAAAACTCGTTTGGTCCTTGTGATCATTCGCGTGCCTTGTGTACGCATATACCAAAGGTCGGGAATTACTTCGGTAATCTCGATCGACACCGCTAACCCGGTGGATTGACGGCTGCATCCTGGGATGTAGTCAGCGGCTTCTCGGCGCTTTAGTGTTTTCTCTGTCCTTGGTTTCAGGGCCTGGAGGGAGCTCTCCAAATCGCCGTGCTGAGAAATCGGCAGCATGGGCTTTCCTGGCGAGCCAGGCGAGTCGTCCTTTGTGTGTTTTCTAACAAGAACACAGAAAGGGCGTCTTGCCCGGATTTCAGATAGGAGAGCTCCATGACTGCATCTTGTATGACTCAAGCCGGTGTTTCGCATGCGGACATCATCAGCCTTCGGGCCGTTCGTAACTCGCCTGTGCGCAACGCACCTCTTTACCAAAAGATCCGTCAACGGGTCCGACAGCAAGTGGAGGCGTTTCAAACTCAGCAGCTCCGTAACTCTTACGTGACTGCCTAAGCGAAACATCAATGTTCGTACCGCTACGGGAGGCTATGTGCCTCCCGTTTGCATTTGTGGCATAGACCACTTCACCTCACAAGCAAAAAAACCCCCAAGTTCGTTACTTGGGGGTTTTTTATTTTGGTGCCTAATTTTTGTAAGGCCCTTTAAGGTTCTTCTCGAACCAATTTTCGAATGCCATTTGAATATGGCCAGCCTTGGAAAGCTCAGACCATTGATGATGCATGGCAAGCCGAACGAGGCTTTCTGGCATCAGGTAGTCACATGCACCATTGGTGAACTCGACAAGTGGCGAATCAAAACACTCACTCACCGTTGACAGTAAATCGTCGTCGACCAAAATCTCATCACCAGCAAAGAATACCGTGAAGTATTTCGCGCCAGGTACGTGAATTCTCTGAATCGGCGGTTCATTGTTCAACATGGCAGAAATGACCGAATTGGTGAACTCATCAAATACGCCACACTGCACTTCAGCACCAGCGAACACTCCAATGTTTACAGGTGTACCTTTGGGGATATTCAGCCTGTACACGCCGTCTTCATCACCATTGTCCACACGATATGTCTGAGCAGCTATCACACGCAATGCATCAGATTTGTAGGGGCCATACAGCTCTGGTGAAATATCACCTTCCATCACCACCAAATAGTGATCGGTGTCTGATTCCCCGTTGAAAACATGAGGTGGTTTGTAGGACTGATCGAAAAGTGACGAAGCAGTATCCTGGTCCGCGTCAACGTTTCCGACCACGTTGAATCCTACGATGGGTGAACCAACACATGACCCTTTTCCTACAGGGGCGACGATGGTGTTGAGTTTTTGCTTCAACACGTCTACCGTGTCCTGACCATTTGTTGCGTCAATCAAAAATTGGACGACAACGAACTGAGGTTTAGTTAATGCTTCTGACATTGAATTGCTCCAATTTGAGAGCCCCCCATGGGACCTCATAGATTGATGATGCGCTATTTCAGCGCTATGTCGGTCCACAAGAATCAGTAAATGCCCCTTTCGGAAGCACCCACGGGTCAATGAAGACTGGCGCACTGAAAGTGCGACTGTTGGCGATTTCGACCCAGAATGGGTCTGTATCGTATGGCGTGCCTGAATTGGCACGCTCTGTAACTGTTTCCGACCGGTGAATGGTCACCTTGAACTCTCGCTCATGGTTTGCAATTTGGTGGAACTGCTCGGGTGCGATTTCTCGCACAGTTGCCCATTGGTCTTTACTCCCGAACACACAGCATCTGCAGCTGCAGCGGCCGAAGCCTAGGTAGTAGGCAGGATGACTTGTGATACGGTACTTTTTGATCAGGTCCCACACTTCCAACTCTGGCCAAGCATGTACAGGTCTCCATGAATCGATGTGACGTTTGTAGTCGCGTCCATTGCGGAGATCCGTCCGATGCGGCTCAAAGCGTTTGTAGTTTGCCCGTGACTTGCTTTCTTCTGCACGTTCACCAGTCAAGACCAAAGTACGCCCTTCACGGAACTTCGGATGATTTGTCATGTAGCGAGCGAAGACATCGATCTTCCCAACCCCTGAGCACCAGCGCACAGATAAATTGGCAGAGACCTGAGGAAATTTCTTCCTGGTTCCTAGCGGTCCATCTCCTCCCACTATCTTGTAGCTTCCATCGAATGGAATGCAGACTGGTGCAGTTGAGGTGTTGTCCCTTAGCATTTCACGCTCCAGACCGCCTATGCGATGACTGAAGGTGATTTCAACGCCGAGTACATTTGCAACCGCTTCGCAGTAGCTCTCGGTGCATGGCCAATCGAAAAGCGTTGATCCTTCACGACCATCGACAAGATGATGGTGAAGCTCAATCTTGCTTCGATCGACACCAAGATCAAGTAGATGCAGTAGGCAAGCCAGTGAGTCTTTGCCACCACTAAATGCCACCAGATAGCGATCGTAGCTGTGAATGTCTGGGCCATGCTCAGATGCCGGCTCCAGCTCAATGACACCACTATCTGCAGCAGCAGTGTAGGTATCGAAATCATCCAAGGTGTTTTGCGACTCGCTTTCGAGAATCGCCCTCAGACAAGGTTATGGGTTTCAATGTGGTTCTCCAAAAAAATGGAACCACATACCCCAGCCGGGATAAGTGGTCCCGGTGGGTGTTGGCCGCAAAGGGCCGGTGTGTTGATGGTCGTCATAAAGACGACAAATTCGGATTGCGCCGAAAGTGGTGATATTGTAATGGCGGCTGGTCGGATCGGTAACATGACCGTTACTTGCGACGGCGATTTGATTTTGCCCGTTTTGGAAGGGTATCAATTCCGTGCTGCACCAGAAGACCATCACGAGAGGGATCCAGGATCGTGTCCACATGATCAACCATGCCTAGGGCATCCAGAACACGAAGGTAGTTCCCAATGCCCACTCCAGGCTTTCCATATTCAATGGCAACGACTGTACTCAAGCCCATGTCGGCCAGACCCGCAAGCTCGCTCTGCGTCCAATTCCGAACCCGACGCGCATTTGAAACCCGACGGCCCAGGCCTTCCAGGGCATTGGTGATGCGGAAGTCCGCAGGATTTGTCTTTTGCTTGTTCTGTACTAGCTGTTGTGATTGCATTGTTCTGTCCGTTCCATTCACTGAAGTTGCAACATTTGTTATGCAACCCAAGCTACAGGAGGTTCTGTGTCCGTCAAGACCCTAGAAGTCAAAATCGTGACTTGCAGAACTGCAAAGTTGTGCGAAAGTATTAATAAGTAATCCGGCAATCCGCCGGTAGCAAGGAGAGTCAAAATGTTGGTAACAGATAAAGTCATCACAATGTCAGAGTCCGAATGGCATCAGTTCCAGGATATGACCCGGGCACCATGGCATCCGCGCACTCAAGATGAGTTCAACGCCATGTGCGATCTTGGAACGGCGATGCACAGAGCTGAGAACACCGGAGGCCTTGGCGAAGTGTTCGCACAGAACTGCCAGCGCATCAAATTCGATGCACACGGCGTGGCCAACTTCCCAGCGGACAAGCGCAAGCTGGAGTACATCAGACTGTATGGGCACTCGCCGAGCCCAGAGCAGCTGGCCGAGTTCATGGAATCCAGTACATCAAAAGGTACCACTGGCCTATCTCTGGTCAAAAACCACGACTAGGCGAATGAGGCCTTGCTAGGGTAGTAGCTGCCACACTGAGGCAATGGGGAGGGCTTTGGCTTCACCGAATAGGCTATGTAAAGGGGGTGCCCAGGTGAGCCGTCTTTATTGAGCTTTAGGTGGTGCGGGGTTATCCCATTTTCACGCAGAAGCTCGATCACTTTCTCGCCGCGGCCCCTGAGTGATCCGTCAGTGCCCCAGCCGCAAATCACAATCCCTGCCGATTTCGTGGCCAGCAGGATTGCCTCATCGTTTCCTGGCCCGATTGGATCTGGCTGCTCGTACAAGGCTGTGGGATCAGTGGATCTGTACGCGAAGATATTGACCACCTTCAAAGACCCATACCCGAGTGCGTGGACTCGCCGCTGACACCTCTCTACGGTTGGGTCGTTGTCCACATCATCTGCAGTCGATGGATTCAGCATGAGGAAGACAGCAGCAGGTTTGCTTTCATCCCAGACTCACCACAGTAAGTAGCGGTACTTCCTGCACTCCGAAAAGGTCGCTCCGGAAAATTCTTCAAACATGGAATCCCCCTAGCTGTTGCACTTGTCTACGGACCATTACGGAGCGAGACCCCACATCAAGGGTGAATCCGTACCTGGCATACAGCTTCGAAAGATCCTCGCTCAACATCGGCTTATCGTCTATCGGCACAGGCTCAAGGTACATGACACTTCCTGTATTGTCAGCGAGCTGGCAAAGCTCTGCGAGGGTTGTCTTTGCAACGCCTTTGCGCCGATCGACCTCATCCACAATCAATGCTCGAACGATGACACTGGAGCTGTCATCACTGAGGTAGACGATTGGCTCCCTGCCTTCGTCCAGGAGTTCGAATCCAATGGACAGAGAAACACGAACACCAGCCTTCTCCAGGGTGCCGTATCGGACTCCCGATGTATCTGCGTAGACGCGTGGGTGTGTTCTTGTGTCCAAGGCTTTCCAGCCATTCTGAAGAAGAGCTTCACGTAGGTTCATGCCTATTAAGTTAACACCAGTTTGCCTCCAGTCAAGACCGAAAAAAAACCCACTTCACAGAGAAGATGCCTTTCCACGCATTTCAGATGCAGACTCGTTTTGTGAAGTTTTTCAGGATTGATGGTGTTTGTTTTGATTCAATGACAAACGCAAACTAGGTCGTTCAGGGCCGGGACCAGTGTTTGATTGTGCAATCGCCAGTGCCACTCATCTCAGTGACATATCCTTTGCCACAATTTTTTCTTAACTGTTTATAATTATGGGGTATCCCTTTAGCTCCATTAAAATGAATTACCCTCGTATGCAAGCATACGAGGGTAAAGTCAGTTTAAAGTTCAGGCAGCAGCCAACACAAGCTCCTTGGTGTTCTCAATTGGCCAATATCCGGCCTTCTTTGCATCCAAGATACTTATCTCGACAATGCCATGTTCGCCATAACCAACATTGACATTCCACCCATGAGATACATCCTTGACGATCTTCTCATGTGAAAATTCGATCAAAAGGATGTCATCTCGGTTGTCGTACGAAATTTTCATACATCCTCCTCGAATTCCCAGTTGATCATTACCGTCTTAATGACTACAACGCTTTCCAAGACCATTGCAGCGCATATCAGATTATCTTCTCGGCCTTCAATATGCAGTTGTTTTACTGCGGCGCTTCGGTGTGATCGCAGCTAAGAGCTGAGTATCGGAATAGGATCTGATCAAGCCTTTCGGCTTGATCAGAATGAAATCGCCACAGTAGTCTGTGGTTTTCAACGATTGCAGGTTTCCTTGCTAAAGGCTTTCGCCTTCATCGTCATGGCGTATTTCTCGCCATTCATTTTGTCAGTGGTAGGTCCGCTTCAACAGCAATGGTTGCTGCTTGCGCTCACCGTACAAAAACACTTCCAGCCTTTCACGCACCCATCCAGAAATGGCGGGTGAATTGAGAGCGTTTACCAGCACCTTGCGGTGACCGGCGTCCATGACGGCATCGAAAAGCGCTTGCACGCTATCTTCGCCACCAGAATTGGCTGCACTGTTGACAGTGGTGCCAGCTTCTTCTGACATGGCCATCACGAGGAAGTCCACGTGTGCAGAAAAAGCGTTGTACTTGGATTCATAAACTGCTTGGCTCTTCATTTCAATCTCCATTAAAGGGATTGACGAGTTCCAAGAGATTCCCCCCATGGGAACTCTTAGTTCCCGTCGGGGGTTGTTAAAGGCTGACTTGAGTCAGCGAATTCGGAATATCCGAAAGCGGTTTAATTTAAACATATTTTTTTTCAATCGTCAACAAATCGGCAATCGACGATGAAGATTAAATATTGACGGCAAGTGACTGTCGCTCGCACGCCGGAGCTTTAATTGAGCTGGCCGGTGAAGTGAGCGTTGTTAAAACAGCGTAGTCCGGGAAGTCGCGGTTGATCAGCGCGATGAAGGACCGTTCTGCTTCCTCAACAGTGCGAGCATTTTGGATTGCGTGCACTGGCTTGATGATGTTGGCATCCGTCTTGAGTTGCAAAACGGCGCTTACGAAGTAAATCTCCAGCGTGGATGTTGGTTTCTCGACCTGTTGAGCATTAACCTGCAATGCGCAGGAACACGCAATAGCCAGGGCAAAGCTTAAAAAAAGAGTCCGTGTCATTTTGAAGTTCATGATTTTTTGAAGTGAATCACATGAAACAGCGCCCTGAGGACGTTGTCCCCTGTTGGGCACATTGACGAATGTTCAAACTCGCATGGAGTTCGTGTTGAAGGCTGTCACGGTGGTGGCAGCAAATTTGGGCTGAGCCAAAAGTGAATTAATTTTAGACCAGTCACATATGCAGACGGTACTATGCCCTTGCTGCTGCAAAACCAAAGTCACTTTAAACGCCAATTCTTCGGCTGGCGGATGTTTTTGCCCATGCCCTCTTTTGCTTATGAGTTTTTAGCTTCGAATCAGTGTCGCTGTGCTGGTGGTTCTACCTGATTTGTGAACGCCAGTAGACCAAGAAGACGCTCTTCAATCCAAGCCGATCGATTCTCTACGTTTGCTGGTGCAGTATTTGCCAAGTCCTGAACGACGGTTTTGGCTTGTTGAGTCGAGCCCTTTGATTTGACGAGTTGATCCAACGCGATTTTGCTAAGAGTTACCGATGTTCTGCGACCAGCGACTTCCACATTGACTCGCTTTGTGCCACTTTCTTTACTCCTGGTGACGCCGGCTTGCTCAAGGGCGAGTTTGACCGCCTGCGTCACCACTGTCAAAAGATCGGGACCATCTGACTCTGGCTCGGCTGCATCCAAGATTTTGGCGACCTTTGCTCTATGGGACATGGCAAATGAACCGACGAACTCATCCCCTGCCCCGCTTTCGACCAGCGACTTGATCGCGGCCCCTACGATGGCGTTGAGTTTTCTCGTTTCACTGGTGTCGTCCACAAGCAGGAGTGTACCGTTTCAAGGTATGACACATACCTTTGCATATTGCTTTGTTGTATGACATGTAGTTGCTTTTTCCTTTTTAGAAGTGTTTGCATACTCTGCATATCAAAAAAAAGTATGCAAAACTGCCATCGATGCGAAAGACAATTTGACTTGAGTTGGCTCGCATTTTTGGGTCTATCCGCTTTTTGGAGTGAGAATTCATTAAAACGGACAACAAATCAATGATTTAGCGTGTTTCGCTGAGCAGAAGAAATTTCAGTTTGTTCTAAGGTTAACAATTAACATCCTGAATGTTTCAAATGAAATTTCTAAGCTAAATCAACGACTTGTGAGTGATTAGATGCCATAACAGCATACTATCGATGGCAGTTTCATGCTGAAACCAGCAAAACTGCATACTTGCCATGTCATATTGGCAGTCGATCCATGGCAGAACTGCATACTCAGTGGCCCTATGCATCATCGATGGCACGCACCCCTCCTGGTCTGCCATCGATTAACATTGTGATGTGAACAATACCGAACCCACTGCCATCGATCAAGATCCGGACGACCGCGGCTTCGACATGAGGCACAGGATGCCGGAGCAGCCCTCGTTATTTCCCACTGAGGACCTGATCATCCCAGACACAATCAGGAGCATCCGCAAGGCTGTTAGTGCGATACATGCAATTCCACTGAAGCCTGAGCACAGCCAGAGCCTCAATAGTCGCCGCCTTTTCGATGCCTGCATACTGGTCGCTCAAATTGACTTTCGCAAGCGCGATAAGCAGATGCTGGAACGGGTTCGCTCTGAACGACTGTCCCCCATGTTCGAGACAAGAGTGACGGACATAGCTCGCCTGGCTGGTATCCCTGGTAAGAACTACGAACGAATCTATGACGAGCTGGATAAGCTTTTTGAAATGGTCCTGCGGTGGAACATCGTAGGAGAGGATTCCAAAGTGGAATGGGATTTGAAGTCACATTTCCTTTCATCTTTGGGGTACGGCCGTGGTGTGAAACGTGGCTTGATCAGGTTTTCCATTGACCCCTCAATCCTGGAGATAGTGCTTGAGCCTACGAATTGGGCATATCTCTCGCTTCAGGCCGAAGAAGGTCTTGGTACGGCGGCAAGTTATTCGCTCTACCAAAATGTGTGGCGCTACGTGAACACCCACGCAAAGGTCACCGCCGTGTTGCCCACTGCGACCTGGGTCGAATTGCTGATGGGGCAGTCAAGGTACGTTGTGGACGATCCCAAGGAAGGTAAACGCGTTGTCAACTATGGCGACTTCAAACGGCGTGTTCTCATGGATGCGATTCGCAGGGTGAACGAAATTCAGGCACTTAGCTATACGCTAGAACTCAAAGAGTACCGTTCGGGGACCAGAGTTTCAAAGCTGCAGTTCAAGTTCATACCGAAAAAGCAACCTTCGCTTGGATTGCCGCTGACGTGGCCAGAAGATGTTCTTCGTGTTCTGGAGCGTCTTGGATTCACTCAAGCAGAGATTGAGAACATGAGCCAAGCTCACTCGTTTGAAGAGGTCGCAGACTCCATCGTGCGGTTGAAGGCCGCAGAAGGTAGGCTCAAGGCTGTCGGCAGGCCTATATCGTCAAAGAAAGCCTATTTCAGCGGCATCTTGACCAACATCGCCTCTGGTGCTGTTGGTGAGGATCTGGATCACGAAAAAATCGAAGCAGCAGCCAAGGCGCAAGAGGCCCAGCGCCTGGCAGAGCAGAGACAGGTGCGGCTGAGAGAGGAGTTCACCAAGCACATTTCAAGCGTCTTTGTGCAACGTCTCTACGAGCTGGCTGAAGTTGATCGTGAATCAATCTTTAGGGACTTTGAGGGAAGTACTTTAGGACTGAAGGCAAGACTGCTTTTAGAGAAGGGATGGAACCAGAAGAACG
>JAVHQF010000235.1:0-9068 GCA_036170995.1 Sideroxydans sp. | reverse complement strand
TCATTTTTTTTGATCTTGCGCATGATTTATCCTCGACTATCGCTTACAGCACTTCTGGCGCCAAGGAAACAATCTTCATGAAGCGCTCAGTGCGCAATTCACGAGTGACTGGTCCAAAAATACGCGTTCCAATTGGTTCCAACTTGTTGTTCAGCAACACAGCTGCGTTGCCGTCAAACTTAATCAAAGAACCATCGGAGCGACGCACGCCTTTAGCAGTACGCACCACCACAGCGCTGTACACTTCGCCCTTTTTGACGCGTGAACGAGGAGCGGCATCACGGATGCTGACCTTGATCACATCGCCTACGCTAGCGTAACGACGCTTGGAACCGCCCAACACTTTGATACACATTACAGAGCGTGCACCAGTGTTGTCAGCCACATTCAAAACAGACTGCATTTGTATCATTTATCAATCTCCAACTTTGTCCGCCTGCGGCGGCTAGTTTTGGAACCCGTTCGGGTTAGGCCGCCGCAAGCGACGGTGAAACGAAGCCGCGCATTCTATTCAAACTTGCCTACATGCGCAAGCACTAAATGAAAAATTATGCTTCTTGCGCTTTCTCAATCAGCTTGGTCACGCGCCAAGACTTGGTCTTGGACAGCGGACGTGTCTCTTCGATAGTGACCACATCGCCTTGCCCGAACTCATTGTTCTCGGCATGTGCGTGATATTTCTTGGAAACACGGACGATCTTGCCCAAGACTGGGTGCTTGACCTTGCGCTCAACCAACACAGTGACGGTCTTGTCCATCTTGTTGCTGACTACTGTTCCAGTCAGCGCACGTTTCAGAGTGGTTTCGCTCATTGCTGCACACCTTTTTCAGTCAAAACTGTTTTTACACGCGCGATGTCACGGCGGACTTTGCTCAACTGACTCGTGTTGCTCAGTTGTTGCGTCGCCAATTGCATCCGCATACCGAACTGCGCCTTGTTCAAGGACAGCAACTCTGCTTGCAAATCGGCTACCGATTTGTTCTTCAGCTCACTTGCCTTCATGATTACGCCCCTACCTGTCTAACTACAAATGTCGTGGCAATCGGCAATTTTGCAGAGGCCAACGAGAACGCTTCACGCGCCAAAGTTTCATCAACACCGTCCATTTCGTACAACATCTTGCCAGGACGAATCTCGGCGACGTAGTACTCAGGATTACCCTTACCGTTACCCATACGGACTTCAGCAGGTTTTTGCGAGATCGGCTTATCTGGGAAGATACGAATCCAGATACGACCACCGCGCTTAATGTGACGCGTCATGGCACGACGTGCCGCTTCAATCTGACGTGCAGTCAAACGACCGCGCGCAATAGCTTTCAGACCAAATTCGCCGAAGCTCACTTTATTGCCGCGCGTCGCAACACCAGTATTGCGACCTTTTTGCTCTTTGCGGTACTTTCTTCTAGCTGGCTGTAGCATGTTTCGCTCCCGACTTTCTTACTTTCTTTTCTGGCTCTGCCGCAACGGGTACAGAGACTTCTTGTTGTGAATTGGCATCGCCTTTATAGACCCACACCTTGACACCGATGATGCCGTAGGTAGTCTTTGCTTCAGAGAAGCCGTAATCGATGTCAGCACGCAGGGTGTGCAATGGCACGCGGCCTTCGCGATACCACTCGGTACGTGCGATCTCGATACCGTTCAGACGACCGCCGCTCATGATCTTGATGCCCTGAGCGCCCAGACGCATTGCGTTCTGCATCGCGCGCTTCATGGCACGGCGGAACATAATGCGTTTTTCCAACTGCTGGGTAATGGACTCTGATATCAGTTGCGCATCAATTTCAGGCTTGCGTACCTCTTCGATGTTAAGACCAACATCTGGCAACCCCATACGCTTCTTCAACTCATTGCGCAGATGCTCGATGTCTTCGCCTTTTTTGCCAATCACCACACCAGGTCGTGCTGTGTAGATCGTAATCTTGGCGTTCTTGGCTGGTCGCTCAATGACAATTTTGGAAACGCCAGCACCTGCTAGCTTCTTCTTCAAATAGTCACGAACTTCGATGTCTTTGAGCAACAACTCAGAGAAATGCTTGCTGTTGGAATACCACTTGGATGTCCAATTTTTTTGGACGCTCAGGCGAAATCCGATTGGATTAATTTTCTGACCCATGGTTTTAGCTCCCGACGGTGATCGTGATGTGGCAGGACTGTTTCTCGATGCCTGTTCCGCGCCCTTTGGCGCGCGGAATCATGCGTTTCAGAGAAGCCGCCTTGTCCACGTAAATTGTTGTAACCTTCAATTCATCGATGTCTGCACCGTCATTGTGTTCGGCGTTGGCAATAGCAGATTCCAATGCTTTCTTGACGATACCGCCAGCTTTCTTTGGACTGAAAGTAAGAATGTTCAGCGCTTGTGCCACAGGCAAACCACGAATCTGGTCTGCAACCAAACGCGTTTTTTGCGCCGAGATACGAACACCACGGATGACTGCTTTTGTACTCATCTATGTCTCCTTATTTCTTAGCGACTGCTTTTTTATCAGCAGCGTGGCCTTTGAAGGTGCGAGTCAAAGAAAACTCGCCCAGCTTGTGACCAACCATGTTTTCGGAAACATAAACGGGAACATGCTGCTTGCCGTTATGCACTGCGATTGTCAAACCGACGAAATCAGGCAACACCGTAGAGCGACGAGACCAAGTTTTCACTGGGCGCTTGTCATTGGTTGCACGAACTGCCTCCACTTTCTTTAGCAGATGCAGGTCGACGAACGGGCCTTTTTTGATTGAACGTGCCATATCTAATTACCCCTTAAGCCTGAAAGCGACGGCGAACGATCATGCTGGTCGTACGCTTATTGCGACGTGTACGGAAGCCCTTGGCTGGTACACCCCATGGACTGACTGGATGACGCCCAGCTGCGGTCTTACCTTCACCACCACCGTGTGGGTGATCGACTGGATTCATCACTACACCGCGCACGGTTGGGCGGATACCGCGCCAACGATTCGCACCAGCTTTACCGATGGAACGCAGAGAATGTTCGCCGTTACCGACTTCGCCCAAAGTTGCGCGACAATCAATGTGCACCTTACGAATTTCACCAGAACGCAGACGCAATTGAGCATAGCTACCTTCACGCGCCAACAACTGCACGGATGCCCCAGCGGAACGCGCCAACTGCGCGCCTTTGCCTGGCAACATCTCAATCGCATGAATGGTCGAACCGACTGGGATGTTGCGCAACGGCAAAGCATTGCCTGCTTTGATTGGCGCCTCAGATCCACTAATCAGCTGCGCCCCAGCCGATATACCTTTAGGCGCAACGATATAACGACGCTCACCATCGGCATAAATTAGCAGAGCTAAGTGTGCTGTACGGTTAGGGTCATATTCCAAACGTTCGACGGTCGCTGGAATACCATCTTTGTCACGTTTGAAATCAACCATGCGGTAATGTTTCTTGTGTCCACCACCCATATGACGGGTCGTGATGTGGCCATTATTGTTACGGCCAGCGGTACGCGTCTTCTTTTCCAGCAAAGACGCTTCAGGCTTACCCTTGTGTAATTCTTTGTTAACCACGCGCACAACGGCACGGGTGCCTGGAGAAGTTGGTTTTAGTTTAATGAGTGCCATGTTTTACCCCTGCTCGCTTGCGGCAAAGTTGATCTCTTGACCCGCTGCCAAACATACGTAGGCCTTTTTCCAGTCTTGACGACGACCGATGGAACGACCAAAACGCTTTTGCTTGCCTTTGACATTGCTGATCTGCACGCTATCTACTGTGACGCTGAATAGCTTCTCGACAGCCGCCTTAACTTCTGGCTTGGTCGCATCGTTCACGACACGGAAGATCACTTGCTCATGTTTCTCTGCAACAAAAGTCGCTTTTTCGGAAATTTGTGGAGCCAGCAAGATGTTCAGCAGACGCTCTTCATTGAATTTTGGTGTGCTCATGCCAGCAACTCCTCGATTTTTGCAATCGCGCCACGTGTCACCAAAACGTTGGAGAAACGTACCAGACTTACTGGGTCGGCTTGATGAGCCTCGACCACCAATACGTTTGGCAGATTGCGCGACGACAGATACAGATTTTCATCAATGGTGTCAGTGATGATCAACAGACGAGTGTCTTGCAGCCCCAAGCCCTTGATCTTGTCTGCCAACAGTTTGGTCTTAGGAGCGGAGACCGACAACGCGTCAATCACACTCAAACGCCCCTCGCTCACCAGCTTGGAGAAGATGGAAGCCAAGCCAGCGCGATACATCTTGCGGTTAATCTTTTGTGTGTAGTTTTGATCTGGCGTGTTCGGGAAAATCTTACCGCCACCACGCCACAATGGGCTGGATGCCATACCCGCACGAGCACGACCCGTACCCTTTTGCGCGAATGGTTTGCGTGTGGACTTGGCGATCTCGCTTCGACCTTTTTGCTTGCTGTTGGCAGAACGCGCGTTGGCTTGATAAGCCGTTACCAGCTGATGCACCAGCGCTTCGTTGTACTCGCGACCAAATAAATCGTCGGATGCGCTCATGCTCGCACCAGCCTTGCCGTTTTCGTTAATGACTTTCAGTTCCATCATGCCCCCGCTTTCACTGCCGGACGCACGACCACGTCGCCACCAGGCGCACCAGGTACGGCACCACGCACTAACAACAATTGGCGCTCAGCATCAATACGAACGATCTGGAGATTCTGCACAGTGCGCTGCACGTCACCCAAGTGACCTGTCATGCGCTTACCCGGGAACACACGGCCCGGATCTTGTGCCATACCGATAGAACCTGGAACGTTGTGCGACTTGGAGTTACCGTGCGAGGCACGGCCAGATTTGAAGTGGTGACGCTTGATGGTTCCGGCATAGCCCTTACCGATCGTTACGCCAGTCACATCGACTTTTTGACCGACTTGGAACAAGTCCACGCCGACATTACCGCCCAGCGTCAAAGCAGCGAGTTGCTCTGTTGTTGCGGTGAATTCTTTCAAAATGCTACCAGCCTCGACACCTGCTTTGGCGTAATGCCCAGCAGCCGCCTTGGCCACACGGCTTGCACGACGCGTACCGTACGCGACCTGCACGGCACTGTAACCATCGATGGAAGCAGTTTTGATTTGGGTGACACGATTGTTGGACACGTCCAATACCGTCACTGGCAACGATGTTCCGTCGTCAGTAAAGATACGGGTCATGCCAATCTTGCGACCGACAAGTCCTAAACTCATTTTAATTTCCTTTATTAAGGGGCCGACTTCAATTGGTCAGCCGATTCATACTGCAAATACTACGAACCGCAAAAAACCAAACTTCTTAAAGCAATTACTGCAACTTGATCTCTACATCCACGCCCGCTGGCAGATCTAGCTTCATCAATGCATCCACCGTCTTATCCGTTGGATCAATGATGTCCATTAAACGTAAGTGAGTGCGGATCTCAAACTGATCACGCGAAGTCTTGTTCACGTGCGGCGAACGCAACACGTCGAAACGCTCGATCTTGGTTGGCAATGGAACTGGGCCTTTGACCACCGCGCCTGTGCGCTTTGCCGTATCCACAATTTGCAACGCGGATTGGTCGATCAAACGATAGTCGAATGCCTTGAGGCGAATGCGAATTTTTTGACTTTGCATAATCTTCTCTTGCTTATATGCGGCACTGCCGCTCGTTAAAGAACAAAAACGCGTGGCAACCACCACGCGAGGGCGCGCATTGTATGCTGTCTCACCCCACCTTGCAACTACAAACTCAACAGGACTCAGGAATGATGATTAAGTTAACTCGGCTTAATTATCATTCCTGACAACTCAATCCTGCTTTTTTACTCGATGATCTTAGCCACCACACCCGCACCGACGGTACGACCACCTTCGCGGATGGCGAAACGTAGTCCTTCTTCCATCGCGATCGGGTTGATCAAGGCAACCGTGATGGATACGTTGTCGCCTGGCATCACCATTTCAGTACCTGCTGGCAATTCAACTGCGCCTGTCACGTCTGTCGTACGGAAGTAGAACTGTGGACGGTAGCCTTGGAAGAAGGGAGTGTGACGCCCACCTTCATCTTTGCCCAAGACGTAGATCTCTGCTGTGAATTTGGTGTGCGGGGTGATGGAGCCCGGTTTGGCCAAGACTTGACCGCGCTCTACTTCTTCACGTTTGGTGCCGCGCAATAATACGCCGACGTTGTCGCCTGCTTGACCTTGGTCCAGCAGTTTGCGGAACATTTCAACGCCTGTGCAGGTGGTCTTGAGGGTGGGTTTGATGCCCACGATTTCAATTTCTTCACCCACTTTGATGATGCCGCGCTCGACACGTCCAGTTACCACGGTGCCACGACCCGAGATGGAGAATACGTCTTCCACGGGCATCAGGAAGGTGCCGTCCAATGCGCGTTCTGGTTGGGGGATGTAGCTGTCGAGTGCGTCAGCCAAACGGAAGATGGCGGGTTCGCCGTATTCGCTTTGGTCGCCTTCGACAGCGAGTTTGGCGCTACCGTAAATAATCGGTGTGTCGTCGCCAGGGAAGTCGTATTTGCTGAGCAGTTCGCGAATTTCCATTTCAACGAGTTCGAGTAGTTCTGCGTCGTCAACCATGTCGCATTTGTTCATGAAGACGATGATGTAGGGTACGCCCACTTGGCGTGCCAACAGGATGTGTTCACGGGTTTGGGGCATGGGGCCGTCAGCTGCGGATACCACCAGAATCGCACCGTCCATTTGGGCTGCACCAGTAATCATGTTCTTGACGTAGTCGGCGTGGCCTGGGCAGTCAACGTGCGCGTAGTGACGGTTGGCCGTCTCGTATTCGACGTGGGCAGTATTAATAGTGATGCCGCGCGCCTTTTCTTCGGGCGCCGCGTCAATTTGGTCATACGCCTTGGCTTCGCCACCAAATTTCTTCGACAGCACCATGGTGATCGCCGCCGTCAATGTGGTCTTGCCGTGGTCAACGTGACCAATCGTGCCTACGTTCACGTGCGGTTTGCTACGTTCAAATTTGCTTTTTGCCATGATTTATCTCTCCGACTCGTCTTAAGTTCGTTAATTATTTCTTGTTACTCATAATTGCTTCAGCGACGCTCTTGGGTGCTTCAGTGTAATGCTTGAATTCCATGGTGTAGGTCGCACGACCTTGAGTTGCTGAACGCAATGATGTCGAATAGCCGAACATCTCGGACAAAGGAACTTCTGCCTTGACTGTCTTGCCCCCACCTGCCATGTCGTCCATACCTTGCACCATGCCGCGGCGTGATGACAAGTCGCCCATCACTGTGCCAGTGTAGTCTTCAGGTGTTTCAACTTCTACCGACATCATTGGCTCCAGCAACACTGGGCTAGCTTTGCGCATACCATCTTTGAATGCCATTGAAGCAGCCATCTTGAAGGCATTTTCATTGGAGTCAACATCGTGGTAAGAGCCATCAAACAAAGTGACCTTTACATCAACGACGGGGAAGCCAGCCAACACGCCGCTAGGCAATGACTCGCGCAATCCCTTTTCAACTGCAGGGATAAATTCGCGAGGAACCGTTCCGCCCTTAATGGCATCCACAAATTCGAAGCCCTTGCCCGTTTCGTTCGGCTCCATCTTGATCCACACGTGACCGTACTGACCGCGCCCGCCTGTTTGCTTAGCGTACTTACCTTCAACTTCGACAGACTTACGAATCGCTTCGCGATACGCCACTTGCGGCGCACCTACGTTCGCCTCAACGCCGAACTCGCGCTTCATGCGATCAACCAGAATCTCCAGATGCAACTCACCCATGCCAGACATGATGGTCTGACCCGACTCTTCATCGGTACGGATACGGAAGGAAGGATCTTCAGCAGCCAACCGGCCCAGTGCGATACCCATCTTCTCTTGGTCAACCTTGGTTTTCGGCTCAACTGCAACGTGAATAACAGGCTCGGGAAATACCATGCGCTCAAGAATAATGGGCTTGCTCACATCACACAGAGACTCGCCTGTTGTCACATCTTTCAAACCAATGCAAGCCGCAATGTCACCCGCTAAAATTTCATCCACTTCCATACGGTCATTCGCGTGCATCTGCACGATACGACCGATACGCTCTTTCTTGCCACGGATTGGGTTATAGACCGTATCCCCCTTTTTCAGCACGCCAGAATAGACGCGTACGAAAGTCAGCTGGCCTACAAATGGATCGGTCATCAATTTGAATGCCAATGCGGAAAAACTTTCTCCGTCGTCAGCTTTACGGGTGATGTGAACGCCAGCCTCTGTTTCACCCGTCACATCAGGAATATCCACTGGCGACGGCAAGAACATGATGACCGCATCCAACATGCGTTGAACACCCTTGTTTTTGAAAGCAGAACCACACAACATCGGCTGAATTTCACAAGCGATGGTGCGCGTACGAATTCCCAGAATGATTTGTTCTTCGGTCAACTCACCATTTTCAAGATACTGGTTCATTAAATCTTCAGAAGCTTCAGCCGCAGACTCAACCATCTTGCCGCGCCACTCTTTTGCACTCGCCAATAATTCGGCTGGAATTTCACGATAATCGAACTTCATCCCCTGAGACGCTTCATCCCAGTAAATCGCTTTCATCTTGATCAGATCAACGACACCCACAAAATTCTCTTCAGCACCAATGGGAATAACCAAAGGAACCGGCGTCGCACGCAAACGCACTTGCATCTGATCGACAACCTTGAAGAAGTTCGCACCTGTACGGTCCATCTTGTTGACGAATGCCAAACGCGGAACTTTGTATTTGTTAGCCTGACGCCAAACCGTTTCAGATTGTGGTTGCACCCCGCCTACCGCGCAATACACCATACACGCACCATCCAACACGCGCATAGAACGCTCAACCTCAATCGTGAAGTCAACGTGCCCTGGGGTGTCAATGATGTTGAAACGATGCTCTGGATAGGAATTATCCATCCCCTTCCAGAAACAGGTTGTCGCAGCGGAAGTGATGGTGATACCGCGCTCCTGCTCTTGCTCCATCCAATCCATCGTGGCCGCACCATCGTGCACCTCACCGATCTTGTGGCTCACCCCCGTGTAGAACAGAATACGCTCTGTGGTGGTTGTCTTACCCGCATCAATGTGCGCACTGATGCCGATGTTGCGATAGCGGT
>JAVHQF010000234.1:0-1886 GCA_036170995.1 Sideroxydans sp. | reverse complement strand
CTGCCAGTCAAGTTGGAGGATTCAAGAGATATTCACAGCAGCCATTGTCAGTAAAAACGAGCCCAGTTACCTGGAATGCGTAACAACATGATCAGGAATCTGGCGGCAACGGCGCGCGCGGCCGAAACAACACGACAATAAAACACCCATTCGCACCCATTTCAAGTTTGGCGATAGATGAGTGATTGGGGTACTTATAAATGGGTGTAATTGGGTGTAATATTGGTTTTATGCTTCGCACTGAGTCCATCCATATCACACCTGATATCCTGAGCCTGATCGCTCGGATCGACGAGTTCAAAGGCGCTTGGCGTGCCCTGGGGACGCTTGCGCCCGAACGTCTTTCAGCCTTGCGCAGGGTGGCCACCATCGAAAGCATTGGCTCGTCCACCCGTATTGAAGGCAGCAAGCTGACCGATCGGGAAGTCGAAAAGCTGCTCTCAAACCTCACGATTCAGTCTTTTCAGACTCGCGATGAGCAGGAGGTGGCTGGCTACGCCGAGTTGATGGACTTGGTATTCAGTTCTTGGAGAGACATCCCGTTCAATGAGAACCACGTCAAGCAACTGCACCAGATTCTGTTAAGCCATAGCGAGAAAGACGCACGGCACCGAGGGCAGTACAAGACCAATTCAAACAGCGTGGCCGCATTCGATGAAAACGGTGTGCAGATTGGCATCGTGTTCGAGACGGCAAGTCCATTCGATACTCCTGGCCTGATGGCCGAGCTGGTGACCTGGGCCAACAATGAGCGCGACAAAGCGCATCTGCACCCGTTGCTGATCATTGCCATCTTCGTGGTGGTGTTCCTGGAAATCCACCCATTCCAGGATGGCAACGGCCGACTCAGCCGGGTTCTGACGACATTGCTATTGATCCAGGCGGGCTATGCCTATGTGCCCTACAGTTCGCTGGAAAGCGTGATCGAGCTCAACAAGGAAGCCTACTACCTGGCCTTGCGGCAGACGCAGGGCTCAATCCGATCAGACGCACCCAACTGGCAACCGTGGCTGGTTTTCTTCCTGCGCTCACTAGCTGAGCAGGTCAGGCGACTTGCAAAGAAGGTCGAACGCGAAAGAATAGTGCTGGCCGCCTTGCCCGACCTGTCGTTGCAGATCGTCGAATTTGCCCGTGAGCATGGACGAATCACGATTGGCGACGCCATCAAATTGACGGGTGTCAGTCGCAATACGCTGAAGCTTCACTTCCGCAACTTGGTCGAACGTGGCCATTTAAATCAGCAAGGCAGTGGGCGCGGTGTTTGGTACGAACTTAAGTGATCACAGTCGCCCTGTCCGAAGCCGCAAAGGTCTTGGTCGATGTTGACAGGCACGGTTCTTCGAAGACTTCGATATCAACCTGTCGGTAGAGGACGCGGCCGGGGAATTTTAGGAACTTCGGGCCAATGCCCTCGCTGCGCCAGCGCTCAAGACTGGCCTCACTGATGCTCCAACGGGCTGCCAGTTGTTTTTGTCCCAGATGTTTGGTGTCCACGGGTTTCCTTCCGAATGAGTTGCTGGTATTCCATGAAGGTGTGTTTTCGTCCCAAAGCCAAGTGGTGTTGTGAAAAAAATGCGGACGGCGGTTCAAGTGCGGATTGCGGAATTGAACCGCCGTCCGCATCTTTCGACCTTCACAACCATCGGCCTCTGATAGACTGCCAATAAAGTTGGAGGGTTCCGCACTACTTCGCAGCAGCCATTGGCAGCAAAAACGAGCCCAGTTCGCTGGGTTAGTTGGGGGGTGCGGCCCCACCACCATATACAAAGGCCCGGAAAGTCTCCGAGCCTTTGCTTTTGCCTGAAATCCCCAATACACGCGGGGTTCCGCGCATCGAGGCGGCGGGTACCAATCTGCCAGAAGGCACCAAAACGCCTGTTTTCTGC
>JAVHQF010000233.1:0-9131 GCA_036170995.1 Sideroxydans sp. | reverse complement strand
TGTTGCTTGCGTTGAATATTAGAAATAGCTAATATGCGCGTTCTTAAAATTTTGGCGGGTGATCTTATGCAACGGAAAATCGGATTTTTGGTAAGCATCTCATTGATGACGGCAGTACATGCAGGTGAGCCTCTACAAGCGGTAGTGGCCCAAGAGCAAGAGGTGGCGCAGACCTACAGTGTGGATGGCGTAGTTGAGGCGACGCATCAGGCAACGGTCTCTGCGCAGATATCGGGTCGCGTGAAGGCAGTGATGTTCGATGTGGGTGATCGCGTGAGCAAAGGGCAGGTCATCCTGCGTATTGACGAGAGCGAAGCCAACCAAGCCGTCGCGGGAAGCAACGCGCAGGTGGCGCAGGCACAGGCAGCATTAAGTAACGCCAAGTTGAACTACGAGCGTTCGCAACAACTGTTCGAACAGAAATTCATCAGTCAAGCCGCATTGGATAAGGCCAAAGCGGATTACGACATGGCGGCGGCGCAAGCCAAAGCCAGCGCGGCGGGGGCACAACAGTCTGCGCTGGCCAAAAGCTACACCTCGGTCATCGCACCGTATGCGGGGGTGGTATCAGCACGGATGGTAGAGATGGGCGAGATGGTCACCGTGGGCAAGCCACTGATGACGGGTTTTGATCCTTCCGAGTTGCGCATCATCGCTAATGTGCCGCAATACAAATTATCCGAAATCGGTTCGCGTCCAGCGGCGAGTGTCGAAGTGCCGGAATTACATCGCTGGTTAAAAGTCGCCAACATCACGGTGCAACCTTCCGCTGACCCACGCACGCACAGCACACAGGTGCGCGTGAATCTGCCAGCGAATCAAAAAGGCATCTACCCAGGTATGTTCGTGCGTACGCATTTCGTGGTAGGCAAAGAAAAGAAATTATTGATTCCTGCCTCTGCGGTCGTGCGTCGTAGTGAAGTGGTGGCGGTATATGTGATTGACGACAAGGAGCTGCCACGCTTGCGCCAGATTCGTTTGGGTGAAACCACCGAGCAGGGCGAGGTCGAGGTGTTAGCGGGTCTGACAGCAGGTGAGCGCGTGGCGACTAATCCAGTTAAAGCAGGCATGGTGGTGCAGCAATGATGGGCATCTCAGGGCGTATCGCCCGCATCTTCTTACATTCCCAAATGACGCCGTTGCTGGCGTTGGTGGCAATGTTGTTGGGCATCTTCGCGGTGGTGGTGACACCGCGCGAGGAAGAGCCGCAGATCAACGTGACCATGGCAAACGTGATGATTCCGTATCCAGGCGCGTCAGCGCAGGATGTGGCACGTACTGTATCAACGCCCGCCGAGCAGGTGTTATCGCAGATCGCGGGGGTGGACCACGTCTATTCCGTGTCGCAATACGGCATGTCTGTCCTCACCGTGCAGTTCAAGGTGGGCGAGGCACATGTGCCCTCGCTGGTGAAACTCTACGATGTCATCAACTCTCATTCCGATTGGTTGCCGCCCACCTTGGGGGTGATGCAACCCATCATCAAGGCACACGGTATTGACGATGTGCCCATCTTGGCATTGACCTTGTGGCGTGAACAATCTGCAGGGGGCGGTTTGGCGCTGACGCATGTGGCGCACGCCATCGAGTCTGAATTGAAGCGGGTGAAAGGCACGCGCGAAGTGGCCACGCTGGGGGCCAGCCAGCGGGCGGTGCGTGTGTTGCTCAATCCTGAAGCGTTGAACGCCTATCAACTGTCATTGCAAGAAGTGCGCGCCGCGTTGCAGGCGGCCAACGTGTCGCAAAGTGCAGGTACGCTGGTGCAGAACAATCGAGAAGTCTTGGTGCAGACCAATAATTTCCTCAATGATGCAACCGAAGTAAAGCAACTGGTGGTTGGCACATTCGAGGGTAAGCCCGTGTTCTTGCACGACGTAGCCGAAGTGAGGGACGAGGCAGAGTCGCCATCGAATTATGTTTGGATGGGTGCAGGGGCGGCAGCGGGGGACAAGAGTATTCAAAAGCACGGCGAGTTCACTGCGGTAACCGTGAGTGTCACCAAGAAACCTGGCGAAAATGCGGTGGATGTGGCTGATAAACTCTTGCACCGTGTGGAGGAATTGAAGGGTAGCGTCATTCCTGACGATGTGAAGGTCACCATCACGCGCAACTATGGCGAAACAGCGAATGATAAAGCGATGAAGCTCATCAAGAAGCTGTTCTTCGCGACGTTCGCGGTGGTCGCCTTGGTGTGGTTTGCGTTAGGTAAGCGCGAGGCGGTCATCGTGGGAATCGCGGTGCTGTTGACCTTGGCGCTGACGCTGTTCGCATCATGGGCGTACGGCTTTACCCTCAATCGCGTGTCGCTGTTCGCGCTCATTTTTTCCATCGGTATCTTGGTGGATGATGCCATCGTGGTGGTGGAGAACATCCATCGCCGGCGCGAACTTGCGCAACACCAGCCGCTGTCTGAAATTATTCCAGAAGCCGTAGATGAGGTGGGCAGCCCAACCATCTTGGCAACGTTCACCGTGATTGCTGCTTTGTTGCCGATGGCTTTCGTGAGCGGATTAATGGGCCCTTACATGAGCCCTATTCCGATCAACGCCAGCATGGGGATGCTGATTTCGCTTGCTATCGCATTCATCGTCACGCCTTGGTTGGCGCATAAGTTATCCGATACCCACCATGCTGTAATCAAAGATGAGCGCGATACTAAAATCGCCCACTTCTTCCGTACTCTGCTTACCCCTTTCTTGAATGGTGTGCATGGCAAGTCAGCGCGCCGCAAGTTGTGGTTGGGTATCTTGGCTGCGCTACTGATTGCTGTATCGTTGGTGGTGGTGAAATTGGTCGTGCTCAAGATGTTGCCGTTCGATAACAAGTCTGAGTTCCAAGTGGTGGTGGATATGCCCAGTGGAACTGCGTTGGAACAGACAGCGGGTGTGATGCGCGAGATGGGGCAATTTCTAGCTACCGTGCCAGAAGTGACCGATTATCAGGCGTATGCAGGCACGGCATCTCCCATCAACTTCAACGGTTTGGTGCGTCAATATTATTTGCGCAATGCATCAGAGCAAGGCGACATTCAGGTCAATCTGCAAGATAAGCATCATCGTAATCGCAGTAGCCACCAGATTGCCACCTCGGTGCGCGAACCCATCGAGGCCATTGCCAAGAAATGGAATGCCAAAGTGAAAGTGGTGGAAGTACCGCCTGGCCCCCCCGTAATGTCGCCTATCGTTGCCGAAATATATGGTCCCGATTATCGAGGCGCACGCGAAGTGGCGGGTAAAGTGCATGAGCAGTTCGTTAAAACAACCGACATTGTAGGTATCGACGACACTGTGACGGAAGCATCTCCCAAGGTGATGTTGCGCGTCATGCAAAGCAAAGCCGCCATCTTGGGGGTGTCCACGCGCGACATCGCCGATACCATCCAAGTTGCTTTGGCGGGGCAGAATGTGACCTCTTTGCATGAAGAGGATTCTAAATATGCGCCGCCATTGCGTATGGCTTTGCCTGCGGAAAAGCGGAGTCGTATTGATGATGTGTTGAAACTTAAAGTGCGGGCCAATGATGGTGTGCTGGTGTCCTTATCCGAATTGGTGCAAGTGGTGCAGACGCAGCGTGACTACCCCATCTATCACAAAGATTTGCTACCCGTGGTGTTTGTGACGGGAGATATGGCAGGTAATCTAGACAGCCCCTTGTACGGCATGTTTGACATCAATGGTAAGACGGGTGACATGATGCTGGAGCAAGGCGGCGTGTTGCAGTCGTGGTTCTTCCACCAACCGTCCGATCCTTACAAGAGCTACGCTTTGAAGTGGGATGGTGAGTGGCAAGTCACGTTCGAGACCTTCCGCGACATGGGCATCGCCTATGGTGTGGGATTGATCCTGATCTATCTGTTGGTGGTGGCACAGTTTAAGAGTTATACCGTGCCACTCATCATCATGGCGCCTATTCCGCTCACCATCATCGGCGTGATGCCGGGACATGCCCTCTTGGGTTCGCAATTCACCGCGACCTCGATGATCGGCATGATCGCCTTGGCGGGTATCATCGTGCGCAACTCGATCCTGTTGGTGGACTTCATCAACTTGCAATTGCGTGACGGGGTTGATCCGCAACATGCGGTGATTGCCGCCGCCAGTGCGCGTGCCAAGCCCATCGTCTTGACAGGATTGGCCGCGATGTTGGGCGCGCTGTTCATCTTGGATGACCCCATCTTTAATGGTTTGGCGCTGTCGTTAATCTTCGGAATTTTGGTGTCCACCTTGCTGACGCTGGTGGTCATCCCCGTGTTGTATTACGCCTCGCTGTATAAAAAGTACCCATGATTTATGAGCCCTAGTTCCCTTTCGAGGGGGTAAGGGCTTGTTTCATTTTCGAGTAGAATCCACATCCCTTAAGGAGTTTCAAGCATGAACGCAGAACGTATCGTCCGCATCGTCGCGGGTTTCTTTATTCTGTTGTCTTTGACATTAGGCGTTGAAGCCAGCCCGTTATTCGTGAGTAGCTATTTCTTGTTGTTCACCGCATTTGTGGGGTTGAATCTGTTCCAGAGCGGATTCACACAGGTCTGCCCGCTGAACGGCTTCCTCGCTAAACTCGGAGTCAAAGGTAGTTGCTAAAAAAATATCTTCCCACCTCGTTTAATTTCGCCCACATCAGTTTGGCCCTCGTCGGCCTGATGTGGGTTTTACCTTTCTTGAATTATCACCACGCGTTCCCCATCACCACCTTCTACCAAGAGTGGATGACTGCATTGTTAGGCGTGTGCGCGTTGCCCTTACTGCTGACCGCACGCTATTGGCAAGTCCCAGAAGTGCCGCGCATCGTGCTGTTGCCCATCGGCTTGATGATGGTGCTGATGGTGCAATTTCTGCTGGGGCGCGTCACCCACTTCGATCACTTGCTGTTGTTGTCTTTGTATTTTTTGTTTGCCGCTTTGCTGATGATGTTGGGGCAACGCTTGCGGGTAGAGTTTGGCTTATCAATGGTGGTGCTGGTGCTGGCGGTGTTCTTGTTGGTAGGGGCAGAGTTGAATGCCTTGGCGGGGTTTTTACAGCACTACCGCTGGAATACTTTTTTGAATTCAGTCGTTACCGTCAAGACATCGGGCGCAGTCTATGGCAACACCGCGCAACCCAATCATTTTGCTAATTTTATCGCGCTGGGTTTGTTGTCACTGGGGTTGTTGCATGTAAAACGCGGCTGGCGGACTTGGCAAACAACCTTGCTTGCCGCGCCCCTGCTCTTCGTGCTGGTGTTGTCTGGTTCGAGAAGTAGCTGGCTGTATCTGACCTTCGCGCTGGTACTGGCTTGGTTATGGCAACGCCGTGACACTACCTTGCGTCCCATCTTGCATTTTGCGTTAGCACTGTGGGTTGGATTCGTGGTGATGCACTTTGTCGTGCAGATACCTTGGTTGGCAGGCACGACTGGCAGCATTACCTCAGCTGATCGACTCTTCGGTGAAGCTGGAAGCAACAGCATCCGTTTTCATTTGTGGCGCGAAGCTCTCATCATCTTTGCGCAGTTCCCCTTAATAGGTGCTGGATTTGGTCAGTTCGCCTATGAACATCTCCTGCTGGGGAGTGAGTTACAGAACCCCGCCATCGCTGGGCTTTACAACAACGCACACAACATCGTGATGCAAGTTGCAGCAGAAGCAGGGTTGGCCGGATTGGGTATTCTCTTGGGTACGCTCGGTATGTGGTTCTGGACATCGGTCGTACGCAAGACGACGTTCGACATCGAACATTGGTGGGCGTATGGCCTACTCGCCGTTATCGCCATTCACAGTCAGTTGGAATATCCACTCTGGTATCTTTATTTCATCGGTATCGCCGCAGTGGTGATCGGCTTATTCGATCACACAAGCTATCGTTTGGAACTGCGTATGGTGGGGCGACTGTCGGTCGGCGTCATTGCTTTGCTAGGTGCAATCTCATTGGCGCAGGCATTTCAAGGATACAAACATTTAGAGAACGCATTGGCGCTGCGCATGGCGGCGACCAAAGACCCCAAATACATTCCCGCTGCGCGTGACGAACTTTTGGTGGCTTATCGATATTCCCTCTTGAGTTCCTATGCCGAATTATTCATCGCCAACATGATGGACCCCAGTGCGGAGCACCTGAAAGAAAAACTCGAACTGAATGAGCGTGCTTTGCGCTATATCCCGAATTCGCCCGTGGCCTACCATCAGGCCTTGCTATTAGCGTGGTCAGATCGTCCCGAGGAAGCGAAGGCAATGATTGCCGATGCGATCTGGTCATATCCATTCGAGTTCCCCGCAGTCAAAACAGAGTTCGATCAGTTGGTGAAGCTGGATGCAGCCCGCTTTGCCCCTCTGTTAGAATTCGCCACCCAAAAATATGAGGAGTACCAGCGTGTTGCAATTCCTAGAAAATAACATTCTCACCGTTTCCATCACCTTTATCAGTGGCTACATGTTGTTCTGGTCGTTCTATGGCAACAAACTGCGCGGCATCCTAGAGGTGGATACGCCGAGTGCGATGAATTTGATCAATCGTCAGAATGCACTTGTGCTGGATGTGCGTGAGCAAGGGGAATACGACACGGGTCATATTATCAATAGCCGCTTGATTCCGACGGGGCAATTAAAAGATCGCATCGGCGAGTTGGAAAAATATCGTGCACGCCCCATCGTTGTCGTATGCCGAAGTGGTGCGCGCGCAGCAGGTGCGAGTGCTTTCCTAAACAAGCAGGGATTCAAACCGCATCTGCTAACGGGTGGCGTGATCGCTTGGCAAAAAGCCAACTTACCTTTGGAAAAATAACAATGGCAAAAGTTTTGATGTATTGCACCGCCGTGTGTCCCTACTGCATCAATGCGGAACGTCTGTTAATGAGCAAAGGCGTCCAAGAAATCGAAAAGATACGTATTGACTTGCAACCCGAGCAGCAGAAATTGATGGAGGCGAAAACGGGTCGCCGCACCGTGCCGCAGATTTATATTGACGACACGCATGTGGGCGGCTGCGATGACCTGTACGCATTGGATCGTGCTGGCGGGCTGATGCCACTTTTGAACAAATAACCAAGGAAAGAACATGACTGAAGCTGCAACACAACCCGCCGCACCCGTATTCAACATCGAAAAACTGTATGTAAAAGACATCTCGCTAGAAATTCCCAATGCGCCCGCGATTTTTTTGGAGCACGTCAATCCGCAGATTGATTTGCAACTACAAACTCAAGCCGCCGCTATTGAGGAAGGCATTTTCGAAGTGGTTGTGACCATCACCGTCACGGCAAAATTGCCCGAGCAAGACAAAGTGATGTTCCTCATCGAAGCCAAGCAAGCGGGCATCTTCCAAATTCGCAACGTCCCAGCGGCTGAGATGGAAAACGTACTGGCAGTCATGTGTCCAAATCTGCTTTACCCCTATCTGCGTGAAGTGGTGTCGGATACTTCAGTGCGCGGCGGTTTTGCGCCCGTACTCCTCAACCCAATCAATTTTGATGTCATCTATCAACAACAAAAACAACAGGCGCAAGCCCAAGCGGAAGCGGCGACCACGGTCAAACATTGATGAAAAATCACGTCGCCGCCTTGCTCCTGATTGCCTTCAGCCAAATGGTTGCGGCGAGTGAATACGTGTCGGTGGCGGAACCCGCAATTCTTTACGATGCCAACTCCCTTAAGGCGAACAAGCTGTTCGTTGCCACGCGCTATCTGCCACTAGAGCAGATTGTAGTGTTGGAAAACTGGGTTAAGGTGCGCGATGCGGGCGGCAAAATATACTGGATCGAAAAGCGCAATCTCAGCAACAAGCGCTATGTCGTCGTGATGGCAGAGACTACGACTGTCCGCACCAATTGGGATGACAGTGCCAGCGTTGCATTCATCGCGCCGCGCCAACTTGGATTGGAGTGGTTGGGAAATGCAGGCACAGGTTGGGTCAAAGTGCGTCATCGTGATGGCACAACTGGTTTTCTAAAAAGCAAGGATGTTTGGGGCGACTGATGCGTATTGCGGTTTTAGGTTCGGGCGCATGGGGGACAGCACTGGCGATTAGTCTTGCTGGCCGTCATCAAGTTACGCTGTGGGCGCGCGATGAGGCACAAGTGGTAGCAATGCGAGACGCCCATCGCAACCAGCGCTATTTGCCAGACATTCAACTGCCAAGCACGCTTGCTGTTTCCCACGAACTCACCGCAACGCTACAAGGTGTAGAACTTATCATCGCAGCGGTTCCCGTATCGGGTCTGCGCCCCGTGATGCAACAGATTGCCAACCAATTCCCTACGCCCCCCTCATCCGAATCCTCTCCTGCAAGCGCACAAGGAGGCAAACGTGAAAGCTCATCTCCAATTGCTGCGGAAGAAAGAGCAAACGAGAAGCGCGGCGTTGAATTCCCGGGTGTCATCTGGTTGTGCAAAGGCATTGAAACCATCACGTCTTTGCTTCCTCATCAGATTGTTCACGAGACCTTGCCTGCGATTTTTTCGCGCGGCGCATTGACTGGCCCCAGCTTCGCGCAAGAAGTCGCACGCGGATTGCCCACCGCGCTGACCCTCGCTTCGAACGATGGCGAGTTTGCGCAACGCACGGCCAAAGCATTGCACCACCCGCGTTTGCGCATTTACTCCAGCACCGATGTGGTCGGGGTTGAGATTGGGGGCGCAATTAAGAACGTGTTGGCCATCGCCGCTGGTATCTGCGATGGTATGCAAATGGGAATGAATGCACGCGCGGCATTGCTCACGCGCGGCTTGGCCGAGATGTCACGCCTTGGATTGCGGATGGGTGGCCGTGCTGAGACATTGGGCGGATTGTCAGGGGTGGGCGACCTCATCCTTACCTGCACGGGCGACCTTTCGCGCAACCGCCAAGTCGGCATGTTGCTGGCACAACGCCATTCACTCTCCACCATCTTGGGTGAGCTGGGCCATGTGGCGGAAGGTGTTTATACCGCACGCGAAGTGCAACGTATCGCGCAACAGCAGGGGGTCGAAATGCCAATCTGCCAGGCGGTGTATCGAGTGCTTTACGAGAATCTCGCGGCTGACAAAGCGGTGGAAGCGCTACTCAGTCGCCTCCCAGGGGAAGAGTTCTCCAGCACAGGGCAATACCGCGCTTTGTAAAGGGAAGCAAGAGGGGGAAACCCCCACCCTTCACCCTTCACCCTTCACCCTTCACCCTTCACCCT
>JAVHQF010000232.1:0-1917 GCA_036170995.1 Sideroxydans sp. | reverse complement strand
TGGATATTTTAATGTTAGTCACATCCGAGCGTGGCACGCTGCCGGTATAAGGCGAATTGAGGGTGAGCAAGCTCGCTGGCAAATTGAATTGCAGCATCATTTTTTCGCCGTTTCCAGTTACGGTTGCCGAAGCTAGTGTGGGCGCTACGACAGTGACCTGGCCGGGCTCGAAAAGACCACTCGCCGTAGCAGCGACCGTAGGAAGTTGCATAATCAAGTCGGAAGCAATGGAGAGAAATAGTGGCTCCAGCGACAGACGGGCTTTGATACCTGTGTAACTGTTAAAGAGAGGGAAGCTAGTATCGACAGGATTGGTGGGCAACGTAAAAACACTGGCGAGCATAGTGCCGTTACCACTTAAAGCTGCATTTACATAGGCAACACGGTCGGCTAGCTTATACCAACAGAAACTGTCCAATAAAATTTCGGTGTTCGTGGTGGAACCAGGGCCGGTCACAGGATTCGGAGAAATGATGCCCGCAAGTAAGTCCCCTGCGCTATCTGTGTAACAGCCATTCAACATGCGATCATGGTTGTAATCCATAAAAAGGCGATGTTTGACATAGCCGTCCCCTTCATAGCCGGAACCTAGTGTTCCAGGCGTACCAAGCGAGAGCGGGTCTGTCCGATAGACCGTCATATTCCCACTGATCCACGGTCTGTAGTACATAGTCACAATGCTGGAACCACCGCCGAGGCCCGAGGCGGGCACCAAGTCATCGAAGGAGTATAGCTGGTCAAGCAATTGACCTTGCAGCGGCACAGGGCCATCGTTGAGATAGCCCATACCACTTACCATATGCTGAACGACGTCTTCTGCCAACCCGAATGACCATGGCGTATCCGACACGCGATTATTTGGGCTACTGTTAGAGTTGACGTTTACTGCGCCGTAAGCAAAAAGCTTGTTCTTATAGTATGGCGGCATCTGCTGGTAACGCAGATTGAGATAGATCAGCCAAGGATTGAAAATAACGGGCATTTTAAAATCTGCAACCTGAAGATAGCCCCAGATAGCGTCGGGTTTGTTACAAAAAATCGGCAAATAAGTGCCTGATATTCGCGGGGAATTGGGGGCACAGTAATCAATTATCGCTTGGGAGGGAGTCTGTTTCAAAATATCATCGACCACCTGGCGATAATAATCGTCAAAAGCGGCGCTCGAAGATATTCGGGGTATAGATAGGCTGTCTCTGTAAGTATAAATATCTGCGATATTCTTTGAAAAATTAACGGTCCGCGTTGATGCCTGGTAGGCCGGAAGGGTAGCTATCAAATTCGACCTTTCCCAGATTTTTTGGAATAGCATGTTTTGAAAAGTAAAGCCGCCTAGACTGGACTGCGAAACAAATAACCCGTCATAACCATCCCACTGGATGTCATTCGCGCCCGCCGTGTCGAGGTTTTTCGGCAAATAATTGGAGCCTGTAGCATCGAGACGCGGGATAGCAGCAGGTGAACCATGATGAACGCCATCCAGAAGAATGATACGGTCAGCCTTATCCACTGGGAATGCCCACTCCTCAAACAACGCACGGGTGACAATAGTGCCCATGCTATGTGCGATGAATACGATCTTCGGTGCATTGGCGAGTTCGGAGTGTTGCCGAATCAAATATTTGAGTTCGAGCGCGTTGAAGGTGACGCGCTTGTAGGACGGATACTTGTATAGGTAGACTTTGTACTTGCTCTTAAGTCCCGGCAGGTTAAAGAACTCAATCAGATTTTTCCAGTAATTGTCGGCGCTCAGCGCAGCGCCCAGTTGCGAATATGGATCTGTGGTGGAGTTGTCGCCCTGCCAGCCATGAACAAGGATCACAGGGATACGCGATCCAAGCGGCGCACCGGTGCCCGTCGGCACGGGAACCGGTGTTAGAACGGGATTTATATAAGTGCTGGAATAACCGATAAAATCTT
>JAVHQF010000231.1:0-1921 GCA_036170995.1 Sideroxydans sp. | reverse complement strand
ATCAATCGCCCAGGGCAACAACTGCTGCGCAATTTGGATATTGACATTAAAGAAGCCGAACTCCGCAACGTGCGTGAACGCCACTTCCTCGCCCGCACTCCGTCCACCAAGGCAAAGTGCCGCGAGCAGGATGCCACGCTACGAGCGGAAATTGCCGAGCTGCTAAAAAGCGACGGCTGGAATACCGTCACCGCGTGCGCCCTCGCCGAGTGGAACCCTTACGACCAGAACGCCTCGGCGGGCTTTTTTGACCTCGAATGGATGTTCGGCATGATGGAGGGTTTTGATGTGGTGATCGGAAATCCTCCATACGTCCGCGCGGACGAACCATCAGATGAGAATAAGCGCCTGCGCGAACAGATACTCGCCAGCAGGCAATACGAGACGCTCTGGGAGAAGTGGGATTTGTTCGTTCCCTTCATCGAAAAAGGTTTCAAGCTGCTGAAAAGCGGCGGTATCACCACCATGATCGTGTCCGACGCCTATTGCCATTCCAAATATGCGCAGAAGTCGCAGAGTTGGTTCTTGAAGAATAGCCGCATCCTGAAGCTCGATTTTTGTGCCGACCTGAAGATTTTCGATGCCGCCGTTCACAACGTCATCTACTTTTTTCAGAATGCCGACGGCATCCATCACACGCCAGAGCGCCGTGCCCACAGTGAGACCTTCGGCAACGTCACCACGCTGCCGAGCGATGAGCAGGAGAAGCTGACGCATCGGGCGTTCTTTCCGGAAGATGCCGTAGGGAAAATATTTTCCTGTGAAGCACTTACGCTAGAAAAAATTTGCTACAACAGCGTTGGTATCGTTGCTCATGCAGACGAAAAAGTAGCGAAGGGCGCGTTCCAGTTGGAGGACTTAGTCTCTCGCACTAAAGACGCGAAACACCCAAAACCGTTCGTCGATGGAAAACATCTGGAGCGCTGGCTTCCTGCGGAACAGCACTGGTTGGAATGGGGGACAGAACGCGCTCCTGCGCTTTTTCGCCGCCAAACTTTCGAGGAACTCTACACAGTATCTGAAAAGCTCATTTCAGTGGATATGGCCGTCGGTATCGACAAGCTTCGCGTTGCCTATGACGATGGACAACTTTTCCACAATCACTCAGCGTGGTCTTTCGTGCCATGGCACGCGCTGTCAGGAGTGCGCAACAACTCGCTGAAAAAAACTGCGCGCTACCGTGGCGAAACACCACCGCGTCCCGACCTGCCAAAACGCGAGGAACTGGAGGCCACCAGCCTTCGTTTCACCGTGAAATATTTGCTTGGCGTGATGAACTCATCCACCGCCCGTGATTTCCTCCGCGCCAATCGCCGCAGCAACATCCACCTCTACCCAGACGACTGGAAAAACCTCCCAATTCCCGACGTGTCGTCTGAACAACAGCAGCCCATCGTCGCACTCGTGGAGCAGATACTCGCGGCAAAGCGCGCCAACTCTAAAGCAGACATAACCGCGCTCGAATCCGAATTGGATCATGCCGTCGCGATACTTTACGGAACGACACCATGATTCCCTACGTCAACGTCCAGATACGGCAAGCAAATTACGCAAGAGATTGCGAAAGAACCATGAGTTTCATCAATGCCAGTAATACGGCAAACCTGCGCGACACGCTACTGCCGATGCTTCTATTCGATGAGCTGCATATCAATTGTTCTGAGGAAGCTCTATATGCTTGATGCGCTGCTGGGTCGCGGCTATTTTCCGGGAGAGCTTCCGCCGCTTCTCAGCACCGTCTCATTTGCGTTGGCCATCAAAAACGCAAAGCAAGGTTTGCCGGAATGTATGACAAAGGCACAGGCCGTTTGGACACAGCCCACGCACCACAATCTTGCACGTATTGGTGGATTGCGCCGTCGTCTCTCGGTCCCCAACCCAGTCAATTTCTATCGTCTCGCACGAGCAGTTGCAGACAACA
>JAVHQF010000230.1:0-1923 GCA_036170995.1 Sideroxydans sp. | reverse complement strand
GCTTGCTTGCTTGCTTGCTTGCGCAATATTTTTTCCACGATATGCTCCGCTAGTTATTCTTGTTCACGTTTTGCGCCAGCCACTGATATGACATCTTCTCTGGCGGTTCTCTTTCTCACGGGCTCATGCGATTACACAGCGGCGGCGTACCGAAGGTTTCGCAAAATACCCGGTACAGATCCCGCTCCGCCCAGCGCCACCCTTCGCTGACCAGACGAAACCGCACCCGCGCGGCACCATCTGCAAGATGGTTATAAAGTAACACATTATCGCTACTGCCGCGCAGGTGATCCCCCAGTCGCTTGCGCAAATCTCCAGTCGAGCCGATATACACTACGCTGTGCGGCCCCGACGGCGCGCCTTTCTCAAACCATCCCGCTTTTGCTTCACTCGCGGGCGAAACCAACGCCGCCCGGATTTCGTACACACCCGGCTGTGCCGGAACCGCAGTCCGCAGCGCTTGATGGGTCAACGGTAGCAGTGCGGTAAACCCCTCGGTCGCCGCCAGATAATTCATGCGCTGGCTGCGACTCCGAAAATCGGGAATCGCCAAGTCGTGCCGGATGTGGGCCACCGTGCGCCGCAACAAACGAAGGCCATATTCACACTCAAGGATGGCGACGATGGCCCCATCCGTCAGCGGCTCCCGCAATTCCTCCTGGAGCATCCATACTTTTTCCATTTTAATCACATGATCCACGAAATGGCAATGAACCTGCCGAGGCTTCGGAAAAAGTCCGCCCATCGGCACCGTTTCGCCGTTCGGCAGTGCGATGGACAATACGCGCACCAATCGGGAAATCCGGCCCGGATCTGCCACCACGGAAAGATTCGACTCCAATCGCAGCCGGGCGGAAATCTCCGCCTGGGTCATGGGCAAGAGCGCCAAAGCCTGCCCGGAACGCAGATATGCCGCTTGTGATACCAGCACTGCCTGCATCAGTGCGTGGGTGAGCCGGTTTCGGGTATTGATGAGGCGCAACCTGCGCAATACGCCCGCTAGTTCCGCAGGGAAGTCCGGGCGAGACATCATGAGGCTCACACCCTCTTCATCGAACCGGTATTCCCGCACGTAACTGTCGCAGTGGTAGAGAAACATCAGCCCCCTGCTCGCCCCAGTGCCGGGATACAAGTTTTTCATATTGTGTATCTTCCCCAGAAACGGGGATGCTTGGGTTTGAGGGGCTTCGCCTGCATCATGCTCCACCTGCGCGCCTTCCAATTGACTCACGGTCACCCAGGGGCGCAGGGCGTCGAACCCGGTGGATGACTCCACTTGGATTACGAGACGGTCGAAAGTCCGTAGCGGCAACTCCAGAAAGCGGGCGAGTACGATTTTGCCGAGCAGTCCGGCATCAATTTTTTTATTGTTATAGTGATGCAATCGTTATTACGCCGATAAGTATTTTTTAACATATCGCGGATTCACGACGAAATGCACTAAATTAAGTTACCTCTGGCAAAGTTTTTCACCTTCCGCGATTGCCGAGAAAACATCTTCCAAGGCCTCTCTTACCATTTCAGCCAATTTGATGATTTCTTCCGGTGCAGATTGACTGGCAATATTGCAAATCAACAGAAGTAATTCCTTCATCATTTTCAAGTTCTTCACAAACTCCAAACTCATCGCCTCATCAATGTAAAACAGGAGTGTGTCTGAATTTAGGAAGCTAAAATCATTGACGACAGCGTCTCTCAATACAGCCCATGCACCTTGCAGGTCTGAAAGCGCTGCTTTGTTATAGTCAGTAGGTACTTTGGAAAATCCCATATTAGCTAACCGTTCAAAGGCGAAAGAATCAGAATATCGATTATGGCCGCCAAAAATCAGGCAATTGTTATCCCATGATAATTTTTCTCAATCAAGTTTTTTAGTTTCGCACTGGGATGAAAAGTGACCACGCGCCGTGCCGAAATAGGGAT
>JAVHQF010000229.1:0-1926 GCA_036170995.1 Sideroxydans sp. | reverse complement strand
TGGTCGCCTCCGATGCCTTCTTCCCCTTCCGCGACGGCGTGGACGTACTCGCCGCAGCAGGCGCGAAAGCCGTAATCCAACCCGGTGGCTCGATGCGCGACGAAGAAGTCATTGCGGCAGCGGACGAGCATGGCATTGCGATGGTGGTCACGGGTTACCGGCACTTCCGTCACTAATCTGATGGGTGCTAGGACGGAATTTGTGAATGCCCTTGTGGGGAGTGAGATTTGTCTGACTCCCTTGCAGACGCTTCCTATGACTACTGTAGAGACTGTTGCGGGTTTGTTGGCTAGGCACGGCAAGAAAAAAATCGATGAACAAATCTCGCGCGCGAACATTGCCAAAATGTTGAGGGCGCGGGATGCGGCGAGTCGAAAATGATTAAGTGAATACGGGAGGCAATCAGTGAGACTTGACGTTCAGCATCCGGCTCTCGAAGAAGTGTTCAAAGATTTTTACGAAGTACCTCGTTTTCAACGCGAATACGTTTGGCAAAAAGAGCAGGTTGAGGCGTTGTTGTCAGATGCTTTTGAAGGGCTTTTTGATGAGAATGGATCGCCTACCCAGTCGGAATATTTTATTGGCAGCATTGTTGCCTATCAAGAAGGTAATGTTTTTCAACTCATTGACGGGCAACAGCGCATTACCACTTTGTTTATCGTGCTGTGTGCGTTTCGTGAACGGCGCAAATTTCTCAATGATAGTGTTTCCTTAAACACGCTTGAGAAGATGATTCAAGATGAACGTGATAATCAGGACGGCATTCCCGAAACTCGTCTGCGTCTCAAGCCCTTATATGATGACACGGGAGATGTTCTGCAACACATTGCGCAAGGAATTATTCCTTCCTCCGAAAAAGGCTTGCCAAAATCAGGAAGCAACATGCTTGGAGCTTACCAAGCATCCTATGAATTCCTCAAGGAACAGTTCGGCGATGACGTGGACAAGTTACGTCGTTTTCAAGCAGCACTGACTAAACGTGTGCGTTTGGTGCGCATACAAACGGGCAATATTGCCGATGCACTGCGAATTTTTGAAACGATTAATGATCGAGGTGTGAGCTTGAACTCGCTTGATTTGCTGAAAAATCTATTGTTCAGAGAAGCCGAGCAAGATCAGTTTGAGCAACTCACCAAAGTTTGGAAGGAAATGATACGCACCATTGAGGAAGGTAAAGGTGAAAAGCCATTGCGCTTTTTACGCTATTTTGTGTTGTCACGTTATGCCGATGCGCGTGAAAGCAGCAAGCCGATTGTGGAAGAAAGTTTGTACAAATGGTTTGATCAAAATAGCGACAATATTGGGCTCTCACAAAACCCTGTCGCCTATGCCAAACAGTTGTTGGATGCAGCCAAGATATACAAACAACATGTGGTGTCACCATGTGAACCTTTGAATAACATTTATCAACTTTCGGGGCGGGCTAGGCAACACCTAATTCTTATGTTGGCAACGGATGGCTTGGAACAAGATGAAGTTCTGCAAGTTGCAAAACAGATGGAAAGCTTGTTCGTCGCGTTTATCTTGACCAAAGAGCCAACTAAAGTGCTGGATGTGATTTTCGCCGATGCCGCACCCAAACTGCGCCAATTTGTTGAAACGTTAAATAAGACAAAAAATGCCGCTGGGCAACATCTCTCTATACAAGAACGCAATGAGCAATTGCATGATCATCTTGATGCATGGGTGCAGCCAGAATTAAAGCGACGTTTTGAGAAAATTCAACAGGCGTTAGATCAGCTTTCCTTGGAAAGGAAAACCGCCTGTCGCTTTGTATTAAGTCGTATTGCGCAACATGTTGAAAAATTGGCGCACCCACAAATGCAGGTGAAGAGCGTTCAGCACTATTGGAAGCATCATATCGAGCACATCCTCCCCGACAATCCAAGTCCAGAACAGCGCGCTGAATTTGATGCAGTGGAGAAA
>JAVHQF010000228.1:0-9285 GCA_036170995.1 Sideroxydans sp. | reverse complement strand
AGGGTAAGCGGGGTGGCAATATCGGTGTCGTTCAAATGGCGTGTGCTGGCGGTGCTGGTAATCATGACCATGCTGGCTCACTGGACTTGGGTGTTATTCGCGCCAGATAGTGCAACGGTGTTGCCAGCTACGCAAGCCAGTTCCGAATCAAGGGCGGAACGGCTGTTTGGTGTTGCATCGGTGTCAGCAGCAGTTAGTATCATGCCCAATGTGCGTCTGGTCGGTGTGTTTTCCGGGAATCCGGGTTTTGCGGTGTTGGAGCTTGATGGCAAACGTCAGGTAGGCTTGGCAGCCGGTGCAGAGATCGTCGCAGGAGCAAAGCTGGTAAAGGTGGCGATTGATCATGTGTTGATCGAACGAGGGGGAGTCCGCCAGCGGATAGATATGGCAAAACCCATATCCGGCAAGGCGGCTGATGCTACAGGCGTGACCGCTATCTCGCCTTAGCCGGATAATTCCTGAAACTGTATGCCCGTCAGGCGGGATAAAATGACAAACCTGTTCAGTCGTGCAAGCCGTTTGGCAGGCTTGCACGGCGAATCGTAAACTTTACAAGGGGTAATTGATGAGGATATGGTTGGTGCGGCTGATGTTATGTGGGATGTTGGCGGTGTCGTCTGCGGCAATGGCGGCGGAAGAGCAGGTATCGCTAAATTTTGTTAATGCAGATATTGAAGAGGTAATAAAGGCAGTATCACAAATCACCAAGCGCAACTTTCTGGTTGATCCGCGCGTAAAGGGGAGCATCAATATTGTTTCTGCAACACCCATTCCCGCTTCGCTGGCCTACGATACCCTGCTGACTGCACTGCGTTTACAGGGCTTCGCTGCGGTCGAGTCAAACGGGGTAACCAAGGTGATGCCGGAGGCGGATGCCAAGCTGTACATCCCGGGTATCGGCAACAAAAATGGTAATGGCGACAAGCTGGTGACGCGTGTGTTCATGCTGCACCACGAGTCGGCGGTACAACTGATACCCATTCTGCGACCGCTGATCGCACCCAACAATATCGTGGTGGCTTATCCCAATAATAACGCGCTATTGGTGACTGATTATGCCAGTAACCTGAAGCGTATCGAGCAGATCGTTGCAACCATAGATCGCCCCAACACTTCTGTGCCTATCGTCATCCCGGTCAAATACGCCTCGGTGATGGATGTGGCACAAACCATCAACCGCCTGATGCTGGATGGTTCTGTTATCGCGACGGGTTCGACCGATGCAAGCCAGCGTTTTATGTTGATGGCGGATTCGCGTACCAATAGTTTGCTACTGAGTACGGATAGCCCGGGGCGTGTCGAGCGAGTGCGTGAGCTGGTTGCCAAGCTGGACGTAAAGACCGGTGCGCCTGGCAACATTCATGTGATTTATCTGAAAAATGCGGAGGCCGCCAAGCTGGCGCTTACCTTGCGCGCTGTATTAGGCGGCGATACATCGGCAGCGGTTGTCACGAGTACACCATTGAGTACGCCGGGTACGCCGACTGTCACGAATGCCGTGCCGGTGGCGGGGGGGGGCATCATTCAGGCGGATGCGGCAACTAATGCCTTGATTATTACGGCATCGGACGCGGTCTACAACAATTTGCGCGCGGTGGTGGAAATGCTCGACGTGCGTCGCGCACAGGTGTTTGTCGAGGCATTGATCGCCGAGGTGACGGCAGACAAAGCGGCGGAATTCGGTATCCAGTGGCAGGCACTGAATGGCATCAACAACCCCGGAGCCAATGTGATCGGCGGAACCAATTTTGGCGTGGCGGGCGCGGGGGGCGGTAACATCATTACTGCGGCGGGCAACATCGGCACGGTGGGGCAGGGGCTGAATATCGGCATCGTTAAAGGCACCACCACGATCACGGGGTTGGGAACGGTGTTGAATTTGGGTATGCTGGCGCACTTTCTGGAAACGGATGCCCATGCCAATATCCTGTCCACGCCCAATTTGCTGACGCTGGATAATGAAGAGGCCAAGATCATTATCGGTCAGAACGTTCCATTCATTACCGGCAGTTATGCGCAAACCGGGGCGGCGGCGACTGCCACGCCTTTCCAGACGATAGAACGCAAGGATGTCGGGTTAACCTTGCGCATCAAGCCGCAGATTTCGCAGGGCGGCACGGTCAGGTTGCAGGTATTTCAGGAAGTCTCCAGCGTACAGAATCAGACCATCAATAATGCGGCTGGCGTGATCACCAACAAGCGTTCACTGGAATCTACCGTATTGATTGAAGAGGGACAGATCATCGTGCTGGGCGGTTTGATCCAGGACTCTGTGAGCAACGGTGAAGATAAGGTGCCGCTGTTGGGCGATATTCCCTTGTTGGGAAATCTGTTTCGCCATGAGACACGGCAGCACACCAAAACCAACCTGATGGTGTTTATACGCCCCTATGTGATGCGTGATAGTCAGGCATCTCAGGGGCTGACTCAGGATCGTTATGAGTACCTGCGCGGCGAACAGACAAAGGGGCGGTTGCCTTCCCGTCCGATGTTGCCTGATATGACAGCGCCTGGCTTGCCGCCGCTGAGTCTGAATGCCGAGAACCCGAAACCCGTGGTGAAACCGTGAATAGTCGCGTAACGACCAAGTGCGGAAGGCTGGGATGATTATGGATACGGTCGTTCCGGGCAAGTTTCCACCCAAAAAAATTCCTTATTCGTTTGCAAAGAATCGGGGCGTGCTGCTCCTGAAAGTCACCCCGCAAGGCGCAACGGTGAGTCTGCGTGAGGATGCCACGCCCGACGTTCTGGCCGAACTGTGTCGGACACTGGCAGTGCCGGTGCAAGCGACCCGTATATCGGTTGCTGAATTTGAAAGGAAACTGGCGGCAGCATATGGTCAGTCGGAAGGTTCGGCAGCTTCGATGGTGGACGATGTCGAACAGGACATGGACTTGTCGCAACTGGTGAACGACCTGCCGAAAATCGAGGATTTGCTCGATGCCGACAGCGATGCACCGGTGATTCGCATGATCAATGCGTTGCTTACCCAGGCGGTACGCGAAAATGCGTCGGACATTCATATCGAGCCGTTCGAGACGCGTTCCGCCGTGCGCTTTCGCGTGGACGGCACACTCAAGGACGTGATCGAGCCGCATCGCGCCCTACATGCGGCGATGGTGTCGCGCATCAAGATCATGGCCGAACTGGATATTGCCGAAAAGCGCCTGCCACAGGATGGGCGCATCACGTTGAGACTGGCGGGCAAGCCGGTTGACGTGCGCGTCTCCACGTTGCCTACCGGACACGGTGAGCGCATCGTGTTGCGCCTGCTGGACAAGGATGCCGGGAGGCTGGAGCTGACCAGGTTGGGTATGGAAGGCACAACTCTGGCGGCGATGGATATGCTGATTCGCCAGCCGCACGGTATCGTGCTGGTGACAGGTCCCACCGGTTCGGGCAAAACCACCACGCTGTACGCCGCGCTATCGCGCATTGATTCGACTGTAACCAACGTCATGACAGTGGAAGACCCGGTTGAATATGATCTAGACGGTATCGGTCAGACACAGGTTAATCCGCGTATAGATATGAGTTTTGCGCGCGCCCTGCGCGCTATTTTGCGTCAGGATCCTGATGTCATCATGATAGGAGAAATCCGTGACCTGGAAACCGCACAGATCGCGGTGCAGGCAAGTCTGACCGGACATCTGGTGCTGGCGACTTTGCACACCAACGATACGGTCAGTTCCATCACGCGTTTGACCGATATGGAGATCGAGCCATTTTTGCTTTCTTCCAGCTTGCTGGGGGTATTGGCGCAACGTCTGGTGCGCACACTGTGTCACGACTGTCGTGAGGCTTATCAGGCGGATGCGACTGAGCTCGCCCTGTTTGAGTCTGACACGGTAACGCTATATCGGCCTGTTGGCTGCGCTGCGTGCAACCATACCGGTTATCGGGGGCGTAGTGGAATTTATGAATTGCTGACGGTGGATGATGGCTTGCGACATCTGATACATGATCGCGCTTCCGAGCAGGATTTGCGTGAGTATGCCTTGCAAAACGGCATGCACAGCTTGCGCCAGGACGGTATGCGGCTGGTGACTTCCGGCGTGACTTCGCTGGAAGAGTTGCTGCGGGTCACCCGCGACTAATTTTGCCAATGATGCCTGAAGGAGCGGTGCATTGTCGAGATTCGCGCGCGGGGTGAGTTTCCGGTTATTTTTAATTATCGAATCTGGCGTTAAATCATGGCAGCTTTTAGTTATCAGGCACTGGACAGTAAAGGCAAACTGCTGCGCGGCGTACTCGAAGCCGATACCGTGCGTCAGGCTCGGGTCAGCTTGCGCGAATCGGGACTCACTGTCGTTGCCGTCGAAGCCGTATCCCAGGATGCCATGCAGTCCAACAGGGATGGGCTATTGTGGCGGCGCGGACGGTTGTCGGTCGCGCAACTGAGCCTGATCACGCGCCAGCTAGCGACCTTGCTGTCTGCCAGTCTGACGCTGGAGCAAGCACTGAGCGCGCTGATCGAACAGAGCGAAAGCGAAACGGCGCGACAGGTGCTAGCCGGAGTGCGCGCTGAAGTGTTGGGTGGGCAAACTTTTGCGAAGGCGTTGGGAAAATATCAATCCACTTTTCCCGATCTGTACCGCGCCCTGATCACGGCGGGAGAAGCGTCGGGCGAATTGGGGCGCGTCATGTTGTCTCTGGCCGATTACACCGAGTCCCGTCAGGCATTGCGGCAAAAGGTCGTGTTGGCGTTCGTCTACCCGGTGATTGTCACCCTGGTGGCATTGCTGGTGGTCGGCGGGTTGCTGATTTATGTCGTACCCCAGGTAATCGGCGTGTTTGAGCAATCACATCAAACCTTGCCGCTATTGACCCGCTCGCTGATCTGGCTGAGTGCTACCTTGCAACAAACCTGGGGTTATCTGCTGATATTGCTGGTAGCAGGCGCTGTGGCGATACACTTTTTGTTGCGCCAGCCACGGCTGCGTTACGAGGCGCACTTGCGGTTATTGAAACTGCCGGTAGCAGGGCGTTTGGTGCGGGGGATCAACACCGCACGCATGGCCAGCACCATGGCAATTCTGGTCGGCGGTGGCGTGCCTTTGATGGTGGCGCTGAATGCGGCGGCGGGGGTGGTCAACAATTTACCGATGCGTGCGGCACTGGATGAAGCCGCGCAAAAGGTGCGGGAAGGTGTCAGCCTGAGTCGTGCTCTCGCCGTATCCGGATATTTTCCGCCGTTGCTGGTGCATCTGATTGCCAGCGGCGAAGCCAGCGGTCAGCTGGATGTTATGCTGGAACGCGCGGCGGCACAGCAAGAACAGGAAGTCGGCAATCACACCGCTATTCTGACCTCGTTGCTTGAACCTGTGCTGATCCTGACCATGGGCGGCGTGGTATTGCTGATCGTGCTGGCCATTTTGATGCCCATCATAGACATGAACCAGATGGTGCATTAACGCTGTAACTTTGTACGGACTTTGCTTCAGAGCGAAATCCCGTAGATGCCGGGCGAAACTTCCGGACCCAGGTGCTGAAGCAGTTCGGCAAGCATGTCCTGGGATTCCGGTGTGGCGCGAGCCGTGCCGTTGAAATGGAATTTCTGCCCGGGCGACCAGTTTCCCCGACCATCCAGCAACAGCGCGCCTTGCCGGGTCGTCAGTACCGCGCGCAGATTATTTTGCGCTGCCTCGATATCAATCCGATAATCCCCCAGGGGATGCACCGCCGACATGGCGGAACCGGCCTGATTCCAATGAGCCGTGGTTTTGCCTTGCAACTGCTTGCCGGAATAAGTGAGCTGCGGGCTTTCCAGCGTCAGGTTGCCGCCGAGTTGTGCGGGTTTCAGGTAAGGGGACAATTCGCCTAGTATTTCTGCTGGAAAGGTCACTAGAATGTGGCTCAGTGCGACCGACTGCCGGCTTAATGTCAGCTCCATCGGCGTGACCGATGCCGGATTGTCCCAGCTTAATTCCGCACTGATGCTGCCTTTCAGCAAGGCTCGCGGCCTGATCTGCCAATAGAGGGTATGTAACGGAATGGCGGAATCTTTACCGGTGTGCAGGACGGGGATGGCGCTGCCGCACCAGATTGTTCCCCGGCTATTGGCGAGCGACAGCCGTTCACCGCTTGCGTGCCAAATGACTAGGCCGAGCAAGGAGGCCGGTGCGGTGATGCATAACAGGCCGACAAAATACACTGCGGCAAACAGTACCAGATAGCGAGTCTTAACGGGCATGGTAATCATGGTCTTCCATGAAGTAGTCCTGCCCGTTGCCTTCTCTCCTAACGCTCTCCCGCAAGCGGGAAAGCGGGAAAATGTATCGCTGCGCGATGCTCGTGTTGATCATGGGAGGTTGCCGTTGGTGAGGGTGGCGCGGACAGCGACCATACCGGGTTCCGCAAGCGCCGTAACAGCAACCGAATCAATACGGATGTGTTGCGAGGTTTGTAAATCGCGCAGCCAGATTAGCCATTTTTCAAAGGCGATGGAGGTGGCGGTGAGGCGTACCCCGTTGGGTTCCTGCGGGACGAGGGTGGTCAGCGCGTCGCGCAACTGGTGGCGGCTTGCCGATTCTTCGATGGCGGCCTTGACGGCGAGCGCATCCATGACGGCGGGTTGCGGGCGATGGCGTATTTCCTCGACTTGCGTTCCGGCTGTGCGCATTTGCCCGGTTTGTAGACGGAGTTGCGGCAGTTTTTCATGCAATTTGCCGACCGCGTCATGCGCGGGTTGCCACAGCAGGAAATAGACTAGCAGCGGCAGCAGGAATGATGCGCCGATAAGAATGGCGCGGCGTTCCTGTGGCGGGCGATTGTCCCAATGTTGCAGGCGTAGTGTTTTCAGATGTGTATTCATTGCAGCGCTTCCAGTGAAAGTGTTAGTTTGGCTTGTGTCGTCCCATCGCCCAGATCATGCCTATCGCTGGCGAGTACCCTTAGTCCACGGCTTTGCAGTTTTTTGCTCAGCCTGTCGAAATCGGCGGACTTTGTTAGTTTAATATCCAGTTCGAGCTTGCCGGAATCGTAGTTTAAGCTGCGTAGTGAGCCGACGTTCAACGTGCCGATTACCTGCGCTGCGTTATCCAGCAGGGGGATGAAGTCGGCAGCGTCGGCGACACCCGCCGCATGGCGCAAGGCGGCGAGATTGCGCTGCATTTGCAGCGGCGCATCAACCAGGGTGCTGTCATCGCCAAAAGCCGCGCGGAAAATCTGTTCCTGCTGTTGCATCAGCGCATGTTTTTCATGCGCCAATATGACCCACTCGATGTGCGTTCCGGTCGTCTCAATGATGAATGCTGCAAGCAGAATCAACAGGACAGGGCGTAGCTTGGGCAAGCCGTCAAACAGGCGCATCGGCGGCGCAAAATCACCCCACAGCAAGTTAGGGATCGCGTCAGGTATCGGCGCGCGTCGCCAATCCCATGCCTCGCCCATAACGAGCGGAACGGGTAAATTCCAGACAGGTAAACCAGCGGGGGTAACTGACTGTACCTGGCGCAGTTCGATCTGCTGTGGCGGGTGGGTGCCTGCGGCACCCAGACTGAGCAGCAGTGCCAGCGGCGGAGTTTCATCATCGCCGCTATCGAGCGCCAGTCCGGTGGTGGGGGTGGTACACAGAAAGCCGCCGCATCCGTCCCAGACCAGTGTCCACGAATCGGCAGACAAGGCGGGCATGAGCGTCTCTGCGACCAGGCGGCGCAGCGGCAAGCCCGCCGCCGTAGTCGCCGCCACGATTTGTTTCAGCCAGGATTTTGTTATCACGGACACCGCCATTGTGCCTGCTTCCGATGTGGCGGCAGGGACGGCGTGAATGTCGTCGGGGTCGGTCAGCGCGTGTTCTTCGGCAATGAAGGGCAGGGCAGCCTGCCAGCGGCGCTGCTTGCCCGGAGGCTGGGGGGCGGTGAAGATCAGCACGCGGTCGGCTGCAAGGATACCGATACAGTCACGACTCCTGGGCATGGTAGCCAGTGGCGATAGTCCTTGTTGCAAGACTGCGCCGGAGTCGTCGCACAACGCCCAGGGGCAGGGGGTGGTGCCGTCGCGCCAAAGCGCCGAAAAATAGATACGCAGAACATTCATAAGAAGGACACCAAAAAAAGAACACCGAGCAGGACAGGTTGATGCAGCAAATATATCGCCAAACCATGGCGGCCAGCTAGCGCTAACAGCCGTATCGGTGGACTGGGTTGGTAGCTGTTTGACCAGGCGGGTTTAGCGATAATCAGCCTGCCCAGAAAAATGCCGGCCAATACCACGCCAAACCACGGAAAAAACGGCACATAATCTTCGGTAAATGGCTTGTAGGTCATGAAACCCAGCCATTGTAGCAACGGCGCATCGAACAGCGGGTTGCTATAGAACAGTCCCGCCAGCAATACCAGCGGCGCAGCCGCCAGATTGAGGTAATGGAAGCGTACCAACAGCCGCCCCGACAGGCTGGCCAATAGAATAAAGTGCAGTATGCCAAAGAAGATGAAACTGTCCGGAAACATCAGGTAGCTGCCAGATGACACCGCGACACAGGCGGCCAGCAGCCGGGCTTGTCTGCGCCAGAACGAGCGGCTATCAGCGCGTTGCGCGTTGAGTACCAGACTGATACCCACCAGCAGCAGGAACAGACTCACGATGCACGCCCGCGCGATGAGCCAGAATGAGGCATGGTTGAAGTCCTGATGTATCCAGCCGTGGTAATTCAGATCGAAACTGAAGTGATAGGCGATCATCATCACGATCGCCAAACCGCGCAGCGCGTCAATCGCCGCATGGCGTGGTGGCGTTGTCTCAGGCGTGAGGGCAGAAGGGGGAGTGCTTTTGCTCATTGTATGTTTTGCCAGACGATGGTTGGCCAGCCTCCGTTACGTTGCAACAGTGCCTGGGTAGTGACCTGTGAATGGGCGACGCGGGCGCGCCCCGTCACCCAGAAAAAATCACTGCTTACAGAAAAGTTGTTTATATTCAATTTATTATAATTATTATGCAGCCGTTGTTGAAAGTCGGTCATATTCTTGTAGGGTTTGCCGCGCCTTTGCTGCACCATAATACGGGCATCGGCCAGACTCATGCCTTCTATGACTGCCGCCATTACTTCGGCTGAGGCAAAGTTGACATTGATTGGCGACGGAGACGTGAGGGGTAACACGCTGACGAAGGGACGCAAACGTTCAATGCTGCGTTGGTCGAATCCTTTTATCCGCGACAACTCGCCCAGTTCCACCAGCGCATGATTGGCGGTGCGGTAAGGCTGCGGCAATGACAGGTAGTAGTCATCTTCTGCCCCTCCCGGATATTGCGTCTCGCTGTCGCTGTCTATCCAGTCGGTCAGTGCTA
>JAVHQF010000227.1:0-1928 GCA_036170995.1 Sideroxydans sp. | reverse complement strand
AGATGGGCTTGCCGTATTTGATCTCGCCGATCTGCAAGAAGGGATGCGCATCGGATTCGTGGATGTAGTTGCCTTGCGGATAGATCATCAAGGTCTCGTGGCGCGCTGCGCCGATCTGTCCGGCCAAGATGAAAGTAGCCTCGAAACTGGTGTTGCCTGTGTCGCGCACGACATGCAGGTTCTGCACACTCATGCTCACTGTGGCGACGTAATCAGCGGCCTCTTGCATGTTGTTCACGGAGAGCAGATTGGGTGTCACCGCATTCTCAAGATCGGCCTTGATACGTTTGACCACCAATTGCGTGGTAGCCAGATTGCCCGCAGACAGCAACGCGAACACACGACTGTTCGGCCATACGAAGGTGTGCATCTTGGAGTAAGTCGAGATGTTGTCGAACCCGGCATTGGTGCGCGAATCTGAACAAAGGACGAAGCCTGTATCGGTGTTGATGGCCAAACAATAAGTCATGTTCTTCCTTAACTTGGAGTGCGGGTGCTGCTGCGAGCAACGATTGGCGAAACAGTAGCATGGGCCTCGCTGGGCGGCAAACGTTTCCCTCCGTATGAAACATCACGCTGATGCGCGCTTGCAACAGCGTGATTTGACACCTCTCCATTCACCAATGCTGTGCGCTAAGCAACAGTATGGTGCGAAAGATCACACCAGTCAGCGTTTAGAAAACACCTAAGCTACTGATAAATATAGATACGCATGACTGGCATGCAGCTTGCTGATAACAAAGCGAGAGTGCTTGTACAGCATGTGCGAGCTACTTTCATTTCTCTCCTCTCTGATTCGGGCATCCCCCCGGGATGCCCACTTTTTTGGCACTGACTCTGGAAGTGTCGAGATGAAGAGTACAGGACTGAAGAGGTGACGCCATGAAACAGATACGTTCGCTATTACGCCAGTCACCCATCACAGAAGAACTGAGTGATGCCGAAGTCGATCTCTTGAATGACATGCTTGTCGTTAGCCACTTTTCTGCGGGTGACTTGATGTGCGTGCCCAGAGGGATCTATCAAGACAGCCTGTTCATCGTGATGAGCGGCGGTATCGAAGTGAGACTGAGCAGCCACGAAGGCGTGCTGACGCTACATGCGGCCAAGCCTGGAGACATCGCCAATACCATCGCTTTCATGGGAGGTGGCAGGAATGGTGTCGATTCGAGGTTGTATGCGGATGGTGACACCAGCGTCCTGCGCTTGGATCGCAGCAAGTTGGAGGAGCATCTCTATACTCATCCCGCATTGGTTTATAGACTGACCCGTGGCATCACACGTTATGTGCATGGTCGCTTGCGTCATGTGAATGGCGAGATGCGTGCGCTCAATCAGCGCCTTGCTTGCGACGATATCGAACCCCAGATGCGGCAGGGTGCCCCGCACTTCACTACTTCCCCGCATCTTGAATCAGTGATGGGTTGAACTACTTGGGCTTTATTTCGCTGTTTCACTCTCCCACGGGAAACGCGGCAAGTTCTCCAGTGCTTGCGTCAATCCCGCGTTCCACGATTGTGAGATGTTCTTAGCGAACGGATCGTCTTCGGTCAGGTTGAAGCGCCGACCACCATTCAATGAATCCTTTTCGTAGATCATCATATCCACGGGGGGGCCGACGGTCAGATTACTGCGCATGGTGGAGTTCATCGACACCAGTGCACAACGCGCTGCCGCTTCCAAATGAGTCGTTCGTTGGATGACGCGGTCGAGTATGGGTTTGCCGTATTTGACCTCGCCTATTTGCAGGAAGGGATGTGCGCTTGATTCGTGGATGTAGTTGCCCTGTGCGTAGATCAAAAGCGTTTCTGGCGCAGCGCTGCCGATCTGTCCACCCAAGATGAACGTGGCTTCGTAAGTGCTCCCCGAGCTGTCGCGTATCGATTGCTGTTTCTGCACCTCGGTACTCACCGAAGCCACATAGTCTG
>JAVHQF010000226.1:0-1941 GCA_036170995.1 Sideroxydans sp. | reverse complement strand
AAGCGCGTTTTTCAACGTCTTTCAGAAAATCGGATAGCTCTTTGGGTGAGGCCAATGGGAATGACTTTTAAAAGTTAGACCGCCATATGATCAAGGCACAGCGGTCGCCGCAAATTATGGCAGTAGTGCTGGGCGTGCGGTGGACCCTTTTTGCAGTGCGATAATGTACCTTGCCAACCAAAGCAAATGGGTCTCGATTCGGCGCAAAAAACAGTGTGCCCATGATCTTGGTCCTAAGTTCCGATGCAACGCCACAAGTGTTTGCAAAGAAGCACCCAAGGTTTTTCGTCAGAGAAATTCACAAAGGTTCATTATGGAAACATCTCAGGCCCAAGCCAATTCGGTAACCAGTTCGCGATCACTTGCCAGCAAGTCAAAGTCTGCTGTGGTCAGCGTTGATACAGAAATTCGGGGCGCCGAAGTTCTGATCCGGGCGCTGCAAGCCGAACACGTCAAATTTGTCTGGGGTTATCCCGGCGGGGCGGTGCTGCACATTTATGACGCCCTGTTCAAGCAGGAGTCGATCAAGCATATTTTGGTACGGCACGAACAAGCCGCAGTGCATGCGGCTGACGGTTATGCACGCGCTACCGGTGATGTGGGGGTAGCGTTGGTCACCTCAGGGCCGGGCGTGACCAATGCCGTGACGGGTATCGCCACGGCGTACATGGACAGCATTCCGATGGTGATCATCAGCGGCCAGGTGCCGACACCGGCCATTGGCATGGATGCCTTTCAGGAATGCGACGCGGTGGGCATTACACGGCCGGTGGTAAAGCACAATTTTTTGGTCAAGGACGCGCGTGAGCTAGCTGAAACCATCAAGAAGGCGTTTCATATCGCTCGCAGTGGCCGACCTGGGCCGGTGGTGATAGATATTCCGAAAGATGTGTCGTTCAAGAAGGTGGCGTTTCATGGTTACCCGCAAAGCATTGAAATGCGCTCTTATAACCCGGCGCGTAAGGGCCATGGCGGTCAGATTCGCAAGGCGCTGCAGTTGTTGCTAGCGGCCAAACGGCCGTATATCTACACCGGTGGTGGCGTGCTGCTAAGCAATGCCTCGGCCGAATTACGCCAGTTGGTTGATTTGCTGGGTTATCCGGTCACCCATACTTTGATGGGGCTGGGCGCTTATCCGGCCACCGACCGCAAATTTCTGGGTATGCTGGGCATGCATGGCACGTTGGAAGCCAACAACGCCATGCAGAACTGTGATGTGCTGCTGGCGGTGGGCGCTCGTTTTGACGACCGGGTCATCGGCAACCCGAAACACTTTGCGCAAAATGAACGCAAGATCATCCATGTTGACATTGACCCGTCGAGCATTTCCAAACGGGTACGGGTGGACATCCCGATCGTCGGCGACGTCAAGGACGTGTTGACCGAGCTGATAGCCATGATCAAGGAAAGCGCGGTCAAGCCAGACGCCCCTGCCTTGGCGGCGTGGTGGAGCACGATTGACGGCTGGCGCGAGCGCGACTGCCTGAAGTACGACCATGGCAGCGGTGACGTGATCAAGCCGCAGTATGTGGTGGAAACGCTGTGGAATATGACTAAAAATGATGACGTCTATATCACCTCAGACGTTGGTCAACACCAGATGTGGGTGGCGCAATATTACAAGTTTGACCAACCCCGGCGCTGGATCAATTCAGGCGGCCTGGGTACCATGGGCGTAGGCATTCCCTACGCCATGGGGATCAAGCTGGCCAAGCCCGACAGTGAGGTGTTTTGTATTACCGGTGATGGTTCGGTGCAGATGTGCATTCAAGAACTGTCAACCTGCCTGCAATTTAACACGCCGATCAAGATCGTGTCGTTAAATAATTGCTATTTGGGCATGGTGCGCCAGTGGCAAGAGGTTGAATACGAAGGCCGCTACAGCGGCAGCTACATGGACGCATTGCCCAACTTTGTCAAGCTGGCAGAGGCGTATGGGCA
>JAVHQF010000225.1:0-1954 GCA_036170995.1 Sideroxydans sp. | reverse complement strand
TTTATTCAATTAAATCAATCACTTAAATGTCTGGTTCGATTCCCTTCACCTCCAAGTGGTCATTTCAGACCATCTCATGCTACCTCTTAACCCGTTTCCTCCATTGGAGCAACGGGTTTTTTGTTGTCTCATGTCATGTCACCGGTTACCATGACATACCAACACTTTGTTGGTAGTTATGTTGGTAGCGATCCTGCGCCAACCGACGCAAGCAACCAACATACCAACAGATACGATATACCAACGTGACAGCGATATGGCACTCAACGACCGCAGGCATCGCCATGGAATTTTGAATTATTTCGGAAATTCTCAAGTTTTGGGTAATCGGCCTTGACCAGTCGGAAGTCATGCGACCGATGAAGCCCCCCTGAGTCAGAATAGTTGCCGGCTCGGCAGAAGCACCCCAACCGCTGGTCGGGCAGTACCCGCAACTGGAGACGCGTCACCGAGGTTCATCTCAACCCCGACACCGGAATCGAAATCCCCGCCCCTTGGGGCGGGGAATATACCCGCCATGATTCAACGTAAAAGTAACCGGCGAAGGCCAATGGAATACGGCGCCAGCACTTCAAGCAGTACAGCTACTCCCAGGGTGATTGGGTTTTGAGATTCGAAGAAAAACCCGAGAACCTCCATCGTTAGCCTTTGGTGTTCTCGCATTCCGTGTGTTCGGGATGAGTCCGCTGATATAGACCGGAAGCGTCATTGGCAGCTAACGATTAGCGTTTATTCGCCGCTCTGCCATGCGTGCTGAAACCATATACATCTCCCTCGGCGGATAAACCATGTTGAACTGAACAGCCGGTGTAAGCGGTGGCAATAGGGGGTTGCAAGTTTTAGCGCAACTTTTGGATCAGATCATAACGGGATACAGACTGCATCTCTGCGGCAAACCATTGCGTTCGCAAGCAAAGGTGCAACCGAACAGCGCCAGCCGGCACCGCTGTTCAAACCCACGCAGGACTTTCTGTACAAAGCACCCAATGGTTAGCAGCAGTCGGGTAGCCAATTTGCTGATCATCGCAAGTTGCGAGCGAAGCGAGAGGCGGTGATCTGCACATTGGGGCTAGCGCGTTCAGCGCGTCAGCCCCTGAGGCCGCATGCCGCCCCAGCGGCATTGGCCGAAGGCTGGGGGGAGCCGAAGCGATGGACCGGCAGAACGCGCAGCGGTCGTCGCCGAGGCCAAGCCAGCCCCAAGGCTGGCGGTCGTGCATGGAGGGCGAAGCCCGGCACGTCCCTAGACGTGCAACCAGCGAGCAGCAAAGCCTTTAGGCGTCTTGCGTCGGGAGCAGCGCAGCGGTGGTGGCGGGCTGGCGCACGATGATTGTTCTCGTGCGCCTCAGTCGTGCTTGAAGCTCGTGATCCCGTCGGTACGAGGAGCCACAACGAGCGGAAGTCACGAAGTATTGACTTGGTAGCGATGCTGTCACTTAGGAGATTTCAAACGGAAGGTTGGTGGATGCAAGCTCCGACCTACGTTTCGGATGATGTTAGATCGATGCGTTTATCGATACGGGAATCTTTGACCCATGAGGCCTCTTTCGTTTGCTGTACAGTGCAGTATTTTCACAGTATCAGCGTCAAACCGCCCAAATCATGGCGACTGCAAAAACCACCACATTGACCTTTCGTATCGAGCCAAACCTTAAAGACGCACTTTGTACTGCGGCTGACCGTGACCACCGATCGATTGCCAACATGATTGAGGTGATGATTCGCAACCATTGTTCAGCCAATGGCATAGCAATTGCCGAGCTGGGCACCGGTTCGCGCAACAACAAAAAAGCAAAACAAGCGGCGTCAATAAAGGCTTAGCCCCAAAGCACAGGGACCCATCAAGAAACATGAACACCAAAGAACTCATCGACCGCATCTTCAAAGAGCCGGGTGTCAAATTTGAACTCACTGAATTTGAAAACCTTGGCAAACCCATCCACGACATCATCTCGAT
>JAVHQF010000224.1:0-1956 GCA_036170995.1 Sideroxydans sp. | reverse complement strand
GAGAGGAACTGCATTTGCAGGCGCAAGGCGGTGTGAGCGGTCTTGATGAAGGATGGCGTTCCATGCGCTGGCAAGGCTCGCTGGACGAGTTTGTCGGGTTGGGGACAGTGCCGCTGCGATTACTTAGTAGTGCGCCCCTAACACTTGATGCTACAAATGTCGATTTTGGGTCTGCGGAACTTGGACTAGGTGGCGCGCGCGCGCATTTGGAAAACACACGTTGGACTCCCTCCTACTGGCACAGTAGCGGTAGCTTCGGTGGTTTAGGAATCCGAGCCGTGAATAGGGATGACATTCCCGCAGCGATGGATAGCTTGGGGACGTTGCATTTTGGTGGCGCGTGGGATGTGAAGAAGGACGCGCATTGGAACGCCAGCGTGCAAATGAAGCGCGAAAGTGGCGATTGGGTGTTTGACGCCAAGACAGGGGCTTTGTTTGGCTTGAGCGATTTACACATGTTGGCACAGGTGGCCAACGACCAATTGCAAACAGAGTTAGTCGCCAGCGGTGAGAAATTGGGCGAGATGAGAGTGTCTGCCAATATGCCGCTGACTAATGAAGGCGAGAATTGGAAGGTGGCTTCTGACGCGCCGCTAACAGGACATCTATTTCTCGACTCAAATGATTTGTCGTGGCTAGGGACGATACTGAATAGCAACTTCCAAACCGGCGGGAGTTTGAAATTGGATGCTGATCTACTTGGGGATATGCACACACCTCGACTGCGTGGCGCGGTGCAAGGCGAAGGCTTGAGTTTCGGTATGCTCGATCAGGGAGTGCGACTTGAGAACGGTCATTTGCAGGCGCGCCTCGAACAAGACCTCGTGTATCTTGATAGGTTCGAATTTGAATCGCCGTACCAGACACCCCCTAAAGACAAGCTACTAGGTGATTTCAAGTTAAGCCGCACCGCAGGCAAATTAAGTGCGAATGGAGTGCTTGACCTCAAAAGCGATACAGGCGGGCTGCAAATCAACGCACAACAGTTTCCCTTGTTGCAACGGGCGGATCGTTGGGTAGTGGCTTCTGGCACGGGTCGTGCGAAGTTCTCGGGTAAGACGCTCATCTTGGATGGCGATATTCGTGCCGATGCCGGACTCATTGATCAGCCCGTGAGCAATCGCCCGCAACTCGATGAAGATGTGCATATCATCGGACAGGAAGTTGATGAAAGCAGCAAACAACAGAATAGGGTCAGAGCTTCGTTTGATTTGGGCGATAAATTTTTCATTCGTGCATCAGGATTGGAAGCGCGCCTTGCGGGCAGGTTGGATGTGCGTGGTGAGCCAGGCGAAGAGCTGGGTGTGACAGGCATCATTGAAGCGCAAGATGCGGTCTTCGATGCGTATGGGCAGAGATTGCAGGTGGAGCGTGGGATGGTGAACTTCCAAGGACGCATGGATGATCCTGGCTTGAATATTTTGGCGTATCGCAAAGGGTTGGAAGTGGAGGCAGGGGTAGAAGTGAGTGGTACGGCACGCAAGCCTATCATTCGCTTGGTATCGAATCCGAACGTGCCTGACGCGGAGAAACTCTCCTGGATTGTACTGGGGCGGGTGCCTGATAGTAGCGGTGTGGACTCATCGCTACTGCTTTCGGCTGCCACCAATATCCTCGGCGGGCAATCGGCCTCAACAATCGGACGTGCAGTTGGCGTGGATGAACTCTTTTTGAGTCAGCAAGCTGGCGCGACAGCAGACCCCTTACTGGGTCAAGTGGTGACGGTTGGCAAGCGTCTTAATCCGCGTGCCTATTTGAGTTACGAACAAGGTTTATCTTCTAACACGGGGATCACCAAATTCACCTACACCTTAACGCCCCGCATCACCCTTGTGACACGAACAGGTGTTGAGGACGCGCTCGACATCTTCTATTCCTTCCGCTATCGCTGATGAGCCACGCTTGACCAAGGTTTGTGCTTTGGTTATTATTTTAATAATCGTTTAACAATTGAAA
>JAVHQF010000223.1:0-1968 GCA_036170995.1 Sideroxydans sp. | reverse complement strand
GTGCAGTCTGGCTCCTATTTGGGTGAAGACGACATCGTGCGGTTTGAGGATGTTTACGGGCGTTGAAGATTACATTAAAAATAGCACATAACCCTTATAAGTAAGGGTTTACCAGCTATTTAAATGATAGCGAATGGAGCCGTTTGAGTTTCTTTAGCGCCGTCGTGCTCAGACTCCTGCTGTAAAAGTGCGAACCCGGTTCGATTCCGGCGAACTGTTGATTGCACAAGCGAACCAGGCTAAAGACTTTTAACAGCCAGCACCGGACAGGGCACTGACAACAAAATGTCTTGAGCCACACTGCCCAAAATCAATTTGCCCACCGCACTGCGTTTGCGCAGCCCAATGACAACCAGGTTGACCTGCAACGCGTCCACCAGCGCCTCAATTTCGGTTACAGCATTTTTACCGCGCACAAACTGCTTGAATTCGGCGTTTACACCTGACGCTGCCAGCAGCGCCTGCACACGCTCTACATCTTGCACATCGGCTTTGGATGGGTCATCTTGGCTGCCACCTGGGCTGGCGTTGACGACCACCAAATGTTCTTGGCGTCGCAGGGCAATTTCAATGCCTTTGTCAAGCGCTGCTTGTCCTTCAGGGCGGGGCGCATAGGCTACGAGAATGGTCATGGTGTCCTCCTTTTCACTTGGCAGTGGGCATCACAAACTCAGCGCCCTTAGGTGTACTCTCAGGCCAGCGCTGCATGATGGATTTTTGCTTGGTGTAAAAGCGCACTCCTTCTTCACCATAAGCGTGCATATCACCAAACAAGCTCCGCTTCCAGCCGCCAAAACCGTGCCAGGCCATGGGCACCGGAATAGGCACATTAATGCCGACCATACCAACTTGGATACGCCGGGAAAATTCACGTGCCACATTGCCATCACGGGTAAAGCAAGCCACACCATTGCCAAACTCGTGGTCGTTGATGAGTTGCACCGCCGTGGCAAAGTCAGGTACCCGCATGCAAGCCAGCACAGGGCCAAAAATTTCTTCTTTGTACAAACGCATCTCGGAGGTCACGTGGTCAAACAGCGTGCCACCCAGCCAAAAGCCATGTTCACAACCCAAACCGGCTTTTGCACCATCAAACTCTCGGCCGTCGGCCAGCAGCGTAGCCCCTTCTTGAACGCCCAACTCAATATACCCAGTGATGCGGGCATGCGCCACAGCAGTCACGATCGGTCCCATTTCCGCGGCCAGGTTGGTGCCGTTAAGCACTTTGAGTGCCTGGGTACGCGCCAACAATTTGGGGATAACCTTGTCAGCCACATCCCCCACCAAGACCGCCACCGAAATCGCCATGCAGCGTTCCCCCGCTGAACCATAACCAGCACCGATCAAGGCATCGACAACTTGGTCGATGTCGGCATCGGGCATCACCACCATGTGGTTTTTGGCACCGCCCAACGCTTGCACGCGTTTACCGTGGTGCGCGCCAGTTTCATAAATATAGTTGGCAATGGGCGTCGATCCAACAAAACTGATGGCCTTCACATCAGGGTGTTCCAGCAGCGCATCCACAGCTTCTTTGTCACCCTGAACCACATTGAACACACCATCAGGCAAGCCAGCTTGTTTGAGCAGATCAGCCATCAAAAGACTAGCACTGGGGTCAATCGGGCTGGGTTTCAGAACAAAGGTGTTGCCCGCAGCAATGGCCACCGGGAACATCCACATAGGGACCATTACCGGAAAATTGAACGGCGTAATACCAGCAACAACTCCCAGAGGCTGGCGCAATGTCCAGTTGTCGATACCGGTAGAGACTTGGTCGGTAAAGTCACCTTTGAGTAACTGGGCAATGCCGCAGGCAAATTCGACAATGTCAATGCCACGAGCCACTTCGCCCTGAGCGTCTGTGAACACTTTGCCATGTTCAGCGGTAATCAGACGGGCCAACGCATCCTTGTGATGGTTAAGCAATTCCAAAAACTTGAACATGACCCTGGCACGGCGAATGGG
>JAVHQF010000222.1:0-1970 GCA_036170995.1 Sideroxydans sp. | reverse complement strand
TGCGTGAGGCATCCACTTGGACTGTGAATTGGTAGGCTTGCAAGCGGGTCGCCTCGTTCGGCACATCATTCCAGCAGTCGTCCTCAGGGTTGTCCCAAACGTGCTTCAGGCTTTCGATCTGGGCGTTTTGCAGGTCGCGCCATTCGAGCTGTTCATGCTTTTGCGCGCATTGGACTGAACCAGAATGTTCGTGGCCGGTAGCGCTGGCGTTTGGTAGTTTGTTTTTCAGCGGGGTCAAGCCTGCACCTTGACCAATACGTTTTCAGCCACGAAAGCGGTGACGCGAACAAACTGGTTGGTTTCGATCTTGCGACGCAGCTCCGCAGGCAGTGTGTCGAGTAGCTCCCTGCCTTTGGGTGCCGTTGCGACGGCCTGCTTGCCTTCTTTGGTTGCGGTAAGCGCACCATTGGCCCGATTGAACTTGATTTGGGCACCAGGCCAAGGCAGCGCAGATGCAGCTTGCCGCTGCGCTGCGGCCTCACGCTGCCGGGCGGCCTCTTGCGCCTGCTGAATTCGGGCTTGGGCCTGTTCTTGCTCCCGCTGCGACTCAGACTGCATGGCACCGTAGCCCACTGATGTTTTGGCACCAAAGCCCAGCCACTGGAAGGCGTGTTCAAACGCGGCGGTGAGGACCGCTTTCCAGCGTTCATTGACGGCGAGGTCGGGCGCCAGAAGCTCTAAATGCGCGAGGTCGCAGGTGATATGAAAGCTGAAGGCCGACCCGGCCGGTACCGTCAAAAAGCTGATGGGTGTGGGCTGACCCGATTCGTGTGGATTGGTGCTGTTGCCGGACTTGCCGTCAGTCTTTTGCTGGTAGTAATGGCTCTGGTGCGGGGTCATGATGTCCACTGCCAGCGCATCGCCCTTGATTTGCGGGATCACATCCCAGAACGTCAGCGCACCGCGCACAGACTGGTCGCTGCCGTGGGTGGATTCCAAGCCGAACAGGGCGTCAATGGGAGAGAGTTCGATCGTCGTTTTGCCATGGTTTGTGGTGAAGGTGTGAATCTTCTCTGCCGACCAACCTTGCTGGTCACCCCATTCACCAGAAGCCAATTCCTGAGCCGCCTGACGCAGCACGCCTTTGACACCGCTGCCCGGCAGATAGGGCAGGCCGTAGGGGTTGAGAAAGGCAAAGCCGTTTTCCAGCGGGTGCTCGTTGCCCAGGCCGGTAGTGAAGGGGGCGACGGCGAGGGCATCGAGGCTCAGCAATTGATTTGCAGGCAAAGTGCTAACGAGGGTGAGTTGACGGGTTGCCAATCCTTGGAGTAAAGGTAACCAAGGCTTGAGACCTAAATCAGTGCTTGGTTTAATTGCTCTTGGATGTAAATCGTCAAAAATCGGCATCTTGCCGGCTGCGATCGTGCAGGCATACTGATCGTTTGTGAGGTTATCCCATGTCAACCCAAATTTGTCGGTCTTTTGTTTACTTGTTTTTTTATCAATAACCGGCACACGGTCTTTCTTACTCCAGTCGATTTTTTGGGTCTCTTGGTTAAATCCCCAAACAGGAAAGTAAAGAAGAAAACGGTGCCCAGGTGGCGCATTAAGATAAAACTCAGCGCAATTCTTTTGGATGTACTCGGGTACAGCAGCAACAGGCATGGTCAGTCTCCTTTCACGCGGGCCGGGGCCATTTGGCGCAACCAGCGCAGCCAGGCAAAAGCCTCAGCGGTGATGGCCTGAAAGTCGGCAGGCTTTGCGGTCATCAACGCCTGCATGATTGGCTCAAAGTCGGCACTCTTGATTAGTTCTGGAAAACGGGACTTCAGCCAGCGGCGAAGGTGTGTGGCAACCAGCTCCTGATGGCGCCCGGATTCCTTTTGGCCTTTTTCGTGACAAAAGGCGAGGACTTGCATCAAACCGCTGTTCATGATGAGTGCAGGCAAACCTTTGGCTGCATCCACATATTTTCCGAAATCCTCCCCGAGAATCTTTTTGCCATCGGACGCGCAGTTCCAGGCGTCCTG
>JAVHQF010000221.1:0-1982 GCA_036170995.1 Sideroxydans sp. | reverse complement strand
CCAATCACCCCGGAGCCAATGATCAGCATCCAGAACTGGTGCAAATACACCCCCAGCGCAGAGATAACCAAGCCGCCGCACCAGCACAGCGCAGCAATCACACCCACCTTGCGCGGCCCCACACGCTCAAGCCAACCGCCCCAGATCGCAGCGGAAGAGCCCAACAGCACAAAAAACAGCGTGTACATCCAGCCCATGGTGGAAATCTGCCAGTCACAGGTGGTGGTGAAAAGTTGCCCCCAGAACCCCACGTCAGGCCCACACTTGATCGCCTCCTTGATCCCCAACGCTTTCGACAAGGGCAGCCAAAACACAGAAAATCCATAGGCCATACCGATGCACAGATGAATGGCCAAAGCGGCCGGGGGTACCAACCAACGGTTGAAGCCCGGCCCGGCAATGATGTGCTCTTTGCTGAGAATGCCCAGCTTTTCCTCGGGGTGCGAACTTGCACCCAATGCGATTGATGTCATGCTGTCTCCTAAATATTAATGCCCACTTACCGTGAGCTGGAGACAGTGTCCCGTAAGGTTCAACCGAAGAACAAATTTATTGTGAACATGACCCGATTCAAACCATGAATGTATGCAACAACATGCATAACTGGCAGTCAGAGATTTGAATCTGGCCCCAGAAAATCAGAGATCGGCGGCCGCAGCCCTCAACAAACCAACCTGTTCCATCATGTGCGCCAACCACATGGGGTCATTGGCCATTGCCAGCGTGCCACGCATGACATTTGACGGCCGGTCAGAGCCCGCGAGCATGAACCCAATTGGTGTCATCACATCTGGACTGACCAGTGGTACGGCCTCCAGCTCCGAGTGCGCTCGCAACACAGCAACCAGCGCGCCCGGCAGGATACTGCAAACATCCCCGACCAACACGGTCAACCCCAGCGTCAGAATGGAGTTGGTCTCGATCACGGGCTTCACATGAATGCCCAACTGTTTGAAAGTTGCATCCACAATCGTACGGTTGTGCATTTCGCGTGTCAGCAAACACAAAGGCAATTTCGACGCAATTTCCCAGGAAATCGGACGAGTCACCATGCGCAACCCGGCCAGCCTAGGCTTGGCAGCCCGCCGCAACAAAAAATAGCGTTCTGTGTATTGATTGACGACGGTCAATTTGGCTCCACGAGACTTGAGGCGGTCGGTGTAGCCCAAGCCCAGATCCAGTGACAGATTCTCAAGCCCCGATTCAATTTCTGGTGAGCTCATTGACCGAACCGTCAGCGACACGCCTGGAAAGCGCGCGTGCAAATGACCTGCAAACCGGGCTGCAATCGGCATCACAGAAGGTACTGCACCCAGCGTCAATGCCCCCACCGGATGCTCTGCGTTACCCTTAAGGTCTTGCAACAGCAACTCCTGCTCGCGCAGCATGCGCTGGGCACTGACAAATATCCTTTCACCCTCTGGCGTGAAGCTTTCAAACGCCCGTCCACGTTTGGCAATGGCACAGTCAAATTCTTCTTCCAGTGCGCGTATCGCATTAGAAAACGCTGGCTGTGTGATGTAGCACGCATCAGCAGCACGACCAAAGTGTTTGTGCTGATGCAAGGCCGCCAGGTAGCGCAGGGAGGTGAATAAATTCATTCAAAAATCATACACGCAAGATTCAATCGACTTAAGACACAAGCCTTCATCACCCGTTGTGCAATTGATTAATTGCTATTTAAAAAATAGCAAAATAACACACTTACGCATGCAACTTTCGGTACAGCGTTTGCCGACTGATGCCCAGCTGCCGGGCGGCTTGCGACATATTGCCGCTATTGCGTTCAAGGGCCTGATGCATCGCCGCTTGCGAGAGCTCCTGCAGGTTTTGTACGGCCTTGTCGGGGTTTAAAGCCGCATCGCCCGCGGGTTGATGCGGCTTCTGCAGCGCTTGCGCTGCGAGCGCCAAGTCCTCCTGCACATCATCCGACAAATGGGCCCAGTCAATACAGTCCTCATGCGGCTCCAGCATGGCGCTGG
>JAVHQF010000220.1:0-1997 GCA_036170995.1 Sideroxydans sp. | reverse complement strand
CGTGACCGACCGGACCGGTCAGACCGACAACCAGCGCATCAAGGACATCACCGTGCTTCCACCGCCAGAGCATTTGATCCGTTTTTTTCCGATTTCGGGCACCCCGGTCGAAAAGATGATCAGCGCCACACGGCGCAATATCCACCAGATCATGGTGGGCAAGGACGACCGCTTGCTGGTGATCATCGGACCGTGTTCCATCCATAACCCGGCCGCTGCCATGGACTACGCACGTCGGCTGATGGTGCAGCGCAAAAAATACGCCGACACGTTGGAAATTGTGATGCGGGTCTATTTTGAAAAGCCCCGTACCACGGTTGGCTGGAAGGGCCTGATCAACGACCCGTACCTGGATGAATCGTTTCGCATCGACGAAGGGTTGCGCATCGCACGCCAATTGCTGATCGAGATCAACTGCCTGGGCTTGCCCGCCGGCAGCGAGTTTCTGGACGTGATTTCACCGCAATACCTGGGCGACCTGATCAGTTGGGGGGCGATTGGCGCGCGCACGACAGAGAGTCAGGTGCACCGGGAACTGGCCTCAGGCCTGTCGGCGCCGATCGGCTTCAAGAACGGCACCGACGGCAACATCAAGATCGCCACCGACGCCATTCAGGCCGCTGCCGGTGCTCACCATTTTTTGTCAGTCCACAAGAGCGGACGCGTCGCGATTGTGCAAACCACCGGCAACCGGGATTGCCACGTGATTTTGCGCGGTGGCAAAGTGCCCAATTTCGACGCCGCCAGCGTGCGTGCGGCGTGCGACCAATTGGTCAAAGCCAAGCTGCCAGCCATCCTGATGGTGGACTGTAGCCATGCCAACAGCAGCAAGCAGCACGAAAAGCAGTTGGTGGTGGCGCGCGACATTGCGGCGCAGCTTCGTGCTGGCTCGCGTCAGGTGTTTGGCGTGATGATCGAAAGCCATCTGAACGCCGGTGCGCAGAAGTTCACGCCGGGCAAGGACAAGCTTGACAAGCTTGAATACGGTAAAAGCATTACCGACGCCTGCCTGGGTTGGGATGATTCGCTGACCTGTCTTGACGTTTTGTCGCAAGCGGTGATGGCACGACGCGGTAAAACCACCTGAGCGATCAGCCCCCCATGCCGGGCGTGATCAACGTGATGCTGGCTGTTGACGCGTAGCCGAAGTTGCAAGCTTGTCTGACAGTTATTCCTTTATTTATAAACCTAAGCCGGACGAGCCGGAAAAGATGCACCTGGTTTTGCTCCCTCCCCCGTTGGGGCAGGGCAGAGGTGGGGGCTGGTTTGCAAATGGCATCCCAGGGGCGGCCACAGCCCCCACCCCTGCCCTTGCATCGCATCACCCCTGCGCCACCGTTCCGATGGACAGACGTATCCGGGGGGTGTGTGCTTGCTCACTTTGAACACACGTACACACAAACCTGCACAAACTCAGCATGATTGCCCAGCCAGGTACAGGGTATCGGGGGATATATCCATCTCGTCAGTCCAAGCAACCGTGCCATGCAAGACATGCGCCCGCACAAAAAGAGCGTCCTCTTTCAGGCTGGAAAACGCCGGGTAGGCCAGATAAGGCTTGGCTTCATGTCAATGCGACGAAGCTCGGCGTTTTTTACGTTAACGCATTCGTAGGAAAAATCGGGAAATTATTGCCGTGCGCCAGTGAATGTACCGCTGGCACCCCCTGTATTTGTCCAGGTGCCGGTCACAACACCGGAGTAGTAGTTGGCAGTGCCGGTAAACACCGCACCGGTGCCTGCAATGCCCAGGTTGATGGTGGCTGTGGTTCCATCGACTCCGGTAGGTGTCACGCTAAAGCTGCAAGCAAACGCCCCAGCCTGCGTTGATGTACCGGAACAGCTGGTAGTACCCGACGGGTTGACCGTGGCGGTCACGTTGCCCGAGTCGGTGCCCGTAAAAGTGCTGTTATAGGTGCCGGCATAGGAGCCCAGCGACAACACAATCGGCAGGTCTGGGCTAAAGGCGGGCAAACCAAGGGTGCTGAAAAGGGCGTT
>JAVHQF010000219.1:0-9666 GCA_036170995.1 Sideroxydans sp. | reverse complement strand
GCGCGAGGCGGTGACCACCACCTCATCCAATAAATTGTTTTCAGCATGAGCAAAAGCAGTTGCGGCGCACAGCAGTGCGCTTAATAGATATTTGTGTTTCATTTGAATTTCCTAGATTACGTTCCAAGCGTCCCCGTTGGAACATTGAAAAAATCAGGAATGAAGAGAGGGGTGATGGGTACTCGATGAGGAGCATCCATGTCGCCACCCGCGACATTGCCTGAACCTTCTTCTAGGCCGGTATCCGGGCTCACAAGTCCAGAGAGTCACTACAAATCCAAATCTCATCGCAATACTGCGTTGCTCTCAAAAAATCACTCCTTGCATATTCATATATGCGTCGTCGTCATTTTTTGTTCGCGCCTTGTCTTGCTTCGACCTTTGAATTTCTATCAACACTCTGTGAACACATCACCTTCCCATGCTGACGCACAGTGGCTTGTTGATATGTCCACACTTGCTTACCGTTGCGGGGGCAGCACAGGCATCGGAGTTGAACTTCCTCACCTGTTTCCCGTTTAACTGCGAGGCTCGCACCTGACAGCACCTTGAAGCGAGGCGGATTGTAGCAGAATATGAATTTCCAAAATCACTTCCAAAGCACTTGCAAAACATATCGTTAGCAATTGACTTAACAGGGTTTTCAAAACTATAGTGCGCGCCTATGCAAAGCGAACTCGATGCTCTCGACAATAAATTGGCACAACTTGTTGAACTCACTCAGCGCCTGCGCGCAGAGAACATGCAGCTACGCCAAGATGTCGCCGCCGCACTCAGTGGACAACGGAAGGGGCAAGACAAGATAGAACAAGCTTCACAACGCTTGGAAAAACTCCTCGCCCAACTTCCTGACGACGCCCAATGAGTAATCCGAAATCCAGCTCACTCGATGTGAAAATACTTGACCGCGAATTTCGCGTGGCTTGCCCCGAAGACGAGCGTGCGGAGTTGCAAGATGCGGTCGCCTATCTGGATAAGAAGATGCGCGAGATACGTGATGCAGGCAAGATCGCCTCAGTCGAACGCATCGCCATCATGGCCGCACTGAACATCGCACACGAATTGCTCACCACTCGCGTCGGCGGCGGTTTTGACCTCGCCGATTTGAAGCGTAGAATACAGACTATGCAGGCGACCATTGATGCATCACTGGTTGACCAAGACGAGTTGTTCTAGCAATCCAAAATCGTCACAAGTTTGTTCCCTGCGGTGTTCGTGAGATTCATAATTCTTTGAACCAATGAGCTATTGCTTAGGTTGTGCCCCATTTAAGTCACTGTTGTGAGTATCTCTTGCAGATGCACCTGATGTGACCGGGAACCGACCCTCTTGAACCCAGGTTCAAGATATTGAGTCAACGGCACAGGCGGGGAACTTTATTCCAGTGCGATCTTTCGAGGTCGCACTTTTCTTTTGTGGCGTTCATTCCCGCGCAAGCGGGAATCCAGTTGATTAGTGATTCTTTGCACAGCAAAGACAAAACCAAACTGCTATTGAATAACACCACTGGATTCCCGCTTTTGCGGGAATGACGAAAGGGAATTTACATGCGTTATTGGCTGATGAAATCTGAACCTTCCGATTGCAGCATCGACGATCTGGCGGCAATGCCCAGCCAGTCCGTGGCTTGGTACGGTGTACGCAACTATCAGGCGCGCAACTTCATGCGCGACCAGATGCAGATTGGCGATGGCGTACTGTTCTATCACTCCAACTGCAAGGAACCCGGCATCGCAGGCATCGCACAAGTGAGCAGCAACGCCTATCCTGATGGGACTCAGTTCGACAAAAAAAATAAATACTTCGACGAGAAGGCTACACAAGAAACACCGCGCTGGTTCAATGTCGACGTGCAACTGGTGAAGAAAATCACGCTCATTTCACTCGACGAAATGCGTCGCCATCCCGAACTGGAAAACATGCGCACCTTGCAACGCGGCAATCGACTGTCTATCACACCAGTGGATCCATCCGAGTGGCGCTTCATCACAAATAAATTGGCGAGCAAATAATAGCCACGACAGCTCTCCCCCTGACAAGGTGGGAGCCAAGCAAGTTGAAACCACAGGAGTTGTTTGATGGAATGGTATTTAGCCTATCTGATACTGGGCGCTTTGGCTGGCTTCCTCGGCGGGATGTTCGGTATCGGCGGCGGGACGATTCTTGTACCCGTATTCCTGTGGCTATTCGATGCACAAGGTTTGCCGCTTGAACACACCATGCACCTCGCGCTGGGAACTAGTATGGCCGTTATTTTGTTCACCTCTTTGGCGAGCCTACGCAAACATCACCAACACGGTGCAGTGGATTGGCAGGTATTCCGCAATATCACGCCGGGCATTCTAATGGGAACCGCACTGGGCGCATCCTCCGCCGCACTGGTGTCGCCACATTTCTTGATGGTGTTCTTCGCGTTGTTTGTCTACTTCGCAGCCGTGCAGATATTGCTGGATTTCAAACCACATGCCGAGCGTGAGCTGCCAGGTGTGGCAGGGATGAGCCTGTTTGGCACGTTCACTGGGTGGCTGAGTAGTTTGGTCTCAATTGGTGGTGGGACAGTGGTCATCCCCTTTTTGATTTGGTGCAACGTGCCCTTGCGGCGCGCCATTGGCACGGCTTCAGCCATTAGCTTCCCCATCGCGGTCGGCGGCACGATTGGCTATATTCTGATTGGCTTACATATTCCAGCGCTACCCGAACTTCACCTCGGCTTCGTCTATTTTCCCGCTCTATTTTGGGCGGCGCTCGCGAGTGTTTTCACGGCCCCACTCGGCGCTAAAACGGCGCACCGAATCAATGTATTGGTGTTACGCAAGGGGTTCGCGTTATTGCTGTTGATGTTGGCCACCAAGTTATTACTGAAGGCGTTCTAGATCGGCTCTAATCGGGCATAATTGTGAGCACAAAATTCAGGGAGAAACCACCATGTTGAAAGCTTTGTTTCGCACCAAGCCCGTCATTGACGTATCGGAAAGCTCTGGTCTCAAAAGATGTTTGAGCGCATTCGACCTCACGCTTCTCGGCGTTGGCGCCATTATTGGAACAGGTATCTTTGTCCTTACGGGTATCGCGGCGGCTAATCAAGCAGGACCTGCGGTGGTGCTGTCATTCGTGATTTCAGGGCTGGCCTGCGCATTCGCAGCGCTTGCCTATGCCGAACTCGCTGCTTCGGTAGGTGGCTGCGGCAGCGCTTACGGATACAGTTATGTGGCTTTCGGCGAAGTCGTCGCTTGGATGATTGGCTGGATATTGCTGCTGGAATACAGCGTTTCGGTTGCTGCGGTCGCCAACGGCTGGTCAGGTTATTTCAACAATGCACTCACTGCGATGGGAATGGGCTTGCCCAATGCGCTAACGAAATCCCCCGCGTTAGGCGGACTCATAAACCTACCAGCTACATCCATCATTCTCATCTTGATGGGCTTACTCATCATCGGCGTGCGGCAAAGTGCAAAACTCAACACTGCGATGGTATTCATCAAAGTATTGACCATCATCGTGTTCGTCAGCATCGCCGCCTTCAACGTTGAGCCAATGAACTGGCATCCGTTTATGCCTTACGGTTGGTTCAACACCTTGCCAGACGGAAGAACCACAGGAGTTTTGGCGGGCGCATCGCTCGTATTTTTTGCCTACGTGGGTTTTGATGCCGTATCAACTGCCGCCGAAGAAGCCCAGAACCCGCAACGCGATCTGCCTACGGGCATCATTGCCTCTCTCGCGTTCTGCACTGTGATCTACATCATTGTTTCTGGGTTGCTGACGGGTATCGTGCCTTATTCACAATTGAATGTGCCATCACCTGTTGCACACGCACTTCAACTACTAGGATACAACTGGGCGTCCGCTTTAGTGGCCACCGGCGTCATCGCTGGGCTGACCACGGTCATGCTGGTGCTTTACTACGCACTCACCCGCATCATCCTGTCCATGGCACGTGACGGGTTGGTTTCACCGTTCTTATCAAAAGTGGATCACACCAGAAAGACCCCTGTTCGCATCATCGTCATCACAGGTATCATCATAGCGATGGCGGCAGGTTTCTTCCCGCTCGGCACCTTGGCTGAACTAGTGAATATCGGCACATTGGCTGCGTTCGTCTTGGTGTGCTTGGGTGTCATCGTGCTACGCATCCGGCAACCCAATCTACCTCGCCCATTCAAAAACCCCTTTGGATTCCTCTTGCCAATACTGGGCATGATTTCTTGCGCGGGATTGATGGCATTCCTTCCGGCGCAGACTTGGTTGCGTTTTACTGTATGGTTGACCATCGGCGTAATCGTCTACTTCACCTACTCCGTCCGTCACAGCAAACTAGCCAAGTAATCAATACGTCGAGCAACAAAAAAGCTGGCAAAAGCCAGCTTTTTTGTTTGACACGGGTATCTAAATATTACTTAGCCAGACCCAGAACGAACTGAACCAGTGCTTTCATATCATCTTGCTTCTTGCCAGCAGCATCATTGGCAGGCATTGGCATCGATCCCCATACGCCACTACCACCCTTGGATACCTTGGTGATCAGCTTAGCTTCTGCACCAGCATCACCCTTGTATTTCTTGGAAACATCCATCCATGCTGGACCAACCACCTTTTTGTCGATTGCATGACAAGCGGTGCAGTTGTTCTTCTTAGCCAGTGCTGGCATTTCAGTTGCCATTGCAGAACCAGCAACCATCAGGCCTGCTGCGACGATCATGCTTGTAACGATAGATTTCATGTATTTCTCCATTTTTAAGTTTTGACTGCATTCACAACGAGCGGAGTAATTACCCCGGACGCATTCTAAACAACCCCGCATGAATTGCAAACAGTAAGCGGTCAGGAAACAACGCCAACTTTACAATCTAGTTGACGTGTTATTTCAAGTTGAGGATAAACCGTACAAGTTGCGTACGCTCTTCCGTCGGAATTTGTATTTGTGGGGGCATTGCCATGCCACCCCAAACACCGCTGCCTCCCTTGGCTATCTTTGTCTCCAAGCGTGCTTGCGCCCCTGCATCCCCTCGATATTTTGCGGCCACGTCTTTCCATGCTGGGCCTACAACTTTTTTATCCAAAGCATGGCAAGCAAAACAATTACGCTTCTTAGCCAAGGCGATACCTTCTGCATCGGATACAGTTGGAGCGGCCACCTTAGGGGTGACAAGTTCATTCACAGCCGCCGGTTTTGCAGTCACTGGCATCGTTTCAGGCTTGGCGGAAGGCACGCTAGCCACTTCGGATTGAGCCAATGGGGCAACCAAATCAGACTTGGCCTCTGCCACCATCATTGCAGCCGTTGCAACTTTAGTGGTTGAGGCAGGTTTGGCGGGTTTCTGAACAGGTGCATTCGCAGAAACTTTTGCCACTTCCTTCGGTGGTACAACACTCGCTGCCGCAGTGGACTCAACTGGCTTGCTTACGGCCTCAGCGACTGGAACAGAGGACGTTACGACCTCATGCAAGGCAGGCACTGGTGTAGCCGTTACTTGTGGCGATTCTTTTTCTTGACAAGCTGCAAGTGCTAACACGCCCAGTAACAATAAAAATTTACGCTTCATTACGCTTTCCTCTTTCAAAAATTTTAGTCTTCTACTTCCTGCTCCAACCAAGCCAGTAGATATTGCCATTGTTCCAACTCACGTTGTGCCACCGAGAGGGGTAAATCGAACAACGTTTTGCCTTCGAATCCTGCATTCACATAGGCTTGCGTTTCTCTCAAATACGCCAACACAGGGAGCTCAAGCCCTTTCAAAAATTGTTCCAATGTCAATGCAGCGCGCGTGCGCGAATCCATGCGCATACCCACTATGCCCACCGACACTTTGCCTTTGCGTATTATCTTTTCGTGATGCAACACTTGCAGAAAATCGAGGCTAGCCTGTATATCGAAAGCCGAAGGTGCAATGGGCACAATGACGCGGTGAACCAGCTTCAACGCATGTTCCAAGTTCTTTCCATGCAGGCCAGCGGGCGAATCTATAACCAGCCAATCAAGCGGTGATTCCCGCACCACATCAGATTGCATCAGCTCGATACTGGGCAAATTACGTGGGCGATTTGCCAGCCATTGAGTGGATGACTTCTGTCTGTCTAGGTCGAGGATAGCGACACGCTGTCCGCGTGAAGCAAGATAGCCCGCGATATTGGTAGAAAGCGTACTCTTTCCGCTACCACCCTTGGGATTTGCAACCAGTATTGCTTTCACGATACCGCCTCCTTCCCACTGATGAGTGCTACTTTCCTTCTACCAAAGACACGTCACGTACTGCCCCCTTGTCGGCACTGGTTACCATCGCGGCATACGCACGCAGTGCGGCAGAAATCTTACGCGGGCGCTCTGCGGCGGGCTTCCAGCCTTGCTTGCCTTTGGCATCCATCGCGACGCGACGTTGCGCCATCTCGGCTGCGGAGATCGCCAGATTGATGCTGCGATTCGGAATGTCAATGTCGATGCGGTCACCCTCCTGCACCAAGCCGATCGCACCGCCACTCGCCGCTTCGGGTGACGCATGGCCGATGCTCAAGCCTGATGTGCCTCCAGAAAAACGACCATCGGTCAGCAATGCGCAGGCTTTGCCCAAGCCTTTCGATTTGAGATATGAAGTCGGGTACAACATCTCTTGCATCCCCGGCCCCCCTTTTGGACCTTCGTAGCGAATAACCACCACGTCGCCCGCCACAATTTGGTCGGCAAGGATGCCTGCCACTGCGGCATCCTGACTTTCAAATACGCGCGCACGTCCGCTAAATTTGAGAATGCTCTCGTCCACGCCCGCCGTCTTCACGATGCAACCATCCAGTGCAATGTTGCCATGCAGCACAGCCAAACCACCGTCTTTGGAGTAAGCATGGGCTGCATCACGAATACAGCCCTGAGCCCTATCCGTATCCAACTCTGGATACAACATGGACTGTGAAAAGGCGATGGTGGTGACGATGCCACCAGGAGCGGCACGGAAGAACTTCTTCGCCTCCTCGTTTTGAGTTTGTGCGATGTCCCATTGCTTCAACCCTTCGCGCAGCGTCTGGCTGTGCACGGTGCTGACCTCACCATGCAACAACCCCGCACGATCCAACTCGCCCAAGATAGCGGCGATACCGCCCGCACGGTGCACATCCTCCAAATGGTATTCAGACGAGGGAGCGACCTTGCACAAGGTCGGCACATGGCGCGACAACCTATCCATATCCTTCATGGTGAAATCCACGCCCGCCTCGCGTGCGATGGCGAGCAGATGCAGCACGGTATTGGTCGAGCCACCCATGGCGATGTCCAGCGTCATCGCATTCTCGAAAGCCTTGAAGGTGGCGATGCTGCGCGGCAACACCGAGGTGTCATCTTGCTCGTAGTAACGTTTGCACAACTCCACCACCGTGCGCCCAGCACGCAAGAAAAGTTGCTTGCGCTCGGCGTGGGTCGCCACCAGCGAACCGTTGCCCGGTAATGACAAGCCCAGAGCTTCGGTCAAGCAGTTCATCGAATTTGCGGTGAACATGCCGGAGCAAGACCCACAAGTCGGGCACGCGGAACGTTCGATCGCATTCACATCCGCATCGCTCACACGGCTATCTGCCGCCGCCACCATCGCATCCACCAGATCCAGCCCAACAACTTTACCCTGCAAAGTCGCTTTGCCCGCTTCCATCGGCCCACCGGAGACGAAAACCACGGGAATGTTCAAGCGCATCGCCGCCATCAACATGCCCGGCGTGATCTTGTCGCAATTGGAGATGCACACCAACGCATCGGCACAATGCGCGTTGCACATATATTCAACGGAGTCGGCAATGAGGTCGCGCGAAGGTAAGGAATACAACATGCCGTCATGCCCCATGGCGATGCCGTCATCCACCGCGATGGTGTCGAATTCCTTGGCGATGCCGCCTGCCTTCTCTATCTCGCGCGCCACCATCTGACCCAAGTCCTTCAGATGGACGTGCCCCGGCACAAACTGGGTGAACGAATTGGCGATGGCGATGATGGGCTTGCCGAAATCACCATCTTTCATGCCTGTCGCGCGCCACAAAGAGCGAGCGCCCGCCATGTTGCGGCCGTGGGTGGAAGTGTGTGAGCGGTATTGAGGCATGGTGCGGATTCCTAAATTGATAAGCAGATGGGCGATTCTAAACTACAGAGGCTATCAATTCACCCACTTGCTAATGGGTGTAGATAAGAAATATTCAATCGCAATGCCAGTACCTCCAATCAACAACAGGCGATCAGGCTTAAACGCTTCCTTGAAGGCCTGCATACCTGGCAGCACCTCGCTGGCGCGACCACTCTTCACTTCGATAGCGGTTAATTTACGTCCAGCGCGCACCACAAAATCCACTTCGCGATTGCGCTCTCGCCAATAAAAAACCTCACACTGCCCTGCCGACGCCGCGTTGGCCAGATGCGCCCCCACTGTAGATTCCATCAGCTGCCCCCAATAGAGGCGGCTGATGGCCATATAAAAAATTTACTCAACAAGATGAGTAAATTCAAGCACAGCGATTTTGAGAAATAAAAATGGACTGCGTGAAAATAAAAAACGACGATTAAAAACAGAACTGCCCGCACGGGGCGGGCAGTTTCCCATTAAGACAAACATGCTTAGTTTGTCTTAATCAAGCGTGCATTTTTCCAAGCATCAGCAGGGAGTTGCTCGGCCAATACCACAGTAAGCGAACGTTCATTGCTAGATGTTTTCACATTCATCGCATCCAAGGTCGCATTCACGGTATCTGGCGTTAGGTCATACATCGCGCCCGTAATCGGATCAATTATCAACAAACCAATTATTCCGCCGAACAAAATGTTAGCAACATACCAACCGTTCACCGAGCCAGTCACTGTGAAGTCCTTGGTTGCATACCCTTCTTTAGAAACTTTAACGTTATAGGACTCTGATTTGAAGAAACCGGCGCCGCGTTTGAGCGTCACCGTCGTGGGCGTTGTTCCCACGTGTATCTTTTCTCCTGCGCGATTAAATACTGAAATCGCCGCCGCATCGGGCACGCTCTTGAATGTGACGGGCTGCGTGCCGCCTTCAAAAATAGTGGCGCATCCACTTAAAAACAATGCACCTACCGCGAGACTAATAACGCTTTTCTTCATGGCTTATCCCTATAATGTTACGTGAATGTTTCTAAAAAAACCGCGCGCAGGTTACCCCCCCCCCCGCACAAGGTCAATCCATTTCAGCAGCGTAAATAATTTTTAATTTTGCCTTGTGTTACATTCCCGCCCCATGTTCACCCACCCACAATTCGACCCCGTCGCCATCCACCTCGGCCCTTTTGGCATCCATTGGTATGGGCTGATGTATCTGCTAGCCTTCGCGTGTTTCATCTGGCTAGGGCGGATGCGCTTGCAGGCGTTCAATTCAAAATCCCGCCCTCTCCCTAACCCTCTCCCGCAAGCGGGCGAGGGGGCTAAACCGTGGGATGAGAAATTTCTCGACGACCTGCTTTTCTACGGTGTGCTGGGAGTAGTGTTGGGCGGCCGCTTGGGCGAGGTACTGTTCTATAACCCCAGCTATTATTTTTCGCATCCCTTCAAAATATTAGCGGTATGGGAAGGCGGCATGTCGTTTCATGGTGGCTTCCTTGGTGTGCTCGTTGCGATGGCGCTGTTTGCACGGGGGCGCAAGATTCAATGGTTGGCGCTGATGGATTTCATCGCGCCGCTTGTACCCC
>JAVHQF010000218.1:0-2012 GCA_036170995.1 Sideroxydans sp. | reverse complement strand
GGAGCCACCGGTGGTCACGTCACTGGCTCATGCACACATTTTTATTACCCGAGAAAAGATAGCCAGTTTCTCGTCGATTGCGGATTGGTTCAGGGCGAAGGCGATGATTTCAAGAAAAACTCATCGGCCTTTCCATTCGAACCGTCAGAAATCGATTTTGTATTGTTGACCCATGCTCACCAAGATCATTGCGGCTTGATTCCAAAACTCTACAAAGACGGCTTCACAGGCCGGGTGATTTGTACGAAAGCAACTGCACGATTGGCGCGACTTTCACTGCTTGATTCCGCGTTCCACAACGGAGACTTGTTTTCTGAGGGCGACGTGGACTGCATCCGGTTTGATCACATTGATGATCGGCAAGAGTTTGGCTGGTCTAGATTGCTGCCGATTGCTGATGATCTATTCGCCTCGTTCACGAGGTCTGCGCATATTCTTGGTGCGACATCAATCACTATCGGCTGGTTAAATCAAAGCAGCGAGAAGGAATACCTGGTCATGAGTGGTGACCTCGGTAACAACACAAAAGACAACCCTTATCAACCGCTACTTGCTGGGCGGCAGGGTATTTTTGGTTATCCAAAAGCGATCATCGTCGAATCCACTTACGGCGGTAAAGATCGCGACCAGGCGAGTTCAGATTACGATGGACGGCTTGAGTGCCTTCGGAAGATCATTCAAGAAGAAGTTTTTGACAAGAAAAGCCTGGTCCTCATTCCGGCATTTTCATTGCAGCGAACTCAGGAACTGCTCTTCGATTTGGTCCTTACTTTTCAAAGGCATTTTTCATCCCAAGAATTGAGCCAAACACCATCGTATTTTCCGAGCGATTTTGGTGATGAATTTGAAAATGCCGCATGGGATCACGCTGTTCACAAATGCCTATTGCGGGCAATTGGCACACTTCCGGTTGTAGACCAGGACAAATGGCTAAATTGCTTTGCAGAGGCCGACAGTACAGGTAGGAAAAATTTTCGCCTCGTCGATAACGCAACAGTTTCAGTTGAAGACATCAAGAAGTTGATGACTGAATCTCGGCACACATACCCGGTTGAAATTGTGTTGGATTCAATTTTGGCGAGGAAAATGAGCGCCGTATTCCGGGACGAACTTTGCAGCAGGCTGCATTTCAATCCTGAGGAAACTGCCTATCGCAACAGACATATGGCTGAGCGGTTCGGCCTTGCTAGCGAACTTGAAGTGGACGCATTGCTTAAAGAGTTGCTACCGGCAGACAACGACGAGGAAGTCACTATTCCGATTGGGGTTCATGCGATTCGCTACAAAACAAAGTACCCAACACCAAGACCTTCAGTCCTTCAAGAAAATGGTCGAATCCTGATTACTGGAGGAGGCATGTGCAATGGGGGCCCCGTTCTGGAGCATTTCAAAAAAACGCTAACCGCGAAAAGACGAACTGTGCTTCTGACAAATGGGTACATGGCAGACGGGTCATTGGGCGGAGCCATTCAAGCCGTCTGCCTGGCCAAGCAAGGCGGCACGCCACTGCCAGTTGAGCTCTTGGAGATCGGTGAGGAACGATTCAATCCAGAAGATGTGACTCTAAAACTCATTCAGTTGCAGGGCTATTATTCTGGTCACGCAGATCAACGTGGGTTGATGGATTTTATTTTCAAGGTCAAGACGAGTGCAAAATCAGCGCTTGATCCCAAGTCCGCAACTGTTTTCATAAATCACGGCAGACATGCGGTTCGGACAGCTTTTAAGAACGCGATAGAGGCTAGGGCATCGGAGAATTTACCGGGTGATCGTGCAATTCAAGCGGTGGAAACACCAGATGATCCGATGGGGTGGTACGACCTTGATGCAGGCAAGTGGCTCGAAACGGTCGTTGAAACCAGAACCGACTCGTTACTTTTGGAACTGATTGCAGAGCAACGAAAGACTAACTATTTGCTGCAGCGGCTGATAGACGAGAGAAATAGTGTCGAACCCGACCGAGAGTCCATTCAAAAGCCAAGACGTCGGCGATGAAATACCGTGAAATCCAT
>JAVHQF010000217.1:0-2018 GCA_036170995.1 Sideroxydans sp. | reverse complement strand
TAGACCTCAAGGTTTCGCGAACTGTTTTTTCAGCATTGAATGTCGGAATACAAATGCATACCAAAGGCTGCTCAGTCATTCTCCAGCCCCATTCGTCTGAACACGGTTTGAAATTGCTGCCCTTAAATAGGATCGCGCAGCGGCATATACTGGAATCTCAGGGTCGATGTCATAAAACTTTTTCAGCATTTTCATGAGGTATGAAAATCGAAATTCTCGGCATCCGCTCATCCTAAAGCTGAGCGCCTTCAATGGATAAACTGGATTTAACACTCGCAAATATGCTCGAGTGATTCATAAAATTTCCGCCCTTTTTCGCTCTGTAAAAAATTTCGGCCTGCCTCCCTCATTTTCTGAATTTGAATAGCGGGCATTGCAACTACGTCTTCCCACATCTCAGTCCATGTTAAATATTTTCTCGCATCCACAAACACTTCACTTGGTATGTACTCTGCAATATCCGGCGCACCCAAATACAGCGGGATCGTACCTGCATATAAGCAATCGAATATCTTTTCCGTCATATAGCCGTCCATTGCCATATTCTCGAAACATAGGCAGAACTCGTAATTCTGAAGCACCTCAAATTTCGATGCACACTTACCTTTGTAGATCGACATGAGCGAGCGACGATTCCTCCAATATGGGATCCACATAGCAGAACGCGACCACCATCTATCCCACCCCATACCGTACAAATCCACAATACCAAGCTTCGACAGTTCGGCCATCGCCTTGATTCTCAAACTGTACAACTCACGGCTTCTGCGCTGTGGATTGTGACTGCCATTAATGACAACTACGCGTTTCTGCCTTTTCTCGTTCCCCCAGTACTGCCCCAATACATCATTATGGGGAATGGGCCAATATAACTTCCTGAGTTTGCCGGTATCCACACCTTCGAGTGAATATCCGTCTCCGTGAATATTATGTACATACACCCGATCAAACAGTGTCGTCAGTCTTGGCAGAGCTGCGTAAAGCGCGGGCGCAACAACCGGCGGCTCCATCACGACAAAGGCGACCAATCGTGCATGTCGCTCATGCAATATTCGTTCATAATTATCGAGTAGCCCAAGGGAATAGTAGCCGCTGTGCTTGGGGTCTTGGTTAACGTCTTTGAATAAGTAATCTGCTGTATGCACGCGGATGCCCTTGTTTGTCAGCCGTTCGTGTAGCCGATGGAATGGCAATAACTGGCCGTCTCGGTTCAGAGTCGCATCGGACAAATCGAACAATTTATCCGAGTCGAATACTCTGTATGAAGGATCGATGAATATCTTATTGTTCACTTTTTCTTCCTTCTATCTTTGCAATTTATCCAGGTAATGCATTCGCGTTTCTTTATTTCTTATCTAGGTGCTGCCGCAAGAACACATATTGCAGCCACAAATAGGCAAGACCAACCAGAAACAAAAGACTGATGACCGCCTTCCAACCTGTCTCGCCCCGTAGCATCAACAGTTCGCGGATACCAAGCGACGCGCCCCATAGTGCAATCGCAGCAAAAATCGCCAACAGCAACGGACGCACTGGCGGCCCACCGCCCGCCCGTCTGGCCAGCAGAAAATGCATCATCTCCATTACTACAAACCCAGATAATGCCAGCCCCAGACCTACGCCCGCCGCCCCGGAGTGCGGTATCAGCAATACACATAATATGATTGAAAGCCCTGCGCCAACAATGCCGGGCAAGATCAACCAACGTGTACGCATGAACACATGCGCAATTAATGAGTATATCCCCGCAACCACGCGCGCCGCTTCAGCGATAGCCCCCCAGACCACGTATTCTGCTGCTGACTGGAAGTTCTCCCCAAGGAATAGCCGTGTCAACTCCGGAGCTAGCATCATGACAAACGCCATAGTCAGCATCAACGAGGGAAGAACTGCTGCGGCATAGCGCCGCCAAGCCTGTGCCTGCGTTTCTGGATGGCCGTTACTCACATCCCGATAAAGACGGGGCTGGAAATATGTCGTCAGGACAGCCTCAAAACCAGCGATTATTCCGGCACTGA
>JAVHQF010000216.1:0-2037 GCA_036170995.1 Sideroxydans sp. | reverse complement strand
ACGTGGTTCGCCAGCGTGTTGATGGCGCTGGATTTGCCCGCGTTGGAGCGGCCCACAAACGCCACTTCCTTGCCGCCGTGGAAGGGCAGGTCTTTGATGTGGTTGACCGTGGTGTAGAAGGTTGCTTTGGAGAAGAGTCCCATTACTTCCAAGCCGCGAAGATATTGTCGGCCGCCGCCACCGTGGCGGCGATATCCGCTTCGGTGTGGGCAGCAGACACGAAGCCCGCTTCGAATGCTGAAGGTGCGAGGTAGTGACCTGCATCCAACATGGCGTGGAAAAATTTATTGAATGCGTCTTTGTCGCAAGCCATCACTTCGGTATAGCTGGTGGGCAAGGACTTGCTGAAGTAGAGGCCGAACATGCCGCCTAGCGATTGCGCGCAGAACGCGATGCCATGCTTTTGCGCCGCAGCGGTGAGGCCCTCAGTGAGTTGCTTGGCGCGTTGAGACAAACGGTCGTAAAAGCCAGGAGCTTGCACCAGTTTCAAGGTGGTCAGGCCTGCGGCGACCGCTACAGGGTTGCCAGATAGCGTACCTGCTTGATATACCGCACCCAGTGGGGCGAGGCAATTCATGATGTCGCGCCGACCGCCGAATGCGGCAGCAGGCAAGCCGCCGCCCATCACCTTGCCCAGTGTCACGAGGTCGGGCTTGATGCCGTAGTAGCCTTGCGCACCTTGTAGGCTGACGCGGAAACCTGTCATCACCTCGTCGAGGATCAACACCGCGCCGTGTTGGGTGCAGAGTTTGCGCATCGCATCGAGGAACTCACGTTTGGGGGTGACCAGATTCATGTTGCCTGCGACAGGTTCGACGATGATAGCGGCGATCTCGTTGCCGAACTCAGCGAAGGCTTTTTCTAGACCAGCGGCATCGTTGTAATCCAGCACGGTGGTCAATGCGGCGATCTCGGCGGGGACGCCAGACGAGCTAGGCTGACCGAACGTCAGCGCGCCAGAACCCGCTTTCACCAACAGACCATCAGAGTGACCGTGGTAGCACCCTTCGAATTTGATGATGCGTGAACGCCCCGTGAAGCCGCGCGCCAAACGGATAGCGCTCATGGTCGCTTCGGTACCGGAGCTGACCAGACGCACCATCTCCAAGCTGGGCAACAGCTTGCACAACAGGTTCGCCAATTCCAATTCAGTTGCAGTCGGTGCGCCGAAGCCTAGGCCTTGTGCGGCCGCATCTTGTACCGCTTTGACCACTTCAGGATGGCAGTGACCCACGATCATCGGCCCCCAAGAGCCCACAAAGTCGGTGTATTTCTTGCCATCCGCATCCCACACGTAAGCGCCCTGACCGCGCTGGAAAAACAGCGGTGTGCCGCCGACGGAGCGGAACGCGCGCACAGGTGAGTTCACGCCGCCGGGGATGACTTTTTGGGATTCGATAAAGAGTTCTTCGTTGTGAGAGGTCATTGCTGTGTCCTACTGAATAAAGTTGAAAATCCTTTTGCACTTGCTTCAATGTCGGGTGCATCCCACAGGGCAGAGATGACGGCCAGTGAATTTGCGCCTGCGTTCACCAACGCTACACCATTCTGTTGCGTGATGCCGCCGATGGCGACGATGGGTACGTGTAATTCATGGCGCGCTTTGCGCAACATGAATACTTCGGCTTTCACGGCTTCGGGCTTCACACCCGATGGGAAGAACGCACCGAACGCCACATAATCCGCCCCCTGTTGCACCGCCGCCAATGCCAAAGGCGCGCGATTATAGCAAGATACTCCAATGAGCTTGGCTGTGCCGAGCACGGCGCGTGCCGCCGCCACGCTGCCGTCCGCGCCCCCCAGGTGCACCCCATCGGCCTCCACTTGTGCCGCGAGTGCCACATCATCGTTCACGATGAAAGTGGTATCTAATTCTAGCGTGAGGAGGCGCAGCGCTTGCGCTTGCTGCAATTGAAGTTCCGCATCGGCGATCTTGTTGCGATATTGCAGTACGCGCGCGCCGCCTTGTAGTGCGAGGCGGACTTTACGCAGCAACTCGTGGGTGTCGGCAAGGTCTGGCGTGATGGCGTACAGGCC